>CAZQCA010000020.1:0-22954 GCA_964591845.1 uncultured Nocardioides sp.
GCTGCGGCGTGTCGCGATCTCGCCCATCTAGGCGTCCTCCCTGCTGCCGGCCGCCGAGCTGACCCTCGACAAGGCGCGCGAGCTCTTCGCCAACCCCGCGGGCGCGGAGGTGCCCCTCGGCAGCCACCCCGACACCGGGCTGCCCGTGGTCGCCAAGAACGGGCGCTACGGCCCCTACGTCACCGAGGTGCTGCCCGAGGACGCCCCCAAGGGCGCCAGGGCGCGCACCGGCTCGCTGTTCAAGTCGATGAGCCTCGACACGGTCACCCTGGATGACGCCGTCCGGTTGCTGTCACTGCCCCGCGTGGTCGGCGTCGACACCGAGGGCGTGGAGATCACCGCGCAGAACGGCCGCTACGGGCCCTACCTCAAGAAGGGCACGGACTCCCGGTCCCTCGCCTCGGAGGACCAGCTGCTGACCGTCACCCTCGACGAGGCCCTGGCCATCTACGCCCAGCCCAAGACCCGGGGCAGGGCCGCCGCTGCGGCCCCGCTCAAGGAGCTGGGGCCCGACCCGGTCTCCGGGCAGCCGGTCGTGGTCAAGAGCGGGCGCTTCGGCGACTACGTCACCGACGGCGAGTTCAACGCCACCCTCCGCAAGGACGACACCGTCGAGTCGATCACCCTCGAGCGCGCCGCGGAGCTGCTCGCCGAGCGCCGCGCCAAGGGACCCGCCAAGAAGGCGGGTCGGCGTACGGCGAAGAAGACGACCGCCAAGAAGACGGCGAAGAAGACGACCGCCAAGAAGGCGACGACGAAGGCGACCGCCAAGAAGTAGGCGGCCAAGAAGGAGGCGGCCATGAAGGAGGCGGCCAAGGAGGCGGCTAGCCCCACCAGAACACGGTGGCGATGATGGCGTAGAGCACCACGAGCGCGGCCCCCTCGAGCCAGGTCGACTCCCCGTCGAAGGAGATGAACGCCGCCAGCACCACGGCGAGCACCAGGGCCAGCACGAGCATCGGGCTTAGCACCAGCGTCAGCGTGGCGAGTCCGAAGACCTGCGAGACGATGACCAGCACCGGCGCCAGCACGAGCGCGATCTGCAGGGGCGAGTTGAGGACCACCGAGAAGGCGTACTCCGACTGACCCTTGGCGGCCAGCTGGATCCCCACGACGTTCTCGATCGCGTTGCCGGCGATCGCGACGATCACGAGGCCGGCGAAGGCCTGGGAGATGTCGAGCGCCTCCATCGCGGGCTCGAGCGCGACGACGAACCAGTCCGACACGAACGCCGCCAGGGCACCGGCCAGGGCGAGCAGCCCGATCGCTAGGCCGATCGGCCAGCGGGGTGCCTCGTGGTGTCCGCCGGGCGCGGCCTCCTCCGCGTTGGCCTCCTTGCGCAGCGAGAACGGCAGCGACAGCGCGAAGAGCACGAGCAGCAGCACCGAGGCGATCATCGAGAACGTCTCCTCGTGCTCGCTCGCCGGCGTGTGGACCCAGTGGGCCAGGGAGGGGATGGCCATCGCCGTCACGGACAGCAGCATCAGCACCGTGATCGTGCGGGCACGCTCGGAGCCGAGGGGCTGGACGCCGTGCCGCAGGCCGCCGACCACGAAGGCCAGCCCGAGGACCAGCAGCAGGTTGGCCAGGATCGACCCGACCAGCGCCGCCCGCACCACGTCGACCAGCCCGGCGCGGAGGGAGAAGATGCAGATGAACAGCTCCGGGAGGTTGCCCAGCGCGGACTGCAGCACCCCGGTGGCGCCGGGGCCGAACCGGTCGCCGAGCTGTTCGACGGACCGCCCCACCAGCGACGCCAGCAGCGTGACGGCCGCGCCGGACAGCACGAACGCCAGCACGCTGTCCCAGCCGGCGAAGTGGGCGACCCCCGCGAGGGCGACGGCGGCCGCGCCGCCGCCGAGGATCACCAGGTCGGAGCGGATGAAGGTCGGCCGGACCGCGGCCGCCGTGGAGGTCATGGGCCGAGGCTAACGCCCGGCGGGGCCGGCGCCCGCGACCGTCACGCAGGCGGCAGCGGGATGCCCGCCTCCTCGAGGCGCGCGAGCAGCACCTCGGGCGTCGGGAGGCCCTCGTCGACGGGGCCGTCGAGGAGCAGGGCGACGCAGGCGTCGAACGGCTCGTCGGCGATCGCCGGGTCGTCGAGGTAGCCGATCTCGGCGCAGAGCGCGGCCGCGGACTCCTCGGTGACGGCGGCTCCCGGGTCGGTCGGCACGTCGGTCGGCGAGGGGTCCGTGGGCGACGGGTCGTCGGTCGGTGTCGGGTCGGTGGGCGACGGGTCGTCGGTCGGTGTCGGGTCGGTGGGCGACGGGTCGTCGGTCGGTGTCGGGTCGGTGGGCGACGGGTCGTCCGGGTCGGGCTCGGCGGGGTCGTCCGGGTCGAACGGCCCGTGGTCCTGGTCGACCGGCGTCGGGTCGCGCTCCCAGACCGGGTCCTCGGTCACCTGCTCGTAGGCCGGCACGCCGGGGTCGTCGGTGACCGGCGGCACCACCGGGTCGGTCGGACGGGTCTGGGTGGTGGTCGGCAGGCTCGGCACGTCGCCCGCCGGCACCGTGGTGAAGTCGCCGCGCTCGTAGGCGCGGGCGATGCTCAGCACGAGGTCGACGTACTCCTGGCTGTGGTTGTAGCGGTGCACCGCGTTGCGCTGGCCCGCCACCGTGCCGAGGTCCTGGTCGCCCACGCACAGATAGACGGCCGCCGCCAGGGCCGCGTCGTCGATGTCCTGGGGGTCGCGGACGCCGTCACCGTCGGCGTCCACGCCGACGTAGGTCCAGGTCGAGGGGATGAACTGCATCGGCCCGACGGCCCGGTCGTAGGCCGCGTCGCCGTCGAGCTCGCCCTGGTCGGTGTCGTCGATCACCGACGTGCCGCGGGAGCCGTCGAGGGCGATGCCGTAGATCGCCGGCTGGGCCACCCCCGAGGCGTCGAGCACGCTGCCGGCGAAGCGCCCGTGGTCCGACTCCACCCGGCCGATGCCGGCCAGCAGCTCCCACTCGAGGTGGCAGCCGCGATCGGTGGCGTTGATGACGGTGGCCGCGCGCTGGTAGGCGGCGAGCGCCTCGTCGGGGATGTCGGCGGCATCCGCCGAGCGCGCCAGGTCACGCTCGGCGGTGGTGTTGAGGCTCCCGGGGGCGGCGGTGACCGGGGCGGTGACCGGGCCCGGTACGGCGACCTCGACCGGGAGGGGAGCGCCGACCGCGGTGATCATCTCGACGCTGGGCGCGTCGGCCTGCTCGCCGAGGACCAGGGTCCAGCCCGCGGTCATCGCGAAGAGCGGGACCGTCGTGACGGCGCGCGTGACCCACGGATGTCGGCGGCCCACACGCTGGGTGCCGACCGGATCCGGCTCGGTCATGGCAGCTCCCCGTCGAGGCACCGCCACCGCCGGATCGCGGCGATGGTCGAGACCCCATGTCTGTCACCGCGAGACTTCCCCATCCCGCGGTCCTTCCAAGTTACCTGCGATCCGCTCGGAACGGGATGGCCCGACCGGATTCAACTTGATGACGGTTGGATGACCTGTTGATGACCGCCCTTGCTCGGGGTCGGCATGACGCCGGGGGGTGGCACCTCGTACCGTTGTCATCCGTCCGTCCCAGGCGAGGAGCCGACCCTGTCCGAGCAGATACCCCCGGGGCTTCCGCTGGGGTCGCCGCCCGACGGCGGCCCGGGCGTGATGAGCACCACCGGGCTCTTCGTCTGCTTCGAGGGGGGCGAGGGAGCCGGCAAGTCGACGCAGGCCCGGCTGCTGGGCGACTGGCTCGTCGCCCGGGGCCATGTCGTGGTGCAGACCTTCGAGCCGGGCGACACCGAGGTGGGTCGGCAGCTGCGGCAGATCGTGCTCGACCCGGCGACCGGCCGTCTCTCCGACCGCACCGAGGCCCTCCTCTACGCCGCGGACAAGGCCGAGCACGTCGACTCCGTGGTCCTGCCCGCACTGGCCGGCGGAGCGGTCGTGATCACCGACCGCTACGTCGACTCGACGCTCGCCTACCAGGGGGCCGGCCGACCGCTGCGAGTGGAGGAGGTCGCGGCGGTGGCCCGCTGGGCCACCCACGACCTGAGGCCCCAGCTGACCGTCGTGCTCGACCTCGCGCCCGACGACGGCCTGGGCCGGTTCGCCGAGCGCGACCGCATCGAGGGCGAGTCGGTGGAGTTCCACCAGCGGGTGCGCCAGGCGTTCCTGGCCATGGCGGCCGAGACGCCGTCCCGCTACCTCGTGCTCGACGCCCGGTCGCCGGTGGAGGAGATCGCCGCCGCGGTGCGCGAGCACGTCGTACCGTTGCTCGCGACGGCTCGTGGCCACCACCTGGGCGGCGGCGCCGACGGCACGGCCGAGGAGGCGCCACTGTGACCGTGTGGGAGGCCCTGGTCGGCCAGCGCGCCGCCATCGGGGTGCTGCGGTCGGCCGCGCAGGGCACCGGCATGACCCACGCCTGGCTGATCACCGGCCCCCCGGGCTCGGGACGCTCCAACGCGGCGCTGGCGTTCGCGGCGGCGCTGCAGTGCCCCGAGCGAGGGTGCGGGGAGTGCCAGGCCTGCCGCACCGCCCTGGTCGGCTCGCATCCCGACATCACCCGGGTCGCCACCGACAAGCTGTCGATCGGGGTCGACGAGGTCCGCGAGCTGGTCCGCCGCTCGGCCCTCGCGCCGATCGGCCACGGCTATCAGGTGATGGTCGTCGAGGACGCCGACCGGCTCACCGACCAGGCCTGCAACGCCCTGCTCAAGGCGATCGAGGAGCCGACAGGCCACACCGTCTGGGTCCTCTGCGCCCCCACCGTCGAGGACGTGCTCCCGACCATCCGCTCCCGCTGCCGGCTGGTCTCCCTGACGACGCCGACGACCGCCGAGGTCGCGGCCCACCTGGCCCTCCACGACGGAGTGGACGACGCGCTCGCGTCCTACGCCGCGCGCGCGAGCCAGGGCCACATCGGTCGCGCGCGGGCCCTGGCGCGCGACGAGGCGACCCGCAACCGGCGACGCGAGGTGGTGTCGCTTCCCACGCGGCTCACCTCGCTGGCGGCCTGCATGACCGCTGCCACCAACCTCCACGAGGCCACGCTCGAGGAGGCGGAGGGCATCACGGGCGAGCTCGACGCCCGCGAGAAGTCCGATCTCGACGCCGCCTACGGCGTCGTCGAGAGGGGCCGCAGACCGCGTGACTACGCCCCGGCGCTCGCCGCGCTGCAGAAGGCCCAGAAGACCCGCGCCAAGCGCCGCCACCTCGACGTCGTCGACCGCGGGCTGATGGACCTCGCCTCGGTCTATCGCGACGCGATCGTGGTGGCCAGGGGCGGGGCGGGCGCACTCGTCAACGAGGAGCAGCGCGGCGAGATCGGCGAGCTGGCTCGTGCGGCGACGCCGGAGTCCCACCTGCGCCGGATCGACGCGATCTTCGCGGCCCGCGAGCAGATGCTGGAGTTCAACGTCCCACCCCTGCTCGCGCTCGAGTCGATGATGCTCGCCCTGCGGGCGCCCCGCCGGAGCGCCTGATGCGGCGGTGGGTCGCCGGGCTGCTCGTGCTCGGCCTGGTCGGCGTCGCTGCGGGCGTGGTCGGCACCATGCTGGTCGTGGGCGGGCGGCTGGGCGCGCAGCCCGCGCGGCCCGGCCTCACCTCCGTCCCCGACGCGACCACAGCGGCGCCACCGAGCCCGGGGCTGGCCGGGTTCTACTCCCAGGACCTGTCGTGGCAGCCGTGCGCCGACGACGACGCCGACGACTGCGCCACCCTGGAGGTGCCGCTCGACTACCGCCACCCCGCGGGGGAGACCCTCACGCTGGCGCTGCTCCGCCACCGCGCCACCGTGCCCGACGACCGGTTGGGGTCCCTCGTGGTCAACCCTGGCGGACCGGGGGTTCCCGGCACCCGCTACGCCTCGCTGGCCTCGGCGGCGTTCGGCCGCGAGATCGTCGAGAGGTTCGACGTGGTCGGCTTCGACCCGCGCGGCGTCGGCGACAGCACCGCGATCGACTGCCTGAGCGACGACGAGCTCGATGCCTACGTCGCCGCCGACCCCGAGCCCGACACCCCCGACGAGGTGGCCTCCCTCCTGCGCAGCGTGCGTGCGTTCGGCTCGGGCTGCCGCGCCCTGTCCGGCGACCTCGTCGCGCACGTCTCCACCGTCGAGGCGGCGCGCGACATGGACGTGCTCCGAGCCGCGCTGGGGGAGAGCACGATGGTCTACTTCGGGGCGTCCTACGGCACCAAGCTGGGCGCCGTCTATGCCGACCTGTTCCCGCAGCGGGTGGGTCGCATGGTGCTCGACGGGGCGATGGACCCCTCACTGGACGGGCGTGACACCTCACTGGAGCAGGTCGAGGGCTTCCAGACCGCTCTCGACTCCTACATCACCAACTGCTTCGAGAGCACCGACGAGTGCTATCTCGGTGGCTCCGTCGAAGAGGGGCGTCGCCGCATCGCCGACCTGCTCAGCGACCTCGACACCCGGCCGCTGCCGGCTGCGGGGGGTCGCCAGCTCACCGTCGGCTCGGCCGTCTACGGCATCGCCTACCCGCTCTACAGCCGCTCGCTGTGGTTCATGCTGTCCAACGCGCTCCGCGACGCCTTCGAGGGCGACGGCACGACCCTGCTGCAGCTCGCCGACTCCTACGCCTCGCGCAGTCCCGACGGCGACGGCTACGAGGACAACAGTCTCGAGGCCAACCTCGCGATCAACTGCCTCGACGACCCGTCGGCAGCCTCTCCCGCCGACGTACGCCGGGAGCTTCCGGTCTTCGAGCGGGCCTCGCCGAGCTTCGGCGCGGTGTTCGCCTGGGGCCTCACCGCCTGCCGTGGCTTCGGGGCACGGCCTCCTCGGCCGGCGCGCGCCGCGACCGCCGCCGGGGCGGCCCCGATCCTGGTGATCGGCACCACCCGCGACCCCGCGACTCCCTACCGGTGGGCCGAGGCGCTGGCGTCCCAGCTCGAGTCGGGGGTGCTGGTCAGCCGCGACGGCGACGGGCACACCGGCTACCGCTCCGGCAACGACTGCGTGGACCGGGCCGTGGAGGACTACCTCGTCACCGGCGCCGTGCCCCCGGACGGCCTGTCCTGCTGAGGCACCCTCGACGGCACCCACGCCACAGGGCCGGTCCGGAGGGGGGCTTCCGGGACCGGCCCTGTGCCAGGGAGGTCTGGCTCGTGTGGGGCTGCGTCAGTGCTGGTTGCGCGCCGAGGCGATGCCGGCGGCGTACTTGGGGATGACGATGCTGACGAGGATGCCGAGGTTGACCTTGGCGGCGTCGAGGAGCATGCCCGACATCAGGTCGTCGCCGTGCTTCTGGCAGACCACGGTGTTGCCGCCCTCGAGGTCGAGCAGGAAGTAGCGGTTGAGGGCCGGGAAGTTCGAGCCGGCCAGCGTCGAGGACATCTCGTTGGTCAGCTGGTTGAACAGCGCCACCGCCTCGGGCTGGGGGTTGTGCCCCGCCAGGCTGAGGCCGCTCTCGCGGTCCCAGATGTCGGTGGCGACCAGGCCGTCGCGCAGCGTCTCCTTGGCCTCCTTGACGACCTGCTCCAGCAGGTTGATGTCGATGTCCAGCATGGTGATGTCCTCCAGGGTGTTCGGGTTCGGTCGGGTGGGGGGTCAGCTGTCGGCGAGCTGGTCGCGGACGGAGCCGGCGGCGACCTTGGCACGCATCAGGAGAGCGCCGAGGGAGTCCTCCCCGACGGTCACCCACAGCAGCAGGGGACCGACGATCAGGTCGCGCACGGCGAGCACGACCGTCTTGGACGAGCCGTTGGTGAGCGTGACCATGTCGAGGGCCCCGCCGCTCTCGTCGTGCACGGAGCTCGACACGGCGTCGGCGATCGAGTGCAGCGAGCTGGTCATGGCCGACAGCCGGCTGACCTCGGTCTCGTCGACGCCGATGGTGCACAGGTTGAAGCCGTCGGCGGTGCAGATCATCGCCGAGCTGAACGAGGGCAGCGAGCCGGCGAGGGTCTGCAGCACCGGGAGCAGCGCCCGCCCGATCTGGGCGGACCACAGCTCCCAGGAGTCGGCGATGTCCCGGTCCATCTCGATGCCGTCGGGCCGGCGGGTCAGGTCGGCCGTGGCGTTGCGGGGAGCCAGGATGACGATCTCGGCGTCCCGCTCCTCGAGGTCGGTCGGCTCGAGGTCGAAGGGGTGGAGGCGCTCGGCGAGAGCGGTGGGGGTCATGGTCGTCATCCGACGGCCTCCTTCTCGGAGAGGGGGATTCGCAGGGCGGTGTGCAGCACCTCGATGACCGAGCCGCGGTCGCGAGGGTCGGCTGCGACGACCGGGATCCGGTCGTCCAGCCGCGCGACGACGTCACGGAAGCCGTCGAGCTGCGTGGCCGGCTCATCCAGTCGGGTGACGGCCACCGTCAGCTTGGAGGTGGGGACCTCCGCGCCGATGAAGTCCAGCCACAGCTCGGTGTCGAGCAGGGCCAGATCGTGGTGGCCGAACAGCCAGAGCACGACTCCGGTGCTGCGCGGCATCGCCGACTTCCGCACCAGGTCGAAGCGCTCCTGCCCAGGGGTGCCGACGACCGAGACCTGCTGGCCGTCGGGCGACACCCACTCGCCGATCTCCAGACCGACGGTCGTCGTCGTCTTGAGGTGCCGTCCGGGCCGGCCCGTGCGGGCGCGGAGAGCGGAGCTGAGCACCTCCGTGGAGGACACCTGCGTGTCCGACACGGTGCAGACTGCCGTGGTCTTCCCGACCCCGAAGGGTCCGACGAAGGACACCTGTCGGGGGATGGGGGTCCCGAGAACTGGCATCATTGTTGGTCTCCCGAGTTGCCAAACGAACTTGCCGGGCTTGACCGTAACCGTTGACAAAGGCCTCGCGGTAGGGAACGTCCAAACTCCTCCTCCGATCGACGGACTCGTCTAGTCCTGTCGGGCTACGGACAACAGCGGAGGCCGCTCCGAGAGCGTCCGCGGCGGCGGCCGCGGGCGTTTTCCCGGGTGGGTGCGTCGTCCGTATACTGCTCCGCGTTGCCCGGAGTCCGGCGCCGGCTCACGCCGTACGCCGTGCCGGGCAGCAGGCCGCCTTAGCTCAGTCGGTAGAGCGAATCACTCGTAATGATTAGGTCGTCGGTTCGATTCCGACAGGCGGCTCCAGCCCCATCCATCTCAGCAGCCCCAGCGGCTCCACGAGTCCCGCTACTGGACGACCGTGCCGTCGCAGGTCAGCCGCACGAAGAAGCTCTCCTGGTAGTCGTTGCTGGCGTACGCCGTCAGGCAGGTGTCTCCGAAGTCCGTGTCCGGTGCCTCGATGATGACGTACCACGCGCTCGGCTCGTCGACGTTGTCCCGGGCGAGCTGGATGCCCTGGGCGACCACGGAGCCGTCGACCTGGTCGACGCTGAAGCGCTCCTCCGTCGAGGTGCCCTTGCCCCCGAACTCGCTCCAGTCGCCGTCGAAGTACCAGCCGTGGCTGCGCTGCGACGAGCGGTCCACGGGCACGTCGACGACGGCGTAGTCGGGGTAGAGCACCAACCGGAACGCCTCGCGGCCACCCGTCTTCTCCTCGAGAGCCTCCGCGAACAGCTGATAGCCCTCCGGCGTGTGCAGGTCCACCCGCTCGCCCAGGCCCACCGGCCCGGTCGCGACCCCCTCGGTGCTGCGGGTGGTCAGCCACAGCGGCAGCGCCACGGCGAGCGCGGCGCCGAGCACGATCACGCCGATGACCACGGAGGTGACCAGGCCGAGGCGCGGGGTGGCCCCCGACGTCGAGCGCGGGCGTCGGATCCGGGCCGTCGGCGGGGTCGGCGGCGGGCGCACCGTCTCGCCGGTGACCGCCTCGACGACGTCGGTGACCTCCTCCTCGGGGTCGCGCCGCAGGTCGTGCACCTGCTGCTGCACCTCACCGACCGTCTGGGCCTTCAGCAGCCGGTCGACCCGGATCTCGTAGTCGGGCTGGGTGATCTGGCCGTCGGCGTAGGCCGCCTCGACGACCTCGATCGCGGCGTCGCGATCGGCGTCGCGTGCCTTCTTCAGGGGGTCGACCACGAAGGAAGACTAGGGCGCGGGGCCGCCGTGGGCACCCGATCGTCCGATCGGACCCGCCTCGCGCCGGCTCAGCCGGCGTACGCCGCCGCCACGGCGGCGCCGAAGCGCGCGTTGTGGCGCACCAGCGCGATGTTGGCGGTCAGGCTGGCGCCTCCGGTCAGCTCCACCATCCGGCCGAGCAGATAGGGCGTCGCCGCCTGGCCGCCGATCCCGAGCCGGTCGAGGTCGGCCAGGGCCTCCTCGATGACCGCGCCGATCTCGCCGGCCGGGATCTCGTCCTCGGCCGGGATCGGGTGGGCCACGACCAGTCCCGCCGGCAGCCCGAGCCCCCACTGGGCGCGCATCACGTCGGCCACCTCGGCCGGCGAGTCGACCCGGGTGGGCGCCCGGAAGCCGCTGCTGCGGGAGTAGAAGGAGGGGAACTCCTCGCTGCCCACGGCCAGCACCGGCACGCCGAGCGTCTCCAGCGCCTCCAGCGTCAGGCCGATGTCGAGGATCGACTTCACGCCGGCGCACACGACCGCCACCGGCGTCCGCGCCAGCTCGGTGAGGTCCGCGGAGACGTCGAAGCTCTGCTGCGCGCCCCGGTGGACACCGCCCAGCCCACCGGTGACGAAGACGCGGATGCCGGCGAGCGCCGCGAGCCTCATGGTGGCGGCCACCGTGGTCGCCCCGTGCCGGCCCTGGGCCGTCAGCACCGGCAGGTCCCGGACGCTGGCCTTGGCGACCCCGGGGTCGGAGGCGAGCAGCTCGAGCTGTGCGGCGTCCAGGCCGATCCGCGGCCGGCCGTCGAGGACGGCGATGGTCGCCGGGGTGGCGCCGTGGTCGCGCACGATGCCCTCCACCTCGACGGCCATGGCGACGTTCTGCGGGTAGGGCATGCCGTGGCTGATGATCGTGCTCTCCAGGGCGACCACCGGGGCGCCGGCGGCCAGGGCCTCGGCGACCTCGGGTGCGACGTCGTACGGCGAGGCGGTCACCGCCACCTCCCGTGGGCGCCGCTGAGGAGCTCGTCGACCAGCTCCGGGGAGAGGTCGGGCCGCACGGTCTCGGCGGAGGCGACGGTCAGCGCGGCCACCGCCTGGCCGTAGGCCGCGGCGTCGGCGAGCGAGTCGCCCGCGAGCCAGCGGTGACACATGCCGGCCAGCATGGCGTCGCCACCCCCGGTCACGTCGACGACCGTCACCCGGTGGGCGCCGAGCGGCACCGGCTCGTCGGCCCGCGGCACCAGCAGCGACCCCTCGGCCCCCATCCGGACCCAGACGTTCTCAGCGCCGAGCGCGCACAGCCGTCGAGCGGCATTGACGATCTCGGCGCGGCTCGCCACGGGGCTGTCGCTCAGCGCCGCGAGCTCGTCGCGGTTGGGGCTGACCAGCAGCACGGGGTGGCGGGAGTCGAGCACGGCCGAGACCCGTCCCGCCTTGGGGACGCTCACGGGGTCGAGCACGACCGGGACCTGGGCGTCGCGGGCGCGGACCACCAGGTTGTGCAGGAACGCCACCGGCAGGTTGGCATCGGCCACGAGCAGCCGGGCGCCCGCGACCAGGGGCAGCATCACGGCGAGGTCGTCGGGCGACAGGGCCTCGGTGGCGGCCAGGTCGGCCACGCCGGCGAGCAGCTCGCCGTGCTCGTCGAGCATCGCCGTGTAGGTGCCGGTCAGCTCCCGCCGCCCGACGGGGACGACGGTCACGCCGGCGGCGCGGGTGGCCTCGACGAGCTCCACCCCGAGGGGGTCGTCGCCCACCGCTCCGACCAGATGGGCGGGCGTGCCGAGCCGGGCGAGGTTCTCCGCGACGTTGCGGGCGACGCCGCCGGGACACCGGGTGAGCGTCCCGCGGTTGCTGGAGCCGCGGACCAGCGCGGCCTGGGCGCGCGCCTTGAGGTCCAGGGCGATGCCCCCCGCCGCGACGACGTACCCACCCGACACGCCAGCGACCCTATCGACGCCGGGGGTGGGCGTCCCGCACGCGCACCGCACCGGCGAGGATGTCCGCGTGGAGGTGCCAGGACGTACGCCGGACGACGAGGCCGGTGCGTGGACCGACCCCGGCGCCTGGGAGGTCGCGCCGGGGGTCCACCGGATCCCGCTGCCGCTGCCGACCGACGGCCTGCGCGCGGTCAACGTCTATGTCCTGGAGAGCGAGCGCGGACTCACGCTGGTCGACGGCGGCTGGGCGATCGCCGAGTCGCGCGCCGTCCTCGACGCCGCGTTGGCCACGCTGGGGCACGCCGCGCGTGACATCACCGACTTCCTGGTCACCCATGTGCACCGCGACCACTACACGCAGGCCGTGGCGCTGCGCCGCGAGGTGGGCGCGCGGGTCACGCTGGGACTCGCCGAGCGGTCCTCGCTGGAGCTGATCCGGCGCGACCGCACGGTGGCGGAGGACCCGCACGTGCGGATGCTGCACGACGTCGGCGCCCACGACATCGCCGAGGCGTGGGCGCGCTTCATCGGCCGCACCGTGATCGACCTGTCCCTCTGGGAGGACCCCGACGCGTGGCTCGACGGCGACCAGACGATCGCGGTCGGGAGCCGGGCGATCGACGCCGTGCACACACCGGGGCACACGCAGGGCCACTTCGTCTTCGCCGATCAGGCAGCGGGCCTGCTCTTCGCCGGCGACCACGTGCTGCCGCGGATCACCCCCTCGATCGGCTTCGAGCCGGCGCTCGCGGCGCAGCCGCTGACGGATTTCCTGGGCTCGCTGGCCAAGGTGCGCGCGCTCCCCGACCTGCGGCTGCTGCCCGCCCACGGCCCGGTCGCCGGCTCCACCCACCGCAGGGTGGACGAGCTGCTGGTGCACCACGAGCGCCGGCTCGCACTCTGCCTCGCTGCCGTGCGCGCGGCGCCCGGCACGGCGTACGTCGTCGCGCACGCGCTGCCCTGGACCCGCCACGACAAGGCCTTCGCCGACCTCGACCTCTTCAACGCCGCGCTGGCCACCCTCGAGACCCGGGCCCACCTCCAGCTGCTGGTCGCGCGTGGTGACGTCGTCGCCGAGCGCACCGCCGACGGCGTCGTCTACGCCTCCGCGTAGCGGTCAGCGGCAGAAGTCGAGGGTCCGCCGGAGCGCGCGCCGCGCCTCGGGCAGCCCCGGCATGATGCCGTAGACGTGGATGAGGTCGGGCTCCTCGAGGGCGGTCAGGTCCCAGCCCGCCTCGCGGGCCCGGCGCGCGAGCAGGCGACAGCCAGGGGCGAGCAGGTCACGGGTGCCGTAGAACATCAGCGCGGGCGGGAGCCCGGCCAGGTCGCCCAGTGCCGGGCTCACCTCGGGCCGCCCTAGGTCCTCCTCCGACCCGGCCCACCATCGGGCATAGACGTGCACCTTGCCGAGCTTGAGCCACGGGTCGCGGCGCGCGAAGAGCGGGGTGTCCGGCGTGCTGGTGGTGAGGTCGACCCACGGCGCGTGGAGGACGATCCGCCTCGGCTGGGCGGCAGCTCCAGCCTCGGCCCGGTCGCGCAGGGTGAGGGCGACGGCCAGGGCGAGGCCGCCGCCGGCGGAGTCGCCGACCAGCACGCTCCCACCCGGCTCGGCCGACCATCGGCTCGTGAGGTCGGCGAGGGCCTGGTGGCTGTCGCGCCAGGTGTGCTCGGGCGTCAGGGCGTACGTCGGCAGCACCAGTCGCGCCCCGAGCGCGCCGGCCAGCGCGACGCCGTAGCGGACGTGGAAGGCGTCCAGGGCGGAGACGAAGCCGCCCCCGTGGACGTAGACGACCGTCCGCCGTGGCGACCCGCCGCGCGGCGTGAGGACGTACGCCGGGGAGCCGCCGCAGTCCTCCTCCGAGACGCTCCACCGGCGGGCGAGGCCCGGCACCGCTCGGGTGGGCAGCCCGGGGACGAGGCCACGGTGGGCCTCGACCAGGCGGGCACGCTCCGTGGGCTCGTCGACGAGCTCCGTCGCCCGCCGCAGCCGCGGCACGACGGTGGCGTAGAGCTGGTGCAGCGGGCTGGGCACGGCCCCACCCTAGGCCCGGGTCCGGCTGGGGAGGCGGCGGCTACCATGGGCGCACAAGACAGGGGAGCCCGCCTGCATGCAGGGCCGGGCTGAGAGTGCGGATCCGCCGCAGACCCTCCGAACCTGATCCGGTTAGCACCGGCGAAGGGAGTCGAGTTGAGGCATCCATCGGTGCCCGCCAGGCGGTGTGCCGCGGTCGCCGCAGCCCTGACGGCGGTGCTGTCCCTGGCCGCGTGCAGCCTGGCGGAGGACGACTCCCCACCCGACCTCCCGGGCAGCCGGGGCGCCGGCGCGCCCGTCGTGCTGGTGACCCACGAGTCGTTCGCGCTGCCCGACGCGCTGGTGAAGGAGTTCCAGGACGAGACCGGCTACACGCTCGTCGTCCGCGCCAACGGCGACGCGGGCACCCTGACCAACAAGCTCGTGCTGACCAAGGACTCGCCCACCGGGGACGTCGCCTTCGGCGTCGACAACACCTTCGCCACGCGGGCGCTGGACGCCGGGGTCTTCGAGGCCGCCGACGTCGCGCTGCCGCCGGGCGCCGACGCCTACTCCCTGCCCGAGGGTGCCGACCGGCTCGTCCCCGTCGACACCGGCAGCGTCTGCGTCAACGTCGACACGACGTGGTTCCGCGCAGAGGGTCTCCGGCCGCCGCGCACCCTGCAGGACCTCACCGACCCGGCCTACCGTGACCTCTTCGTCGCGCCCGGCGCCACGACCAGCTCGCCGGGGCTGGCGTTCCTGCTGGCCACGATCGCGGCCGAGGGCGACGACTGGCCGGACTACTGGGCGGACCTGATGGCCAACGGCACCCGGCTGACCAGCGGCTGGAGCGACGCCTACTACGTCGACTTCACCCAGGGTGGCGGCGACGGCACCCGGCCGATCGTGGTGTCCTACGACTCCTCGCCCGCGTTCACCGTGGGAGACGACGGACGCTCGTCGACCCGGGCCCTCCTCGACACCTGCTTCCGCCAGGTGGAGTACGCCGGAGTGCTGGCCGGGGCCGACAACCCCGACGGGGCGAAGGCCCTCCTCGAGTTCCTGCTGAGTGACGACGTGCAGGCCGCCCTCCCCGAGAGCATGTATGTCTTCCCGGTCCGCGACGGCGTGAGCCTGCCCCCTGCCTGGGCGAGGTTCGCGCGGCAGCCCGCGACGCCGTACACGCTCGACCCCGCCGACATCGACGCCCACCGCGACGAGTGGCTGACCACCTGGCAGGACGTCACCACCCGGTGACCGGCCGCAGGACGGGCACGCTCCTGGTGCTGGCACTCCCGCCGCTGGCGGTGCTGGGGGTCTTCTTCGTGCTGCCGGTGACCGGCATGGTGGGTCGCGGCCTGTGGACGGACGGCGGATTCGACCCCGGCGCCGTCGCCGAGGTCCTCGGGCGCCCCCGCGTGCACCGCGTGCTGTGGTTCACGCTCTGGTCGGCCACGGCCGGCACCGCCCTGTCGGTCCTGCTCGGGCTCCCGGTCGCCCACCTGCTCTACCGGCGCAGCTTCCCGGGGCGGGCCGCGCTGCGCGCGAGCCTGCTCGTGCCCTTCGTGCTCCCGACCGTCGTGGTCGGCGTGGGCTTCCGCCGTCTGGTGGCCGAGGGTGGCCCGCTGGGCGGCCTGGGACTCGACGGTAGCCCTGTCGTCATCGTCGCCTCCCTGGTGTTCTTCAACGTGGCCGTCGTCGTACGCGCGGTCGGCAGCACCTGGGAAACCCTCGACCCGCGCCCCGCCGAGGCGGCGGCGGTGCTGGGTGCCTCGCCCCGCCAGGTCTGGTGGACCGTGACGCTCCCGGCGCTCCGGCCGGTCGTGGTGTCGGCCGCCAGCGTGGTCTTCCTGTTCTGTGCGACGGCGTTCGGCATCGTGCTGACGCTCGGCGCCCTGCGTTACTCGACGGTCGAGACCGAGATCTACCTGCTCACGACCGACCTCCTCGACCTGCGCGCGGCGGCGGTGCTGTCGATGCTGCAGCTGCTGGTCGTGGTCGGGCTGCTGCTCGTGGCGCAGCGGCTGCATCGGGTGCCCGATCCGACGCTCGCCCGGGGACACGCGCGCGCCCCGCGCCCGGGCCGCTCGGACGTCGCCGTGGTGGCGGTCGCCGCGGTGCCGGTGGTGCTGGTCGCCGCACCGCTGACGACGCTGGTGGTCGGCTCCCTGCGCGTCGACGGGACCTGGAGCCTGGCCGCCTACGAGGCGCTGTCCCGGCCGTCGCCGGCCCTGGTCGCCCCGGTCCTCGACGCACTCGTCACGTCGCTGCGGACGGCGTTCGACGCCACCTGGATGTCCGTGCTGCTGGGGCTGCTGGTGGCCGTGGTCGCCACGGGACGGTCGCGGTCCTCGGGCGAGCGCCGAGTCCGCGCCGCACTGGACGGACTGTTCATGCTGCCGCTGGGGGTCTCCGCCGTGATCGTCGGCTTCGGCTTCCTGATCACGCTCGACCGGCCACCCCTGGACCTGCGCGACAGCCCGCTGCTGGTGCCGGTGGCGCAGGCGCTGGTGGCGCTCCCGCTCGTGGTCCGCACGCTCGCGCCCGCACTGGCGGGAGTCGACGACCGTCAGCGCCAGGCGGCCGCGTCGCTGGGCGCACCACCGTGGCGGGTGGCGCTGACCGTCGACCTCCCCGTCGTGTGGCGTCCCCTGCTCGCGGCCGCCGGCTTCGCGTTCGCGGTGTCCCTCGGGGAGTTCGGGGCCACGTCGTTCCTGGTCCGCGAGGACCACCCGACCCTGCCGGTGGTCATCTTCCGCCTGCTCGGCCGTCCTGGCGCGCTCAACGCCGAGATGGCGCTCGCGGCCTCGGTCGTGCTCGCGGCCGCCACGACCGCGGTGATGCTGGGCGTCGAGAGGCTGCGCGTGCGCAGCGTGGGAGCGTGGTGAGCATGACGGCGCGGCCGAGTGGGCAGCCCGCCGGCCGGGCCCCTGCGGCGGTGGAGCTCGACCGCGTCGGTGTCGACTACGACCGCCAGCCGGTGCTGCGCGACGTCTCGCTGACGGTGGCTCCGGGCAGCGTCCTGGCCGTGCTCGGGCCGTCGGGCTCCGGCAAGTCGACGCTGCTGCGCGCGCTGGCGGGGCTGGAGCCGCTCCGGGAGGGGCGGGTCCTGCTCGAGGGGCGCGACCTCGCCGGAGTCCCGACCCACCGCCGCGGCTTCGCCCTGATGTTCCAGGACGGCCAGCTCTTCCCCCACCTGACGGTCGGCCAGAACGTCGCCTACCCGCTGCGGGTCCGCCGCGTGGCCGCCGACCGGGCGGCCGCCACCGTGGGCGGGCTGCTCGAGCTGGTCGGCCTGACGGCGTACGCCGACCGGCTGCCGGCCACCCTGTCGGGCGGCGAGCGCCAGCGCGTCGCGCTGGCCCGCGCGCTCGCGGCAGACCCCCGTGCCCTCCTGCTCGACGAGCCGCTCTCGTCGCTGGACGCCGGTCTGCGTGCCCGTCTGGCCGAGGACCTGCGATCGATCCTCCGCGACGCCGGGACGACCACCGTGCTGGTCACCCACGAGCAGGAGGAGGCCTTCGCGGTCGCGGACGCCATGGCGGTGCTGCGCGACGGGCGCCTGGTCCAGCACGGCCCGGTCGCCGACGTCTGGCGGTCGCCGGTCGACGCGGACACCGCCCTCTTCCTCGGCTACGCCCGGGTGCTCGACGGTCCGTCCGCGGCCGCGGTCCTCCGCGCAGGCGGGCTCCCCCCGGCTGCGGCCGTGGCCCTCCGCCGCTCGGCTCTGCGGGTGGCCGACACCGGCGCGCTCGCCGGCACCGTGACCTCGGCCCGGGCCGCCGCCGAGCAGCTGCGCCTGGTGGTGGCCGTGGCCGGGATCGGCGAGGTCGATGCCGTCGCCGGCCTTGGCAGCCACGTCGGCCCCGGTGACGTCGTCGACCTCGCGGTCGACCCCGCCCGCCTGGCCCCGCTGGCGGCGGGCTGAGCGTCCGCGCCGGTCCCTACACTGGCCGGGTGTACCGCCGCGCCCAGATCCTGCTCGTGGGCATCGCCTTGACGATGAGCCTGCTGGCCGTGCTGGCCGCGGTGCACCTGGGCCGCGGCCTCGCCGACCCCGACGGCTTCCTCGGTCCGGCCTGGGTCCGGCTGCCGATGCTGATCGCCGGTGCCTTCGCGGCCGACCTGCTGCCGCGCACGCTGTGGGCCTCGCGCTTCCGGCCGCGGCTGATGCCCGAGATGATGCGGGCCCGGATCCGCGAGCACTGGACGCGCGACCGGGCGGTCCTCGTGGTCACCGGCGTGGCGACCTTCTATCTCACCTACGTCAGCTACCGCAATCTCAAGTCGTTCCTGCCCGCCCTCTTCGGCGAGCGCACCTACGACCGCGAGCTGTTCATCATGGACCGGGCGCTCTTCCTCGGCACCGAGCCCGCCGTCCTGCTGCACAACCTGCTCGGCACCGACGTCTCCGCCCACTTCCTGTCGACGATCTACCTCTGGTTCCTGCCGCTCGTGCCGCTCGCCCTCACCGCCTGGCTGGTGTGGTCGCGCGACATCTGCTACGGCTACTGGTTCGCCGCCTCCCAGTGCCTGGCGTGGACGCTGGGGACCGCCTCCTACTACGCCCTCCCGACGCTCGGCCCCGGCTTCGAGTACTCCTGGCTCTACGGCGACCTGGCCCCCACGGCCTCGTCCCAGCTGATGGAGGCGCTCATCAACGGACGGCACGACGTCAACACCAACGTGCTCCAAGGGGCCGTCCAGTCGGTGGCAGGGTTCGCGAGCCTGCACTGCGCGATCACCATGCTGGTGGCGCTGATGGCGCAGGCGACGCTGCGCTCCAAGCTGGCGGCGCGCCTGCTCTGGGTGAACTTCGGGGTCACCGTCGTGGCCACGCTCTACTTCGGCTGGCACTACGTCGCCGACGACGTGGCCGGCATCGTGATCGCGCTGTTCTCGTTCTACGCCGGGGGCCTGGTCAGCGGGCAGACGTTCGTGCGACGTCGAGACGAGGCGGCAGCGGAGGTCGCGGCGGTCGTCGAGACCGCCTGACCGTCCCCACGAATGACAACGGTGTGATTCGTCAAGTCGACACGCCGTGACGTGTGACTATTTCTGTGAAAACTGTTTCTTTTGTGACGAGAGCGCACTAGCGTGCCGGAAGTGCCTCGGGCGATGGGGAAGTCGCCCGAGGCCGTCTCGGGGCCCCGACCAGGTGCCCGCCGACCCGTCCCGAAGGGAATCCCGTGCTCGCAACGCGCCGACTCGGCGGCAGCCGGCGGAGCCGCACGGCGGTCCTCGGCACCACCCTGCTGATGGTCCTCACCCTGGCTGGCGGCGCGCTCGGCGGCGTGGCGCGCGCCGACGACGACGTGCCCACGCAGCAGGAGGTGGCCGACGCGAAGGCCGCCGCGGAGGGCAAGGCCCGCGACGTCGCGGCGGTGGAGGCCGACCTGGCCGTGGCCAACGACGAGCTGCGCCGCACCGCTGTCGCCGCCGCGCAGGCCGCGGAGGCCTACAACGGGGCGCGCTACGCGCTGGCCCAGGCGCGCCGCCAGGTCCGCCTGGCCGAGCGTCATGCGACCGCGGCCGCGGCCGACGTCGAGCGTCAGCGCACGGCTTACGCCGACATCCTCACCGCCGGCTACCAGCTCTCGCCCGAGCTGAGCGCCCTGTCCGCCATCGTCGACGCCGACGGGTTTTCCGAGGTGCTCGACGAGACCTACGCGATCGACAACGCGCAGGATGCGATCGACGCGCAGTACGACGCCTACCAGGCCGCCGCCGTCCTCGCCGACGTGGCCACCGACCAGGCCGAGACGGCCCGCCAGCAGGCGGCGGATGCGGAGCACGAGGCTCGAGCGGCCCGCGACCGGGCCCGCGACGCCCAGACCTCGGCGGCCGCGGCCGCGCAGTCCATCGCGGCGCGCAAGAGCGCCCTCGTCTCCGAGCTCGCCCGACTCCAGGGCATCAGCGTGAGCCTCGCCGAGCAGCGTCAGGAGGCGATGGAGCAGGCGGCGGCGGAGGCGGCCGCCGCGGCGGCCCAGCAGGAGGCCGAGCAGCAGGCCCAGGACGACCCACCGGCCGCCGACCCGCCCGCGGGGGACCCGCCGGCCGACGACCCCGAGCCCACCCCGGACCCGACCCCCGACCCGACACCGCCCCCGGCCCCGTCGGGAGCCTCGGCGGCCATCGCGTTCGCCCGGGCGCAGCTCGGCGAGCCCTATCGCTGGGGCGCCGCCGGGCCCGACGCCTGGGACTGCTCGGGGCTGACGATGGGTGCCTGGCGAGCGGGTGGACGGTCGCTGCCGCACTACTCGGTCGCCCAGTACCAGCAGTCCACGCCGATCAGCGCCTCCCAGCTGCAGCCGGGCGACCTGGTCTTCTGGGGCTCCTCGAGCAGCTCCTCGTCGATCTACCACGTCGCGCTCTACGTCGGCGACGGCCAGATCATCCACGCACCCCGCACGGGACGACCGGTCAGCCAGGAGTCGATGTACTACTGGATCCCGCCGAACTTCTACGCGAGGCCGTGAGCCTCCCCGATCGGGACCTCCCCGCAGCGGAGGGCTGAGCTCAGGCCTCCTCCTCCTCGGCAGCGTGCTCGTCCTGGAACCTCTTGAACGACGCCCGCACCTCGTCCTCGGCTGCGTCCCGGCCGGTCCACTCGGCGCCCTCGACCGACTTGCCGGGCTCGAGGTCCTTGTAGACGGTGAAGAAGTGCTCGATCTCGAGCCGGTCGAACTTCGGGAGGTGGTTGATGTCGCGCAGGTGCTCGAGCCGCGGGTCGGTCGTCGGCACGCACAGCACCTTGTCGTCGCCGCCCGCCTCGTCGGTCATCCGGTACATCCCGATCGCGCGGCAGCGGATGAGACAGCCCGGGAACGTCGGCTCGCCGATCAGCAGCACGAGCGCGTCGAGCGGGTCGCCGTCCATCCCGAGCGTGTCCTCGATGTAGCCGTAGTCCGCGGGGTACTGCGTGGAGGTGAACAGGGTCCGGTCGAGGCGGATCCGACCGCTCTCGTGGTCGACCTCGTACTTGTTGCGGCTCCCCTTGGGGATCTCCACCAGTACGTCGAACTCCAGCACGGCTGCCTCCTGGCTCTCGTGTCGTCGCGGGGTCGGGGTGCGCCCCGGCGGCTCCGCGGCAACGGTCCCTCGCGACCACGTCTGAGCAGTGTCCCGCACAATGGCGGCAAAGGTGGAGTAGGAGGTGCCGATCCGTGGCCCGGAGTGACCGATCCCACCCCGACGCGTCGGCGGGACGGGGTGGCTGGCGTCGTCGCGCCGTCCTGCTGCTGGCGCTGGTGCTGGTGGTCGCGGGTGGCGCGGCGGTCTACTGGCGGCTCGACCCGGACGCCCCCGAGCTCCCGGCCCTGGTCGCCCCCGGCCCGGACTCCCCCACCTCGTCGGCGGCCGACCCGACTCCTTCCGTCCTGGGCATCGAGGCACCCGAGCCCTCCGGTCCCGCACCGGTGGCCGAGCCGGTCGAGGCGGGCGACGCCGGCAGCCTCGACCCCTCCGCGGTCCGAGAGGCCCTCCGCGGCGACCTCGGCGACCCCGACCTCGGGCCGCACGTCGTGGCCCGCGTCGTGGACCTGTCCGACGGACGCACGCTCCTGTCCTCGGGTCGCGGCGCGTTCACACCCGCCTCCACGATGAAGCTGCTCACGGCGGCCGCCGCGCTGGAGCTGCTCGGCCCCGACCACGTCTTCGAGACCCGGGTCGTCCAGGGTCCCCGCGACCAGGTGGTGCTCGTGGGTGGAGGCGACCCGACCCTCGCCGCCACGCCGCGATCCGGCCCGGGGATCTTCCCGGTCCGACCCGACCTCGCGACGCTCGCCGCCGACACCGCGGCCGCCCTGCCACGGGGGAGCACGGTCCGGCTGCGCTACGACGCCAGCCTGTTCTCCGGGCCGAGCGCCTCGCCGGCCTGGGAGCCCGACTACGTGCCCGACGGGGTCGTCTCACCGATCACCGCGCTGTGGGCCGACGAGGGCCGCCCAGCGTCGGGATTCGGGCGGGTGGAGGACCCCGCCGCGGCAGCCGCCCAGGTGTTCGCCCGGGCCTTGGAACGCTCGGGGATCCGGGTGGACGGCCGCGTCCGGCCCGGACGGGCGCCCGCGGACCAGGCCGAGCTCGCCACCGCCTCGTCCGCGCCGCTCGACCAGCTGGTCGAGCGGATCCTCGAGACCAGCGACAACGAGGGCGCGGAGGTGCTGTTGCGCCACGTCGGACTCGCCCAGTCCGGAGCCGCCTCCTTCGACGGGGGCGCCGCCGCCGTGGCGGAGGTGCTCGGGAGCCTCGGGGTGCCCCTTCGTGGGGCCCGGATCCACGACGGCAGCGGCCTCTCCCGCGCCGACCGGCTCACGGCGGACACCCTCCTGGGCGTCCTGCGGACAGCCGCCGACCCGTCACATCCCGAGCTCCGTCCGGTGCTGACGGGGCTGCCGGTCGCCGGCGCCACCGGCAGTCTGGCGGCGAGGTTCGTGGACGGCGCCCGCCCGGGCCGCGGCCTGGTGCGCGCCAAGACGGGCACTCTGACGGGTGTGTCGGGCCTCGCGGGCCTCGCGACCGACCAGACCGGCGCGACCATGGTCTTCGTGCTGGTCGCGGACCGGTTCGCCGTCGACGACACGCTCGCCGTCCGGGCGGCGCTCGACGGCCTCGCCGCCGACCTGGCCGCGTGTCGTTGCTCGGGAGCCCCCTGAGCCTGATCCGGCCCGGACCGCCGATGGCCCGGTTGGCCCGCGACATAGGGTCGGGGCATGACGACGTCCATGGTCGACTGGGAGGTCGCGGTCGCCACGGGCGCGCGCCTCGCCGGTGACGGCCCGCCGATCGGCCGTGCGGAGGCGGAGGCCTGCGTGACCGAGCTCCGCGAGGGCGCGGACCGCTCCACCGCCCTGGTCCGCGAGTTCACGGGGCTCCGTGCCGCCGAGCGCACCGCCCCGGTCCTCGTCGTGGACCGCGCCGGCTGGGTGCGCGCCAACGCCGAGACGTTCGCGACGATCCTCGAGCCGGTCGCGGCCAAGCTCACCGAGAAGCGCGGCGCCCCGACCGGCCTCGCGCTCGCCGTCGGCTCCCGCATCACCGGCGCCGAGGTCGGCTTCGTGCTGGGCTTCCTGGGGAG
>CAZQCA010000021.1:0-22953 GCA_964591845.1 uncultured Nocardioides sp.
TCTTCCGGCACTTCCCGACCAAGGACGCCGTGGTCCTCGACGACGGCTTCGACCCGGCGATCGCGGCGGCCGTCGCGGCGACGCCGACAGACCTGCCGCCCCAGCGCCGCGTGTGCGACGGCCTGCGGGCGGCTCTCGCGCACGTCGACCTCCCCGACCAGGAGCAGGTGCGGCTTCGGATCCAGGTCGCGAGCGGCCACCCGATCCTGCGGGCCGGCATGTGGGCCAACACCGAGGCGACCCAGGAGGCACTGGTCGAGGTCCTGATCCGCGACGGCGTCGACCCCCTGGCCGCCAGGGTGGCCGCGGCGTCGACGCTCGCGGCCCTCACCGTGGCCCTCCAGGACTGGTGCACGGCCGAGTCCGGCCCCAGCATGACCTCTCATCTCGCTCACGCGCTCGACCTGCTCGAAGGAGCCGGTCGGTGACCGCGGCGCTCGAGATCCTGGGGCTCGGTCACGACTACGACGGGGAGCCGGTGCTGGCCGCGGTCGACCTCGTCGTCCCGCCGGGCGAGATCCACGCACTCGTCGGGTTCAACGGGGCCGGCAAGTCGACCCTGATGCGGGCCGCCCTCGGGATGCTCCGGCTCCGGTCGGGCGTGGCCCGCATCGCCGGCGTCGACGTCGAGCACGCGGGCGGCGAGGTGTGGGCGGGCGTCGGTCACCTCATCGACACCCCCTTCGTCTATCCCGAGCTCACGGTCCGCGAGAACCTGTGGGCGGCTGCTCGGCTGCACGGGGTCCCGTCCGCAAGGGCGCGGGACGCCGCGGCCGGCGTCATCGCCACCTGGGAGCTCGACCGCTGGGCCGACCGTCGCGCCGCCACCCTCTCGCTGGGCAACCGACAGCGGGTCGGCCTCGCGAGCGCGCTCGCCCACCGGCCGTCCCTGTTGGTCCTCGACGAGCCGACCAACGCCCTCGACCCGGCCGGCGTCGTGCTGCTCCGCGAGCAGCTCGTGGCGGCGGCCGCCACCGGCACCGCGACGCTGGTGTCCAGCCACCACCTCGACGAGGTGGCCCGGGTCGCCGATCGCGTGAGCGTGATCCATGCCGGGCGTCTGATCGGTGAGCTCGACCCGCACGGGCTCGACCTGGAGCGGGCCTTCTTCGCCATGGTGCACGCGGCGGACGAGGCGGCGCGTCCCGTGGGAGCCCCGCGATGAGCCCGGCGTACGCCGTCGAGGCGCTCAAGCTGCGTCGGTCGCGGGTCGTCCTGGTGGCGACGGCGGCGCTGCTGGCGGGCCCCACGCTTCTGGCCCGGGGCTTCCTCGCCGCGGCCGAGGGAGGCGGCCGGGACCCGATGAGCACCAAGGCCGGCGCGTTGGTGTCGGGCGGGGGCTGGACGGGATACCTCGGGAGTGTGGCCCAGATCTACGCCACCGGCGGGCTGCTCGGCGTCGGGATCGTGGTCGGCTGGTGCTTCGGTCGGGAGTACGCCGACCGCACGGTCGTGTCCCTCTACGGCTCCGCCACCGCCCGCCACACGGTCGCGGCGGCCAAGCTGGGGCTGCTGACGGCCTGGGCGACCGCGGTCGGCGTGCTCCTCGCGGTCGTCGCCGTCGCCGTGGGGCTCGGCACCGGCCTCGGGCCGCCCGACGGCGCGGCCTGGGAGCTGCTCGCGCGGACGACCGGACTGGCCGTCCTCACCGGGCTCCTGGCCCTGCCCGTGGCACTCGTCGCCAGTGCCGGCCGCGGCTATCTCGCGGCGTTCGGGGGGCTGCTCGGCCTGGTCGTGGCCGCCCAGGTCGCCGTGGTGGCCGGAGCCGGTGGCTGGTGGCCGTGGTCCGTCGCGGCGGTCTGGGCCCTCGGCCCGGCCGGCGGGATGCCGTCGGTCGCGGCGGTCAGGCTGGGCGTCGTCCCGCTGGTGGTGGCCGTGGCCTCGCTTCTGACCCTGCGCTGGTGGCGGCGGGCCGAGGTCGTCTGACTGCGGTCGCGGGCATCGACCGCTAGCCTGAGCCGGTGCGGATCCACGTCCACAACATCACCTTCGACTGCGCCGACGCCCAGGCCCTCGGCCGCTTCTGGTCGCACCTGACCGGATGGAACATGTACTTCGACGACGACCCCGAGGTGGTCGTCGCGCCGTCCTACCCCTTCAGCGGAACCGGGCTGCTCTTCATCCCGGTGCCAGAGGGCAAGACCGCCAAGAACCGCGTGCACCTCGACCTCCAGCCCGAGGACATGACCCGCGACGAGGCGGTGATCCAGGCGATGGCGCTCGGCGCGAGCGTCGTCGAGGACCACCGCAGCAGCGACGGCAGCGGCTGGGTCACGATGGCCGACCCGGAGGGCAACGAGTTCTGCCTCGAGCGCGGCCAGCACGAGCGCGGCCCGCGCCAGCCCGGGACCTACCGGATCGGCTGACACGGATCGGATCGGGTGGGGCGAGTCGGTGAGGGAGCGCGCAGCACCAGACCACGTCGTGCCGCTGCGCGAGTCAACCGGCGCGTGGTTCCGGATCTCGCTGCAGACCTTCGGCGGGCCGGCGGGTCAGATCGCGGTCATGCAGCACGAGCTGGTCGACCGCCGGCGCTGGATCGGCCAGCAGCGCTTCCTGCACGCCCTGAACTACTGCATGCTGCTGCCGGGCCCCGAGGCCCAGCAGCTCGCGATCTACGTCGGCTGGCTGCTCAACGGGACCGTCGGCGGCCTGATCGCCGGCTCGCTCTTCGTGCTCCCGGGCGTCGTGGCTCTACTCGCCCTGTCGGCGGCGTACGTCGGTCTCGGTGACACCGGCCTCGTCACAGCGCTTTTCGCCGGTCTCGCGCCGGCGGTGATCGCTATCGTCGTCCAAGCCGTGCTGCGGATCGGCCGCCGTGCGCTGCACCACGCGCTGCTGCTCGGGATCGCCGTGTCGGCCTTCCTTGCACTGACGGTCTTCGCGGCCCCGTTCCCTCTGGTCGTCTTGGCCGCCGGCGTCGCAGGGTGGCTGCTCGGTCGCCGGGTCCGGCTGGAGCCGCCGGACGGACCCGCGACCGACGACGGGCCCGCCCCGCTGATCGGCGACGACCTGCTGCACCACGAGCCGCCGGGCCTGCGAAGGTCGCTCACCGTCGTCCTCGTCGGCGCGCTGCTGTGGTTCGGGCCGATCGCTCTCGTGGCCGCGACCGTCTCCTCGACCGACGTGTTCGTCGACCAGGCGCTGTTCTTCTCCGGTGCCGCCGTGGTGACCTTCGGCGGCGCCTACGCCGTCCTCGCCTACGTCGCCCAGCAGGCGGTCTCGGTCTACGGCTGGCTTGCCCCGGGGGAGATGGTGCGCGGGCTCGCGCTGGCGGAGACGACACCCGGCCCGCTGATCATGGTGGTCCAGTTCGTCGCCTTCGTCGGCGCCTATCGCGACCCGGGCTCCCTGAACCCGTGGCTGGCGGCGGTGCTGGCCTCCCTCCTGGTGACCTGGGTGACCTTCGTCCCCTGCTTCGTGTGGGTGCTGCTGGGGGCGCCGTACGTCGAGCGCCTGCGCGGCAACCGCACGCTGACCGCGGCCCTCACCGGGATCACGGCCGCCGTCGTGGGGGTGATCGCGAGCCTGGCGCTCTTCTTCGCGCTGCACACGCTCTTCGAGCGGCAACGGGCCTGGGACCCGGGCCCCCTCCGCGTCGACGTCCCCGTGCTGTCCTCGCTCGACCCGGTCGCGCTCGCCATCACGGCCGTCGCGCTCGTGGTCATGCTGGGGCGCGGCTGGACGCCGCTGCGCACCCTCGGTCTGTGCGCGGCGCTCGGTCTGGCGGCCTGGGGCGCCGGCTGGGTCGGCTGACGCGATCGGGGCCTCACGCCAAGGCGTAGACCAGCACGGTGTAGGGCGCGATGGTGACGACCCCGCGCGCCGCGACGCCGTCGTAGGCCCCCTCGACGGCCTCGATGTCGCCACTCGGGGTGTCGGCGAAGTCGGGGCTGTAGACCCTGGCGTCGCTGTTGAGCAGCAGCCGCCAGCGACCCGCGGCCGGCAGCCCGACGACGTAGTCCTCCAGCGGCTGGTGGCTCAGGTTGATCACGACGACCACGTCGTCTCCCGGCCCGCCCTCCGCGCGGCGGTGGAAGGCCACGACGTTGTCGGGGTCGTTGGCGTGGAAGACGTGGAGGTGCTGTCCGGTCAGGCCGCGCGAGAGGCCGTCGGTGTTGCGGCGCAGGTGGATGAGGTCGCGGTAGAGGCGCACGATGCCCGCGAAGCTCTCGTCGAGGTCCCAGTCGAGCGGTACGTCGTCGCGGAACCACTCCCCCTGGAGGAACTCCTGGCCCTGGAAGATCATCGGGATCCCCGGCGCGGTCAGGACCAGCGCCGCGCCGATCGTCGAGCGCTTCTGCGCGTGCCAGCCCGTCGGGTCGGCCGCGTTGACCTCGTAGGGCACGCGGGCCCGCCCGTTGGCGACCTCGTCGTGGGACTCGGTGTAGACGACGCGCTGGAAGGCATCGTCGTTGTAGCGGGCCTCCAGGGCCTGCTTGAGCGCCGCGATCGAGCGGTCGTTGTCGTCGGGGGCGATCACGATCTGCCGCACCGGGTGGACGAACGCGCCGTCCCACTGGGCATGGAAGGCGGCACCGTCGTCGGAGGTGCGGCTGATCCGCGGGTCCTCCTGCATGTCCTCGGCGATGCTGATCGCGCCGGGGAACTGCTCGCGCAGGCTCAGGTTGACCCACCGCATCAGGTCCCAGCCCTCGGGCAGGTCGTAGCCCGAGCCGTGCACGCTGCGGATGTAGGGCGTCATGTCGAAGCGCAGCCCGTCGAGGTGGTAGTCGTGCAGCCACGACATCGCGTTGTCGTGGATGAAGCGGCGCACCTCCTCGCGTCCGTAGTCGGGCCGGGTGTCGCCCCACGGCGTCTGGCTGCGGTCGTCGTTGTAGAAGTAGACGCCACCCTTGTCGTTCTCGCTCCACCCGTCGAACCGCCACAGGTCCAGGTCGCTCGGACCGAAGTGGTTGTAGACCACGTCGAGGAGCACCGCGATGCCGCGCTTGTGGGCCTCGCGGACGAAGGTCTTGAACGCCTCGGGGCCGCCGTACGTCGACTCGACGGCGAAGATGTGAGCCGGGTTGTAGCCCCAGGAGAGGTCACCTGCGAACTCCATCAGCGGCATGATCTGGACCGCGTTGACGCCCAGGCGGACCAGGTGGTCGAGCTTGTCGAGCAGCAGCGTGAGCGTGCCGGGGCGGTCGGGGTCCTCGCGGTAGAACGAGCCGATGTGGAGCTCGTAGACCACCAGCTCGTGGTGCGGCGGGACGACCGGCTCGTCGTCCTCCCAGTCGAACTCGGCGTGGTCGAGGATCACGCCGTTGCCGACCGAGCTGGTGACCTGGCGGGCGTAGGGGTCGATCCTGCTGAGCACGCCGTCGGGGGTGGTCAGGCTGAAGCGGTACTCGTGGCCCGCGCGCGCCTTGGGCGCCTGCCCGAACCAGTAGCCGTTGCCCTCGTGGGTCAGCGGCGTCGCGGTCGACTTCCACCTGTTCCAGGTGCCGATCACGTGCACCGCCTCGGCGTGCGGCGCCCACACCCGGAACGCGACCCCCTTCTCCTGCGGCAGCGCGCCCATGCCCTCGACGTACGCCGGCGTACGACGGCCTCGGTTCAGCACGGGATCAACCTAGGGCCGTTCCCGGGCTGCCGGAAATCCGAGGTCCGCGCGGTCGCAGCCGGGTGGACCGTGGTCGGGACATGCGACGTTTGTGCCGAAACGACAGGCTCCTGCCCGGATTTCACGACGTTTGGGCTCAAACGTCGGTCTCGAGCCCGCCGAACCGACGTCAGTCGCCCCAGCGCTCGAACTGGTCGAGGTACATCTTCCGGACCCGGGTCACCTGCCGGTTGAGGGTCGTGAGGGTCCACCGGGAGGTGTCGACAGGGGGGAGCACGGCCACCTGGACGACGCCGGGCGTGATCAGCAGCGAGTGGGCGGGCATCACCTCGCCGGCGTTGCGGATGACCACCGGCACCATCGGCACCCCTGCCTGCAGTGCCAGGTGGAAGGCACCCTTCTTGAAGGGCAGCAGCTTGGGGGTGGGCGAGCGGGTCCCCTCCGGCGCGATCACCAGCGACTTGCCCGAGCGCAGCGCCTCGACGGCCGGCCCGAGCGCCGCCCGGGCGGCGACCGCGTCGGACCGGTCGACGTAGGCGACGTCGGCCAGCCAGCCCATCGCCGCGAACGCGGGATCCCGGGACAGCTCCTTCTTGGCGACCGCCGTGAAGTCGCGGCGCAGCAGCGCGGCGAGGATGGCCACGTCGAGCTGGCTCTGGTGGTTGAAGAGGAAGACCGCCGGCCGCGACCTCCAGAGGTTCTCCTGACCCTCGACCTCCAGGTCGACCCCCGCGGCCGCCAGCGACAGCTCCGAGCCGACGGCCGAGGCGACCGCGAGCGCGGTGGCGCGATCGCGGTTGAGCAGGCCCATGCCGAGGCCGGCCGCCACTCCGACGCCCAGCCCGGCGAACGACGCCGCCGAGCGCAAGACGTTGACGGGGGTGAGTCGCTGCACCCTCCGCAGCCGGTGCACCGGCCAGCCGCGCTCCTCCGCCTCGCGAGTCAGGCCGGCGTCGGGATTGAGCGGCCGCGGCCGTCCGACGACCTCGAGGTAGGGCACGTCCTCGGTCCCGTTGCCGTAGGCGTACGACGACTCGAGGTCGAGTCCCTCCTCGGCCGCGAAGTCACGCACGGCCTGCGCCTTGCCGGGTCCCCACAGGATGGGGCCGTCGACGCGACCGGTGAGGATGCCGCCCTCGTCCTCGATCTCGGTGACCAGGATGTGGGGGATGTCGAGGTCGGCGGCCGCGGCGGCTGCCTGGAAGCGCGTGGCCGACGAGGCCAGCGCCACGGTGTGGCCGGCGCGCAGATGGGCGGCCACCAGCCGCCGCGCGTCGGGATAGACCTTGGCGGCGATCTTGGTGCGCCACATCTCCTGGGCGAAGGTCTCGAGCTCGGAGACCTCCCGGCCGGCGAGCGCCTGGAGCGCGACCTCGACCAGCCGCGTCACGTCGTGGCCGCGGCCCTTCATGTTGAAGACCTCGACCAGGGTGCCCAGCAGCTCGGCGGCGCCGATGTCTCCACTGGTCAGCCGCTCGCGGAAGTAGATCGTGGCGGAGTAGCCGTCGATGAGCGTCCCGTCGAAGTCGAAGAACGCCCCGACCTCGGGGCCCTGCGGCCCGTCGGCGATGTCGGCCAGCAGGTCGTCGATGTCCGCCATCGTCAGCGTCCCTTCGCCGACGGGCCGGACGTGCCCAGCCCGCCGAGGGCGGTGCTGCGGATGACCGCGACCGCGCGTACGGCGTCGGCGAGCTCGGCAGCGAACGCCGCCCGCTCCTTGCGCAGCTCGTCGCCGCCGGGCCCCATCAGTCCACGGTTGGCCGCGAGCTTGAGCGCACCGCTCATCACGTCCTTGCTGATCGACTCGGGGCTGTGGAGCCGTTGCTGGAGCATGCGCTGACGGGCCACCCCGAGGCACTCGGCGATCAGCGAGTCGGGGTCGACGGGGGCGGCCGGCTCCCGGTCGGCCAGCCGGTCGGCGACCACGGCGTAGGCCTCGAGGAAGGGGCCGATCACCCGGTGGGCGATCAGGACGCGCGAGTCGCTGAGCGCCTCGGTCACGTCGTCGAGGGTGCCGACGCCCTCGTGCCAGTCGGGCTTGACCATGGTCACCTCGCTGGCCAGGTCGGCGGAGAAGACCCGCTTGGTCGGGAAGAAGAACTCGTACTTCAGCAGGTCGCGCAGCGCCAGCGAGTGGGTCCACATGGCGCGGGTCACGTTGGTCGCGCCCTCCTCGGCGGCGCGGACCGCCGCGACCTCGACCACGGCACGGTTGATGAAGTAGTGGGTCACGGTGTTGCGGTAGAACGCCGCCTCGTGCTGCCGGTGCGGCGCGATGGAGTAGACCGGCTCGAGCCCGCCGGCGTACTCCTCGACGACGCCCTCGCGCACCAGCGTGCGCAGCGCCCGCGAGAGCCCGGCCGGTCTGGCCAGGTCGACGTCGGAGGTGAGCGGGAGGGCGCGCCGCCGGACGGACTCGACCAACGGCTCGATGACGGTGAGCGTCTCGGTCAGCGTCATCGCACGACCGTCGTTGTCGAGCAGGCCGAAGGTCACCAGCGCCGACGGCGTGATCGGCGTGGCTGCGTTGATCCGGTGGGCCACCTCGAAGGCCACGCGCGGGACCACCTCGGTCGGGTCGGCCGAGCCGGCTCGCTCGCGGGCCTCGTCGAGCACCGACCGCAGCGACAGCGGCGTGCCGAAGCGCAGGTGGGCCCGTCCGCGCAGCCGCGACTGGGCCCTAGCGAATCCGACCAGCCAGCGGAGGCTCTCGGGGGTCTTGGCGCCTCCGGACTCCTCGTAGGACAGCGCCTCCACCTCGGCCTGCTGGTCGTAGACGATGGCGACCGGCACCAGGAGCACGTCGTCGGCACCGTCGCCGTTGGCCACGAAGGCGTCGACGAGGTAGCGCAGCACGCCCATCTTCGGGGGGCGGAGCTTGCCCGTGCGGGTGCGGCCGCCCTCGAAGTACCACTCCAGGTTGGCGTGCTGGCGCAGCAGGTAGCCGAAGTAGAGCCGCATCATCGCCGGATAGACCGGGTCGTCGCGGGTGGAGCGCCGGATGAAGATCAGGCCGCTGCGCCGCCCCAGCTCCGACATCGGCCACATCGCGAGGTTGATGCCGCCGAGGATGTGGTTGGGATCGAAGCCGCGCGGGGCGAGGGCGGTGCGCAGCACCAGCGGGTCGAGGTAGGAGCGGTGGTTGGGCAGGAAGACCAGCGAGTGCTTGCGGCTCAGGGCGGCGAGGTCGCCGAGCCCGGTGGTGTCGGCGTCGACGACGTAGGACCGGGTGAGCCAGCGACCCATCCGGTCCCAGGCCTGCGTGGCCTGCGGCCCCACTTCGGCGACCATCTCGTCGAGGCACTCCTCGGCGTCGCGGCGCAGGTCGTCGTGCGTGCGCCCGGTCTTGTCGACCAGGTCGTCGAGCACCCGCCGGAACTCCTCCGAGCGGAGGATCGCACGCACCGGGTCGCGGGGCTCCCGGCGCGGGGAGGAGTTCTGCTTGAGGGCCACGGGCGTCAGCCTAGGCAGCCGCGGCCCGCTTGGACAGGCCCGCGGGCGGGCCCGTGTGGCACGGGAGTAGCGTCGGAGGTGGGAGACGCGAGATGCAGCAGATCATCGTCGGGTACGACGGCTCGGCCGGCGCGCGGGCCGCGCTGGTGTGGGCCACCGAGGAGGCGCGGCTGCGGGGCCTGAGCCTGCTGGTCGTGACGGTCCACGACGACCTGCCTTCGCAGGTGCCGCCGTTCCAGGCGGACGACGCGGGCGTGGACGCCGAGGTGGTGGCCGCCGAGATCGCCGACGGGCTGCTGCACGACGTCGTACGCGAGCGGGGCAACCCCGCACAGGTGCTCGTCGAGGCGTGCGGCGACGACGACCTCCTCGTCGTCGGCACCCGCGGACACGGGTCCCTGGTGGCGGCGCTGCTCGGATCGGTGAGCCGCGCCTGCCTGCACGGGGCCCACTGCCCCGTGGCGGTCGTCCATGCCACCGCCGCCACCCCGATCGTCGAGCCCGGGGCCGGGCCCGTCGTCGTGGGACTCGACGGCTCGGACTCCTCCCGCCATGCGCTCCTGCGCGCGGCCGAGGAGGCGCGACTGCGCGACGTGGCCCTGCGGGCCGTGCACGCCGTTCGCGTCGACCCCGCGACGGGACGGCCGGGGATGGTGCCGACGCTCTCCGAGCTGGCGGCCTGGGGGCGGGAGCTGGTCCGCACGGAGCTGGAGCGGGCCGCCGTGACCGCGGAGGCCCAGGTCGCTCCTGGTCATCCCGGCGGGGCGTTGGTGCGCGCGGCCGAAGGGGCGTCGTTGCTGGTCGTCGGCTCGCGCGGACGCAACCCGCTCGCCGGCCTGCTGCTCGGCTCGGTGAGCGACCACTGCGCGGCGCACTCCCAGGTGCCGGTGCTGGTCGTCCGCTGACGTCAGCCGTCGGGGAGGTCGGGCCTCGCGACTCCCAGGTGCGGCTCGTAGGAGCGCGGGTCCTCCATCGGCTCCAGGTGCGTCGACACGTCGAGGTGGTCCACGCAGTCGAGGAGGTCGCGCTCGATGTCCTCCACCAGGTCGTGACCCCGTGTCACCGACCACTCCCCCGGCACCAGCACGTGGAGACTCAGGAAGCTGCGGTGCCCCGCCTCGCGAGTGCGGATCGCGTGGAAGCGCACCTCGTCGCAGGCGTAGCGCCGGAGCACGTCGTCGATCCGCGCCTGTGCCTCGGGCTCCAGCGCCTGGTCCATCAGCCCGCCCACGGAGCGGTGGATGAGCTGCCACCCCGTGCGCACGATGTTGAGCCCGACCAGGATCGCGACGATCGGGTCCAGCCTGAGCCAGCCGGTGACGGCCACCAGGAGGACGCCGACCACCACACCGGCGGAGGTCCAGACGTCGGTCAGCAGGTGCCGTCCGTCGGCCTCCAGCGTGAGGGACCGGTGTCGGCGGCCGACCCGCACCAGCAGCAGCCCGACCAGCCCGTTGACCACCGAGGCGGCGACGGAGATCGCCAGCCCGATGCCGACGTGCGTCAGGTCCACCGGGTCGACCAGGCGCTGGACCGCGGTCACCACGATGTAGACGGCGGCGACGAAGATCAGCACGCCCTCGAAGACCGCCGAGAGGTACTCCGCCTTGGTGTGGCCGAAGGGATGGGAGTCGTCGGCGGGTCGGGCGGCCACGGTGAGCGCGACCAGGGCAACCACGGCCGCCACCAGGTTGACCACCGACTCGGCCGCGTCGGACAGCAGCCCGACCGAGCCGGTGATCCAGAAGGCCACGAACTTCAGCGCGATCGTCGCCACGGCGGCCGCGATCGACAGCCACGCGAAGCGCGTCAGCCGGTCCCTCGAGGCCACCATGTGCACGAGGACCACTCTGGCACGGGCGGCGGCGACGACCGGCGCCGCCCGTGCCCGGGTCCGCAGCCCGGTCGGTCGAGGCTCAGTCGAAGTCCCCGGCGACCTGGGTGAGCCGGAAGCTGTTGCCCGACGGGTCGCGGAAGGACGCGTCGATGCCGTAGGGCTGCTGGAAGGGCTTGTCGACGAACTCGACGCCCCGACCGCTGAGCTCCTCGTAGGACGCCTGGCAGTCGTCGGTCGTGAGGAAGACGGTGCCGGCGAAGCCCTTGCCCATCAGGTCGGAGATCTGGTCACGGGTGGCGTCGTCGATCATCGGCGGCCCGGGGACCGCCATCAGCACGATCGCGACGTCGTCCTGCTCGGGCGGACTCACGGTGAGCCAGCGGAAGTTGCCCATCTCGGGCACGGTCACGTCGCTGCGCACGACCATGCCGAGCTTGTCGGTGTAGAAGGCGAGCGCCTCCTCCTGGTCGTGCACCCACACCTGCGCGGTGGCGATCCTCATGACGGTCTCCTTCGTGTCGGGTCATCGGGTCGAGGAGACCAGCCTCAGCCAGCGGGCGACCTGTCGTCTTCTCGAAACGTGCGGTGTTGTGGCGTGCCGTAGACGCGGCGCACGCACGCGGGGATGCGCGCGTAGTGGGACGCGGGCGGGTTCGCCGCGCGATAGGCCGTCGGGGAGGCGCCGTACATCCGCCGGAAGCTGGTGGTGAAGGACCCCACGCTGCTCAGACCCACCTCGGCGCAGATCCGCGCCACCGACCAGTCGGTCATGCGGAGCAGCGCGGCGGCGCGCTCGAGCCGCCGGGTGAGCAGGTAGCGGTGCGGCGTCTCGCCGAACACGCGCCGGAACTCCCGGCTGAAGTGAGCAGGCGAGAGCCGGGCCGCCGCCGCCATGTCGACGACGGTGACCGCGTCGGCGTACGACGCGTCGGCGAGGTCCTTGGCCCGCAGCAGGTAACGGCTGGGCGGGAGGGGCGGCACGGTCCGAGTCTAGGGAGCCGCTGCGACCTACGGTCGGGCCGCGCGATCTCCCGGCGGGGTCGCCCGGGCGAGCCGTTCGCGGAGCGCCGCGGCGTCGGCAGGGGCCGCGGACTCGGCGCTCCAGAGGCCCACGCCGTTGTGGTAGGGATCGCCGTACGCCGGCGTCTCGCGCTCGAAGCGCCAGCTCTCGCGCAGCTCGCCCACGTCGACCGCGTCGTAGCCGAGCCGGTCGAGCAGCTCGACGACGCGGTCCTTGGCACCCGGGTCGTCGCCGGCGATCGGGAGCGCGGAGCGGTCGGGGCTGCCCGCGGGACGGGGGAGCGACGCCAGGTGTCCCCAGAAGATGTTGTTGAAGGCCTTGACCACGTGGGACTGCGGGAGCTGCGCCGCGAGCAGCTCGCCGGTCGTGGTGGCGCCGCTCTCCACCTCGGCGATCGTCCCGTCGCGCTGGGGGTAGTAGTTGCTCGTGTCGACGACCGTCTTGCCCACCAGGTCCTGCACCGGCAGGTTGCCGATCGACCGCAGCGGGATGGACACGACCACCAGGTCGCCCTCGCGAGCCGCCTCGGCGGCATAGGCCGCGCGGGCGCCGTCGCCGAGCTCGCCCACCAGCGCCTGCAGCGACTCGGGTCCCCTGCTGTTGGCCACCACGACGTCGATGCCGGCCGCGATCGCGAGCCGTGCGACGGTGCTGCCGATGTGCCCGGCGCCGATGACTCCGAGAGTGGTCATGGCACCACCGTAGCCCGACACGCGGCGGCCGGGAGAGCGTCAGCGGCTGCGCAGGAAGCGACCGAAGTGCGGCACGGTGAAGGCGACGCTGCCCCGGGCCGCGGCATAGACCAGGCCCTTCTTGATCAGCCCGTCGCGCGCCGGGGAGAGCGACTGGGGCCGACGGCCGACGTGGCGCGCGAGGTCGGCGGTGGGCACGGGGCCGTCGTCGCGGTCGCCCGCGAGCTCCGCCATCGCCGACATGTAGTCGCGCTCGGCGGGGGTGGCCCGCTCGAAGCGGGCGCCGAAGAAGCCGACGGCCAGCTCCGCCTCCGCCTCCGGCGCCGCGGCGCGCACGTCGGCCGCGGTGATCGGCGAGGCGAGTGCGGCGTCCCAGGTGACCTTGCCGTAGGCCTGGACGAAGTAGGGGTAGCCGTCGGTGAGCGCATAGAGCGCCTCGAGCGCGGCCGGTTCGAACTCCACCCCCTCCGAGGCCGCCGGGACCCGCCAGGCGCGCTCGGCCATCTCGCGCGGGAGGCGGTCGACGGACACGTAGCGGAAGAGTCGCTCGGCGTACGACTTGGCCGATGCGAGCGCCACCGGCAGGTGCGGCAGCCCGGCTCCGACGACGAGGACCGGCGCCCGCTGCTGGCTCAGCTCGTGGACCGCCCCACACAGGGCCGCGAGCTCCCCCTGGGCGACGTCCTGCATCTCGTCGACGAAGAGCGCCAGCCCCACCCCCAGGTCGCCGGCGAGCGACCCGACGTCGGTGAACAGCTCCACCAGGTCGAGCTCGAGGTCGCCGGAGTCGGCGCGTCCGCGAGCCGCCGCCACGTCGACCGGCGGTGCCCATCGCACGCCCCTGCGATCGGCCGGTCCGGCCCGGAGCGCGAACGCCTTGAGCACGCCCGCCACCTCGTCGACCCGGTCGGGGTCACGGTGTCGGTGCGCCACCTCGCGGACGGCGGCGTGCACCGCCTGGGCGACCGGCAGCCGGAGGGACTGGTCCGGCCGCGCCTCGACCTTGCCGGTCCCCCAGGCCCGGCGCACGGCCTGCGAGCGCAGCGCGTTGAGCAGCACCGTCTTGCCGACGCCGCGCAGGCCGGACAGCACCATGCTCCGCTCCGGCCGACCCGCGGCCACCCGCTCCAGCGTGACCTCGAACTGGTCGAGCTCGCGGTCGCGGCCGGCGAGCTCCGGCGGTCGCTGACCGGCACCGGGCGCGTAGGGATTCCGGACGGGGTCCACGTCTGCGACGCTATCGGCTTCTCTAGCCGATCCCCTAGATTCGGGTGCGAGGCGGCGCGGCGGGCCTCAGACCGACGAGATACGGCGGCGCCGGACGGCGGCGTCGTACGCCGCGTCGAGGCCCTCGCGGAGCATGTCGATGAAGTCGGGCACCTCGTCCACGGCGAGCCGGAACGACCCGACGCACACCGTGTCGCGCCACAGCGACAGCACGACCATGTCGGACTCGGCGTGCCAGGAGACCCGGAGCGCGCGCCCGTCGCCGCGGGCGTCGAAGAAGACCGACCCCGCCGCCGGGAGGTGGCGCACGGGCTGCACCCGTCCATCATGCTCCGCGCGACCACGTCGTGTCACGGGTCGCCGGCCACGTGCCCCGGACGGCCCGACCGTCCCGGGACTTCCGACCCACGGCACTAGAATCGGACGCGTGCCCGAGCTCCCCGAGGTGGAGGCGCTGGCGCAGGACCTCCGGGCCCGCCTCGCCGACCGCGCCATCGTGCGCGTCGACATCGCGGCGTTCAGCGCGCTCAAGACGTTCGACCCGCCGGTCTCGGCACTCGAGGGCACGCTGGTCGAGGACGTCACCCGGCACGGCAAGTTCCTCGACATCACCGCCTCCGGCCTGCACCTGGTGCTCCACCTGGCCAGGGCCGGGTGGGTGCGCTGGCGCGACGAGCTGCCGTCGCTCCCCGCCCGCCCCAACTCCAAGTCTCCGCTGGCCGCGCGCGTCGTCCTCGACGACGGCAGCGGCCTCGACATCACCGAGGCGGGCACCAAGAAGAGCCTGGCGGCCTACGTCGTCCGCGACCCCGCCGACGTCGAGGGGATCGCGCGACTCGGGCCCGATCCCCTCGCCGACGACTTCACCCCCGAGCGGCTCCGCGACATCCTGACCCAGGCCGGACGCGCCCAGATCAAGGGTGTGCTGCGCCACCAGGGCACGATCGCCGGCATCGGCAACGCCTACTCCGACGAGCTGCTGCACGCGGCCCGGATGTCGCCGTTCAAGCCGGCCGCCTCCCTCTCCGACGCCGAGCTGCAGACGCTCTACTCGGCCATCCGCGACGTGCTCGGAGATGCGGTCGAGCGATCGCGGGGCCTGCACGCGGCCGACCTCAAGGCCGAGAAGAAGTCCCACCTCTCCGTCCACGGCCGCACCGGCCAGCCCTGCCCGGTGTGCGGCGACACGGTGCGCGAGGTGTCCTTCGCCGACTCCAGCCTGCAGTACTGCCCCACCTGCCAGACCGGGGGCAAGCCGCTGGCCGACCGGAGGATGAGCCGGCTTCTCAAGTGAGCCGGCAGCGGGCGGTCTAGGCTGGACCCGTGCCAGCCGACCGGGCACCGCGCCCCCTTGCCGCCGCCGGGCTCGGCGCTGCGGCGCTGGGGTGGCTGGTGACGACCGTCGTGCTCGGCATCCTCGGCATGCACGCCCTCACGACCGGCGGCCTGGCCGGCTCCGCGGCCGCCACAACGGCCCCCGGCGCCGCCCACGACATGTCCATGCACATGTCCATGCACATGGCCATGCCGATGCCGATGTCACCGCCAGCGGACTCGACCACCGACCCTTCGTGGGCCGCCCGCGCGAGCCTCGAAGCGCCGGCGCCCACGCCGACCGCCGGCGACATGGTCATGGCGTGCGCCTTCATGATCGGCGCGGCGGTGTTCGTGCTCGTACGCCGGCGGCAGGGCTCGACCCGTGAGGACCGACCCCGAGCGCCGACGTACCTCGCGCGGCTCGTCCGACGCGACGTGCTCACGCACGACACCGGACCACCACCCGCCGTCACGCTCTCCGTCATCAGGTGCTGATCGGGCGGCCGTCCCGCGCTGCGGGACCTCCGTACGCCCGTCCCCCTCCCACTTCCAGGAGCACCTCATGCGATTCCACCCTGCCCGCACCACGGCCGCGGCCCTCCTCGGCCTCGGCCTGGCCCTCGGCGGCTGCACCGCCGACTCCGACCCGTCCACCTCCGACGGGGACTCCAGCGCCTCCTCGGCCGACCACAACGATGCCGACGTCGCGTTCGCCAGCCAGATGATCCCCCACCACGCGCAGGCCCTGGTCATGGTCGACCTGACCCGAGGACGACCCCTCGACCGCGACTTCGCGTCCCTCACCGAGCAGATCCGCGCCGCCCAGACCCCCGAGATCGAGACGATGAGCGACTGGCTCACCGAGTGGGACGAGGAGGTCCCGGCCACGATGCGCGACCACGTCCACGGCGACATGGACATGGACGACATGGGCGACATGGGCGACATGGGCGGCGAGATGCCCGGCATGATGTCGGCCGAGGACATGGCCGCCCTGGCGACCGCCCCCGATCGGGCCTTCGAGCGCCTGTGGCTGACGATGATGATCGAGCACCACGCGGGTGCGGTCACCATGGCCGAGGACGAGCTGGCTCGCGGCGAGTACGAGCCGGCGCTCGAGCTCGCGCAGGCGATCATCGACGGCCAGACCGAGGAGATCGCGACGATGCGCGAGATGCTCGCCGGCTGACCCGCCGCCGCCCGCAGACGGTGTGGAGGTCAGCCGGCCGCGACCTCGCGCAGCAGAGCAAGTGCACGGGCGACCGGCGGGTTGGCCTCCACGCTCTCGCGGACCAGGGCCACGATCCGTCGGCGAGGCGTCGGGTCGACCAAGCGGCGTACGACGACGCCCTCGGGCGGCTGGGTGAGCGTCAGGTCGGGGAGGATCGAGACCCCGATCCCGGCCGCCACGAAGGCGAGCGCCGCGTGGTGCTCGGTCACCCGCGCGACGTAGCGGGGCGTGAAGCCCGCCGCCCGGTAGGCACCCCGCAGGATCCGTCCGCAGGTGGAGTCGTGGAGGTCGTCGTCGATCATGCCCACCCCGGCCAGCTCGGGGAGGGGCACCTCGTCGCCGGACGCCAGCGGATGGTCGGCGGGCATCGCGACCGAGTAGGGCTCCGTGAGCAGGTGGTGTCGGCGGTAGCCGGCCATCGAGGCCTCGGGCTCGGCCGGGTCCTCGGTGGTCACCTGGAGGTCGATGTCGACGCCCTCGGCCATCTCGGCCAGGGCGAGGGTGATCAGGACGTCGGGGAACTCCCCGATCAGCCGGCCGCCCACGGCGGGCAGCCAGGTCTCCCCCGCCGACTGGATCGAGAGCAGGGCGAGGCTGCCGGTGCGCCCCTCGCGCAGGTCGGCCACCTCGTCGTCGAGCCGGGCCATCGCCGCCATCACCGAGTCGCTGCTCTGCACCAGTCGCAGCGCGGCCGGGGTCGGGGTGATGCCGCGGCCCGAGCGCTCGAAGAGCACGAGGCCGGTCTCCTTCTGGAGGGTCTGGAGCTGCTGGCTGACGGCGCTCGGCGTGTAGGCCAGATGGGTGGCCGCGGCCTGGACGCTGCCGGCCGAGACGACGGCGCGGAAGACGCGGAGACGGGTGGGATCGAGCATGCCGACCACCCTACTCAATGTTCAGGCTTTCTGAAAGGTTCGGAAGGAACATTCGCTTGTGCTGATGAGTCACGACGGGGATCATAGAGGCGTGACCCACCTCCACCACCTCACCGCCGGTCCCGAGGACCGTGACCTGATCCGCGTCTCCGCCGAGCTCCGGGGCATCGGCACCCGCCAGTCCCGCAAGGCCCGGGCGCGCCGCCGCTTCCTCGCCCGTCTCCTCACCGCTCACTGATCCCCGGCGCGGCCGGGTGCGTCCGGAGTCACACCTCCGACGTGACCTGGCCGCTAGCCGCGGCCCCGGTACGGCGCGACGCTGAGGGTGTCCTCCGGCGAAGGAGACCACCCGTGCCCGCCCGTCCCGTCGCACCCCCGTCACGACCGACCCCGCTCGTCGTCCTGCTGACGTTGCTGGGGGTCGGCACGATCGTGGTCGCGGGTCTGGGCCCGCTCGGCCTCGGCGTGATCCGCTACCACGTCTCCGACGGCGCCCTCCTCCAGATGCGCGGCGGCGACATCGCCGGGCTCCTGCTGGTCGGCCCGGTCAGCCTCGCCGCCGCCCGGGTGCTGCGCCGGGGTCCGAGCCAGCTGGGCTACGCGCTCGGCGCGGCCCCGGCGGCGTACGGCCTCTACACCGACACCCAGCTGACGATCTGCGGCGACCTGGCCCGCTACGGCGGCAACAGCGAGCGCTTCTTCCCGCTGCTCGCCGGCATGGTGGCCGTCTCCGGCGCCACGCTGGTGCTGGCGGCGGCCGGGCTGGCCCGGACGCCGGCGCCGCCGCCGCACCGGCTCGACCGGGTCGCCGGCTGGTACCTCCTCCTCGCCTCCCTCTTCCTCGCCGTCGGCGTGCACCTCCCGGGACTGCTGGACGCCTGGGGTGCGCACCCCACCGGGGAGGAGTACGCCGCCGATCCGGGGCTGTTCTGGATCGTCAAGCTGATGGACCTCGGCCTGGTGCTGCCGACGCTCACGACGATCGGCGTCGCCCTGCTCCGCGGACACGCATGGGCGCGGCTCGCGGCCGCACCGGCACTCGGCGGCAGCGCCCTGATGTCGACCGCGGTGGCGGGGATGGCGGTCTCGATGTGGGTCACCGGGAGCGCCGGGGCCTCGGCGGGCGTGGCGCTGGGGTTCGTCGTCGTCGCGGGTGCGGCGCTCGCGCTCGCCGCGACCGCCTACCGGCGGCTCACCTCCCCGCGAACGCCTCCGGCAGCGGGACCTCCAGCACCCCGGGCAGCACGTCCAGGTAGTCCGACCGCGACATCTCGCTGACGCCGAGCGAGGCGAGGTGGGGGGTCACCCACTGCACGTCGATCAGCCGGCGGTCCGCGTGGTCGTCGCGGAGCAGGTCGACCAGGGCCGCCAGGGCCACCTTGGACGCGTCCCGCTCGCGGTGGAACATGGACTCCCCCGCGAAGAGCCCGCCCAGCGCGACGCCGTACAGCCCCCCGACGAGCTCGCCGTTGACCCAGGCCTCGACCGAGTGCGCCCAGCCGAGGTGGTAGAGGCGGCGATAGGCGTTGCGGATGTCGTCATCGATCCAGCCGCCGGGTCGCTCCGGGTCGCCGCACGCCTCCATCACCTGGTCGAAGGCCGTGTCGACGCGCACCAGGAAGCGTCCGGTCGAGCGCTTCAGTGACCGGCTGACCTTGAGGTCGGCGAGCCGCAGCACACCGCGGCGCGCCGGACAGAACCAGTACGGCGGCTGGCCGGGGCCGCCCGCCGGCATCGGGAAGAGGCCCTGCGCATAGGCGGAGAGGAGCGTGCCCGGCTCCAGGTCCGCACCGATCGCCACGAGGTCGTCGGCGTCGTCCCAGCGGGAGGGCGGCCCGAAGTCCCAGGGGGTCGGCGACGGCTGGACGGGCACCCGCCCAACCTAGTCGGCGCATCAGGGCGACCGGATCAGCCGATCGGGGACGGCGCGCTGGGTGAGCGTGCCGGCTGGCCCTGAGTGCTCCACCGGGGCGACCGTAGGATCCAGCCATGAACGTGAGGACCGCGGTGACCGCTGCGCTGGCGCCCCGCGTCGCGCAGGCGGCGCCCGGACTGACCCACTCGTTCGTGCGCGAGGCGCTGCACCGCGCGATCCACGGGATCGGCCCGCTCCCGCCTGCGGCCGCAGCCGCCGAGAAGCAGCTCGCCGAGCAGCGTGGCGACGTCGACCGCGGCATCCACGAGGTGATCGAGAACCACGTGCGCTACGCCGGCGCGCAGGGATTCGTCACCAACCTCGGCGGGCTGGTGACGGCCACGGTCACGATCCCCACCAACATCACCGGGCTGGCACTGATCCAGTGCCGGATGGTGGCGGGGATCGCGCATCTGCGCGGCTACGACCTCGCCGACGCCCGGGTCCGCAACGCCGTGCTCTGCTGCATCCTCGGCGAGGACCGCGTCGACGAGCTGGTCCAGGCGACGAAGCTCCCCGCGCCGCCGATGGCGCTGGCGACCGCCCCGGCCCACGACCCCGACCTCGACAAGGTGATCTCAGCCGAGGTCGCCTCCGACCTGATCTCCAAGGTGGCCGGCAAGCGGCTGGCGATCACCGCCGGTCGCCGGATCCCCCTGGTAGGCGGCATCGTCGGCCTCGGTGCCGACGCGTTCGCGACCTGGCGGGTGGGCCGCTACGCCGACCGCGAGCTCCTGCCCCGCGCCCGCCGATAGGCGACCAGCAGACCCCGGCCCGACCGCGTCCCCTCGAGCCGGCCCACCAGCTTGCCCCGCAGCCCGACCGCCGACCTCGCCTCGCGCAGCTCGGACTCGAGCCGCTCCTGGTCGCGGCGCAGGCGGGCGTTCTCGATCAGGAGGGTGCGGATCGCGTCGACGGCGGCCGCGGACACCTGGCGTTCGCGCGGCCGGTCGGGGTCGGCGTACGTCGTCGCGGTGGGGCCGACGAGCAGGTCGTCGAGGTCGCCGACCACGTGACAGCCCCGTCGCCGCAGCTCGGCCACCCAGGCCTGCGACAGCTCGACCGCCCAGTCGTGGACGTCGGGCGGCATCGCCAGCCGCGGTGAGCCGGTGCGCTGGGCCAGCGTCTGGTGGGCCAGCAGCTCCCTCACCAGCGGCCGGTAGTCGGCCGGGGGGACCACGCGGTTGGCGGCCCGGTTGATGCGCCGGATCAGAGCGGTCTCGGGCACGCCCAGCGACGGGTTGGACCGCTGGCCCCCGACGTCGAGGTCGAGTCCGTCGAGGCCGAACGCCTCGCTGAACCGCGACCACAGCAGGTCGGGGTCGGCGCCGGAGGGCGGCACGGTCACCAGGTGGACCCGCTCGGGCGGCAGCTCCGGCGCCCAGCGGGCCAGGATGTCGGGGATCTCCTGCACGCTCCAGAACCAGCTGGCCACCCGGCCCTTGCGCTGCGGGTCGCGGATCATCTCCAGGAAGCGCGCATAGGACAGCACGCTGCGGTGCTTGACGTTCTCCTGCCACTCCGCGGGGATCTGGCGGGCCAGGTCGCGCACCGACAGCACGACGTGGACCTCGGTGTCGCCGAGGGACTCGATCGCCCGGGCCGCCTGCGAGCGCGACGCGGCGGCGAGGATCTCGTGGCTGACGATCGAGGTGCCACCGGCACGGCGTACGCGCTCGGCGAGGCGGTCCCACGCGCCGACCGCCTCGTGCTCGAGGCCGCCCCACGGCAGCCGCATCAGGTCGAGGGCGGCCAGGAAGTGGGCGTCGAACCGGTGGGCGGGGTAGTGCACGCCGTGCAGCGCCAGCCGTCGGCGGTTGCGGTAGAGCACGTCCTGGAGGTGGGAGGTGCCGGTCTTGGGCGTGCCGACGTGGAGCAGGACCCGCTTGCTCACTCCTCAGCCTCCCGTGCGTCCGGTGCGGTCGGCCGCGCCGACGCCGGGTCGGCGGGACCGTCCAACAGGATCCGAAGTCCGAGCTCGAGCGCGGCGGGGCCCGACGGAGCGGAGCCGGCCACCGGCGCCGGGAGCACCGCGCGCGGATCTCCCTCGACAGCGTAGTCACCACGCGCCAGGACCTCCGCCATCCGGCGGGCCCGACGCGCCACCCACTCCACCCGGTCAGGTGGTACGCCGGGGCGCGCGACGCCGGCCCCGGCGGGCAGGTGCGTCGCCAGGCGGGGGCGCAGCACCTCGCCGAGGAGCCGGGCGCGGCGCTCCGGGGGCACCATCAGCGCCAGCACCGGGGCGAGCCGGCGGGCGAGCTCCGCGGCGTCGAGCGACACCGGCGGAGTGACCGGTGCCCGCCCGAGAGCGTCCACGACCGACGCCGGATCGAGCAGCACCGTGACCCGGGGCGAGCGGCGTGCCCAGTCGGCGGCGACGCGGGGGAGGTCGACCCGCGGCGGCAGCTGGCGGCGCTGCTCCAGCCCGGCGACCCAGGAGGGCCACGACGGCGCCCCGTCGCCGAAGCAGCGCTCGACCCAGACGTCGCCGAGCATCTGGGCCAGCGGAGCCCCCAGCACCCACACCGGCGACCGCGGCCCCGGGGCCCGTCCGCGCCGCGCGAGCTCAGCGGTCAGCGGACCCGCCAGCAGGGGGTCGCCGACCACCCGGTCGCCCTGACGCCAGGGCCGCCGGCGATGCCGCGGCGGCTCCGGCAGCGGCGCCCTCGACAGCTCCTCGGCCAGCAGGGAGGTGACCACCCGCAGCAGCTCGCCGACGGGGAGCGCGGCGGGGTCGACCGGACGCGGCCCGAAGGCCGACTCGTCGGCGGAGCCGGCCAGCTCGAGGTCGGGGGACCCACGGCCGGCGGCGCTGGCCTGCAGGACCCGCTCGACCAGGGCGGGGCTCGGCCGCCCGGTCTCGTTGAGTCGCCGGAGCACCTCCAGCTGCTGGGCCCCCGGAAGCGCCGCGCCGGCGGGGTCGGCGTCGGCTCCCTCGCCACCGCGCCAGTCCGACCATGCCGTCGTACCGCCCGAGCGCAGGTGGGCCAGCCACCCCCAAGCCCGGCGTACGCCGTCGCGGGCCGCGCTCACTTCTTGCGCAGCCGGTCGGCGCCGTGGCGCACCAGGTTGCTCAGCTGCCGGTCGGGGTCGGGCCGCCGCGCCGCCTCGCGGGTCATCGCCTCGAGCGCGTCGAGCGCCGCCTCGAGCACCCCCTTGGCACGGGCCCGGTCGGGGTTGCGCCACGGCTCACCCTCGGCCGGGCGCACCGGCCGCAGGTCCTCGGGGTCGCCGATGACGTGCACGCCGCTCCCGTCGAGCCAGTCGATCCACAGCTGGGCCTGCTCCTCGGCCCAGTCGAAGCGCTTGGGTGGCAGCCGCACGGGCGCCGACTCGCGGTGCACCAGCTCGCGCTGTGCGAGCAGGTCGCGGATGAGCTTGTCGTAGGTGGCGTCGCGCCGGACCGCTCGCTCGAGCCGGGCGTTGAGCTGGCGGATGAGCTGGGTCTCGGGGATGCCCAGGGAGGGGTTCGCGCGCTCGCTGTCGAGTGGCGCCCACGCCGGGTCGATGGCGAACGCCTCGCAGAACCTCAGCCACAGGTCCTCGCCCCGGCCACCGGTCAGCCGCTTGGCCGGGACGGTCACCACGTGGATCCGGTCCGGCGGCAGGTGGTCGCCCCAGGTGCTGAGCACGGTCGGCAGGTCGAGGGCCCGGTAGAACCACGGCTTGCCGCTCTCGACCTTGTTGAGGAAGCGGCGGAACGACCACTTCCTGCCCTGCTTGATGCTCTCCTGCCAGGCCGCCGGCAGCTGCCGGCCGAGGTCGCGGGCGGAGTAGACGATGTGCACCTCGCTGCCCTCGAGGTCGTTCATCGCC
>CAZQCA010000022.1:0-22877 GCA_964591845.1 uncultured Nocardioides sp.
CGAGATGCTGGGCGTCACGCTCTCCAAGAGGGCCCGCGCCCGCGCCGTCCAGCTCCCGGCGTGGAACGAGGCGCTCGGCCTGCCGCGGCCCTGGGACCAGCAGTGGTCGCTGCGGCTCCAGCAGGTGCTCGCCTTCGAGTCCGACCTGCTGGAGTACGACGACCTGTTCGACGGCTCCCCGGTGGTGGAGGCCAAGGTGGCCGAGCTGGTGGCGGGGGCCCGCGAGGAGATGGACCGGATCCAGGCCATGGGCGGTGCCATCCCCGCGGTCGAGTCGGGCTACCTGAAGCAGGCCCTCGTCTCGGCCCACGCCGCGCGGCGCGCCCGGATCGAGTCCGGCGAGGAGACCATCGTCGGCGTCAACGCGTTCACCACGACCGAGCCGTCGCCGCTCACCGCCGACCTCGACTCCGCCATCCAGGCCCCCGACCCGGAGGCCGAGCGGGCCGCCGTGGAGTCGGTGCGGCAGTGGAGGGCGCAGCGCGACGAGTCGGCGGTGCAGGAGGCGCTGGCGCGGTTGGCGGCCGACGCCAAGACCGACGCCAACCTGATGACCGCGACGCTGGCCGCCGCCCGCGCCGGCGCGACCACGGGGGAGTGGGCGGGCACGCTCCGGGAGGTCTTCGGCGAGTACCGCGCGCCGACCGGTGTCGCCGGCGCCGTCGGCGTCGCCGAGGCCGGCGCCGATCTCGCGCGGGTGCGCGAGCGGGTCCGCGCGACCGGTCAGGAGCTCGGCGGGCGGTTGCGGCTGCTGGTCGGCAAGCCCGGCCTCGACGGTCACTCCAACGGCGCCGAGCAGGTGGCCGTCCGCGCCCGCGACGCCGGCTTCGAGGTGGTCTACCAGGGCATCCGGCTCACCCCGGAGCAGATCGTCGCCGCCGCCGTGGCGGAGGACGTCCACTGCGTCGGGCTGTCGATCCTCTCGGGCTCGCACATGGAGCTGGTCCCCGCCGTCCTCGACGGCCTGCGCGAGGCCGGGCTCGACGACGTGCCGGTCGTGGTCGGCGGCATCATCCCCGACGCCGATGCGCGCGCCCTGCGCGAGCGCGGCGTGGCGGCGGTCTACACGCCCAAGGACTTCGGCCTCACCGAGATCATGGACGACATCGTCGAGGTCATCCGGGCCGCCCACTCGCTGGCCTGACCCCACCCTGACGGGACGCCGTACGACAACCACCCGTTCGGCCCTTCCCGATCGGGCCTCCCGGCTGTCATGATCACCGCCGGGGTCAGGTGGGGCTGTCCGGGGCGGCCCAGAGGTCATGGGGACTGAGGATGGCGAACCGGGTCGGCCGGCGGGTGGCGGCGGTGCTCTTCGCGGCACCGCTGGTGCGTCGTGTCTCCTACCACCTCCGTCGCATCACCGGCGGCCTCGACGCGCGCTTCTTCTTCCGCCTGTTCGGCGGCCTGTTCGGCTTCGTGCTGGTGGCCTCGGTCCTGGTCACGGTCATCGAGGGTCCCCGCGACAGCCCCGGCAAGTTCATGGGCAAGCTCGGCGACAGCTTCTACTGGGCCGTCACGACCGTGATGGGCTCGGGAGACGCGTCCTACGTGGAGAACTGGCCGAGCTATCTCGTCAGCTGGCTGCTGGTGCTGTTCGGGGTCGCGATCGTCGCGGCCATCACGGGCGCGCTGGTCGGCTTCGTCATCGACTTCCTGCTCAAGGAGGGCCAGGGTATGGGGGCTTCGGGCTACCGCAACCACATCGTCGTGTGCGGCTGGAACGCGACCGCACGCGACCTGCTCCACGAGCTGCGTCACGACGAGTACGACGCCAAGGTGGTCGTCCTGCACGACAGCGACAAGAACCCCGCCCCGGGGGCGGGCATCTACTTCGTCAACGGAGACATCACCTCCGCCGACGACCTGGCCCGCACGGGGGTGGCCGACGCGGCGGCGGCGGTGATCTGTCCGGCCGACGGATCCAACGAGGCCGACATGAAGTCGATCCTGTGCGCGATGGCCGTCCACGAGCTGGCGCCGGAGGTGCGCACGGTGGTCGAGGTCAACAACCCCGCCCACGTCGACCACTTCCGGCGGGCGGGTGCCGACGAGGTGCTGGTCACGTCCCGCATCGCCTCACGGCTGCTGGCACGCTCCTCGCTCTACCCCGGGCTGGCCGAGCTGGTGACCGACATCGTGTCGGGTGGCGAGGGCTCGGAGCTCTACCGCGTCTCCCTGCCGGACCACTATGCGGGGCTGTCGGTCGACGACCTGAGCGCCCGGCTCCGTGCCGACCACCGGGCGACCCTGCTGGCGGTCGGTCGCAACGGCACCGCGCACGTCAACCCGCCCACGGAGTTCCGGCTCTCCACGGGCGACGACGTCATCGTGGTCGCCGAGTCCCTGGGCACCCTGGCCCCGCTCCAGTCCGACTACGACGAGTGACCGGCGATCCGGCGTACGGAACCGAAGTTAGGGTACCCTCACCTGCCTGCTAGAGTCCTCGGGTGAGCAAGCAGCGCAAGCCGAAGGCGAAGTGCTGCAACGACCGTCCCCGCTGCAAGCGGTGTCCGATCCGGATGCTGCGCGAGGGCACCCTGCCCGAGGGGTATAGCGTCAAGAAGCGCAAGCTCGTCAAGACCAAGAACGCCGCGGCCTGACCCGCGCTCGCGCCAGGAGGACAGGTGCCCGCACCCCGCTTCGTCGACCAGCTCAACGTCCAGATCGGCAACGAGCTGGCCGCGCACAACCAGTATCTCGCGTGCGCGATCCACTACGACGCGCTGACGATGCCCCAGATGGCGGCCTTCTTCTACGGCCAGGCGCTCGAGGAGCGCGACCACGCCATGATGATGGTGCAGTACCTCCTCGACAGCGACGCCGAGGTCCACCTGCCCGCGGTCTCCGCGCCGCAGAGTGGATTCTCCGACGTCGTCGAGCCGGTCGCACTCGCGCTCGACCAGGAGCGTCGGGTGACCGAGCAGATCAACGGGCTGCTGCGGATCGCCCGTGAGGAGTTCGACTTCGCCTCCGAGCAGTTCATGCAGTGGTTCATCAAGGAGCAGGTCGAGGAGATGGCGACCATGAGCGACCTGCTCGCCGTGGTCAGCCGCAACAAGGACGACCTGGAGCAGATCGAGGAGTACGTCGCCCGCGAGCAGGCCGGCGAGGGAGCCGACCCCACCGCGCCTCGGATCGCCGGCGCCTGACCCGCGAGGCTCAGCCCCGCCGCCGCAGCACCGCCCAGAACAGCGTCGCGCCGACGACCAGGCCGAGCAGACCTCCGGCAGCCGGAGCCCAGGCGACGCCGCTGGACCTGCCGAGCGCGATCCCCAGGGCGATCAGCAGCATGGTGCCGAGCGCGAGGAAGATCCGGACCATCATCTCCGCGAGGAAGATCCGGGTGAACGAGCCGGTGCTCCCCTCCCGGGTGAGGCTCTGCACCCGCACCACGGCCGCCGGGTCCAGCGGCCCGAAGACGTGCGGGTAGCGCTCCTCGCCGACCTGCTCCTCGCGCCACGGGACGTCGAGCCGTTCGGTGTCGATGGTGAGCAGGACCAGCGGGACGCCCGCGTCGCGGTAGTAGCGGCCGAAGACGGTCGGCACCTGCGCCCGGTGGGAGGCGTGCAGGAAGCCCTCCTCCTCGAGGGTGCGTCCGAGGGTCGAGGTGGCGTAGGCGCCGGTGCGGCGGGCGGCCTCCCAGTCGGCGAGGGTGGCGATGTGGAAGATCTCCATGGGTGCCTCAGAAGAGCCGGTGCTCGGAGTCGTCCATGCCGCGCAGCGCGTCGTAGTCGACCACGGCGCAGGCGATGCCCCGGTCGGTGGCGAGCACGCGGGCCTGCGGCTTGATCTCCTGGGCCGCGAAGATGCCCCGCACGTCGCCGTTGACCGTCAGGAGCGGGTCGCGGTTGAGCAGCTCGAGGTAGCGCGTGAGCTGCTCCACGCCGTCGATCTCCCCCCGACGCTTGACCTCGACGGCGACCGACCGGCCGTCGCTGTCGCGGCACATCAGGTCGACCGGGCCGATCGCGGTGGGGAACTCCCGCCGGACGAGCGTGAGGCCTGGACCGAGCGAGCCCGGGTGCTCGGCCAGCAGCGCCTGGAGATGCTTCTCGACGCCGTCCTTCTGCAGGCCGGGGTCCACGCCCAGGTCGTGGCTGGAGTCGTGCAGGACCTCCTCGATCAGGATCCGGAGCGTGTCGTCGCCCTTGGAGGTCACGACCCACTCGAGGTGTCCCTCCTCGGTGGTGTCCTCGCGCACCGAGCACGGCGGAGACATCCAGTTGAGCGGCTTGTAGGAGCCGCCGTCGGAGTGGACCAGGACCGACCCGTCGGCCTTGAGCATCAGCACGCGCGTGGCCATCGGGAGGTGGGCGGTCAGCCGCCCCGCATAGTCCACCTGGCAGCGGGCCACGACGAGTCTCACGGGGAGGCAATCTACCCGGTGCCGTGGGGTGCCCTACGATCGCGAACCGTGAGCCGGATCGAGCAGACCCGCGAGCGTGTGGCCTACGAGAACCCGTTCGTCGTGGTCTACGACGACGACGTGGTCTTCCCCGACGGACACCCCGGCACCTACATCCGGGTGACGCCGCGCGGCACGGGGCTGGGCGTGGTGGTCGTGCCCCGGCGCCGGGTCGGCCGCGCGACGTCGTACGGGCTGGTGCGCACCTTCCGCTACCCCGTCGGCCGCCACGAGTGGGGCTTCCCGCGCGGGTTCGCCCAGGGGGACGACGTCGAGGCGACGGCCCGCGCCGAGCTCCACGAGGAGCTGGGCGCCACCGCCTCGGACCTGACGCTGCTCGGGCACGTGACGCCCGACTCGGGCATCCAGAGCACCCGCGTCGCCGTTTTCGTGGCCGAGGTCGCCGAGGTCGGCACCCCCACCGATGCGCGCGAGGTGTCCGAGACCCGCTGGGTGACCGCAGAGGAGCTGCGCGCCCTCGTGGCGTCGGGCGGGACCGAGGACGGATTCACGATGGCAGCGCTCCTCCTGCTGTCGCTGCGTCCCCCGTCATGACTGGCCGCCGCAGACCGTGACGGCCGTGAACTGGCTCACGGCGTGGGCCGACGGCCCCGTGAGAGGATGCGCGCCATGACCAGCACCCCCTCGCCCGACACCGAGTCCTTCGTGCCCACCGGCCGCCAGTTCCACACCATCGGCGTGATCGGGCTGGGCACGATGGGCGCCGGGATCGCCGAGGTGTTCGCGCGCAGCGGCTTCGAGGTCGTCGGTGTCGAGGTCGACGACGCGGCGGCGGCCCGTGGCCGTGGTCACCTCGAGCACTCGACGGGCCGCGCCGTGGCGCGCGGAAAGATAAGCGGCGACGAGCAGGCGGAGCTGCTCGGGCGGATCACGCTGACGACGTCGATGGAGGACATCAAGGACGCCGACTTCGTGGTGGAGGCGGTGGTCGAGTCCGTCGAGGTCAAGAAGGGGATCTTCCGCCGGCTCGACGACATCGTGCGCGAGGACGCCATCCTGGCGACCAACACCTCGTCGCTGTCCGTGACCGAGATCTCGACCGCCAACTCCAAGCCCGGCCGGGTCATCGGGGTGCACTTCTTCAACCCGGCGCCGGTGCAGAACCTCGTGGAGATCGTCAAGACGGTGGTCACCGAGCCCCAGGTGCTCGCCGACGTCCAGGGGCTGCTCGCGCGGCTCGGCAAGAGCCCGGTGGTCTGCGGCGACAAGGCGGGCTTCATCGCCAACACCCTGCTGTTCGGCTATCTCAACCACGCCGTGGCGATGTACGAGGCCAAGTACGCCACGCGGGAGGACATCGACGCGGCGATGAGGTTCGGGTGCGGCTACCCGATGGGGCCGCTGGCCCTGCTCGACCTGATCGGCCTCGACACGGCGTACGAGATCCTCGACACCATGTACAAGCAGGGGCGCGACCGCCTGCACGCGCCCGCTCCCATCCTCAAGCAGATGGTCACCGCGGGCCTGCTCGGCCGCAAGTCCGGCCGCGGCTTCTACACCTACGCCGAGCCCGACAGCTCGACCGTCGTGGCCGACCAGCTGACGCCCTCGGAGGACGACGCACCCCGGCTGCGTCGCGACGTTCGTCTGGTCGGAGTGGTCGGCACCGGCACCATGGCGTCGGGCATCGTGGAGGTCTTCGCCAAGGCGGGCTACGACGTCCTCTACGCGGGTCGCTCCCAGGCCAAGGTCGACGGCGTCCGCGCCAGCATCGAGCGGTCGCTCGACAAGGCGATCCAGCGGGGCAAGCTGGAGGAGTCGGTCAAGGGAGAGGTGCTCGGGCGGCTGCGCGGCACGAGCTCGCTCGACGACCTGGCGCAGGCCGACCTGGTGGTCGAGGCGGTCGCCGAGGACCTCCAGGTCAAGACCACGCTCTTCGAGAACCTCGACGACATCTGCAAGCCGGGCGCGATCCTCGCGACGACGACCTCGTCGCTGCCGATCATCGCGCTGGCCCGCGCCACCTCGAGGCCGCAGGACGTCATCGGCATGCACTTCTTCAACCCCGCGCCGATCATGCGGCTGGTGGAGGTCGTCTCGACGGTCTCGACGGCCGACGACGTCGCCGAGACGGTGCGCGCGCTCTGCGCCGGGGTGGGCAAGCACGCGGTCTCCTGCGGTGACCGGGCCGGCTTCATCGTCAACGCCCTGCTCTTCCCCTACCTCAACGACGCCGTGAAGATGCTCGAGGCCCACTACGCCACCGCCGACGAGATCGACACCGCGATGAAGCTGGGCTGCGCCCTGCCGATGGGTCCCTTCGAGCTCCTCGACGTGGTCGGCAACGACGTGTCGCTGGCGATCCAGCGGGAGCTCTACCTGGAGTTCCGCGAGCCCGGCTTCGCGCCCGCGCCGCTGCTCGAGCACCTGGTCACCGCCGGCTACCTCGGCCGCAAGACGCAGCGCGGGTTCCGCGACTACTCCGCGCTCTGACCCACCGGCTGCGCGGCCCATGCCGCGTCCTGCCCGGCGAGCAGGGTCCAGGACTTCTCGCCGTCCACGGCCTCCCGGATGATGTCTGCGTGGCCGGCGTGCCGCGCCAGCTCCTCGATGAGGTGCAGCCAAACCCAGCGCACCGACCACGCCTCCACATCGGTCGGGGTCCAGCCGGACTCGAACACCGGGAAGGGGGTGTCCAGGTCGGTGCTCCGCACGGCGTCGAGGACCTCGGCGCCGATGGCGTCGTAGGCCTCGAGGACCGCGGCGAGCGTGTCGTGGGGGTGCCACGTCCAGGCCTCGGCGTACGCCGCCGCGGCCGCCTCGCCGCTGGGCCAGTCCACCAGACCCGGAGCGGTCCTCACGCTGGCCAGCCAGTTGTGCTCGACCCGGATGACGTGCTTGAGGATCGTGCCGACCGACATCGGGCTCGCGGTCGGCGCCAGCCCCGCCTGCTCGTCGGTCATGCCGTGGGCGGTCGCGCGCAGCACGTCGTGCTGGTAGGCGAGGTAGGCGGCGAGGGCGTCGCGCTCGCCAGTGACGGGACGGCAGAGGTAGGGCATCGGGCCTCCTGGTGTGGGGTGGGTGGATCCACTCTGGTCGACGATGCGGACAGATCCTGTCCGCTGGCCGTGCCACCATGGTCGGCGTGCCCGACCCGACGGAGCGTGCCCTGACCCTGCTGGGGCTGCTCCAGGCGCGCCCGGTGTGGACCGGCCGCGAGCTGGCGGACCGGCTGGGCGTCACGCCGCGCAGCGTCCGGCGCGACGTCGCCCGGCTCCGCTCCCTGGGCTACGTCGTCGCGGCGGAGCAGGGGCCGGCGGGCGGCTATCGCCTCGAGGCCGGGCGTGCCCTGCCGCCGCTGCTCCTGGACGACGAGGAGGCGGTGGCGGTGGTCGTCTCGCTGCTCGTGGCCGCCGCGTCCGCCGGTGCGGGAGAGGCCGCGATGCGGGCGCTCACCAAGCTCGACCAGGTGCTGCCGCCGCGGCTGCGCCGCGAGCTGCAGGCGCTCTCCGGGACCGTCGACACGCTCCCCGGCCGGGTCCCAGCGGTGCCCGGAGAGACCCTGCTCCCGCTGGCCCGGGCCTGCCGCGACCGGCTCCGGGTGCGGTTCGCGCACGCCAGGCCCGGCGCTGATGCCTCGTCGCGGCGCGTCGAGCCCGAGCGCCTGGTGGCGGCCGCGGGGCGCTGGTACCTCTTGGCGTGGGACCTCGACCGAGCCGACTGGCGCGTGTTCCGCGTCGACCGCATCCACGGCGCGGCGTCCACGGGAGTGCGCGCGGGCGATCGGCGGCATCCGGACCCGGTCGGCGCCGTGCGCCGGGCCGTCTCGGTGGAGCCCTACCGCCACCACGCCCGGCTCGGGCTCGCGGTGCCGGCAGCCGTCGCCACGGACGCGGTCCACCCCCTCGGCGGGCTGGTCAGGGCGACGGGTCCGGACTCCTGCGAGCTCGAGGTCGGCACCGACGACCTGGACTGGCTGGCGCGGCACCTGGCCGGGCTCGGGCTGCCGTTCACGGTGCTCGGGCCGCCCGAGCTGGCCGACGCGGTGGCGGCACTGGGCAGACGCCTGGTCCGGGCTGCGCGTTGAGGCACCGTCCGCCACCTCCGGTGGCAGGCTGGAGCCATGCGCCTCCTCGTCCTGTTGCTCCTGCTGGTGGCCGCGCCGGCGCCGGCGTACGCCGACCTCCGGATGCCGCCGTCGAAGACCGACGTCGACTACCAGCTCGGCGGCAACGCACCGCTGCCGCGGCACGTGGGCATCGTCGTGCGCGATCGCGAGGCGCGGCCCTCCGGGCGGGCCTACTCCGTGTGCTACGTCAACGGGTTCCAGACCCAGCCCCAGGAGAAGCGGTTCTGGCGCGACAAGCACTGGAACCTCGTCCTCAAGAAGGGCGGCAAGGCGGTCGTCGACTCGGCGTGGGGTGAGTGGCTGCTCGACATCCGCACGCCGGCCAAGCGCCGGGCGCTGGCCCGGATCGTGGGGCGCTGGGTGGACCGGTGCGCCAGCGACGGCTTCGAGGCGGTCGAGTTCGACAACCTCGACTCCTTCGGCAGGAGCAAGCAGCTGTTGACCCCCGGGGACGCCCGCCGCTTCGCGCGTCTGCTGGTCGTGCGCGCCCACGCCGCCGGGCTCGCCGCCGCCCAGAAGAACCGCGCGGGCTGGGACGGACGGGTCGTGGGCTACGACTTCGCCATCGCCGAGGAGTGCGGCCGCTGGCGCGAGTGCGGGTCCTACCGGCGTCACTACGGCAACAAGGTCCTGGTGGTGGAGTACCGCAAGAAGGACTTCCGCTACTCCTGCCGCCACTGGGCGCCCCAGCTCCCGATCGTGCTGCGCGACCTGGCCCTCTCACCGGGCGGCATCCACCGCTACTGCTGAGACCTCACCGGCCCACCGTCCGGAAGCCCAGGTTGGCGCTCGCGCTCCGCGGGGTGTTGCCGGTGCGGGCCGCGACCCGGTAGCGGTAGCAGTAGGAGTCGTGGCACAGGTAGGAGCCGCCACGCATGACCCGGTGGCTTCCCCACCGCGGTCCGGGCGGGTCCTGCCGGGGGCTCTCGGCGTAGTAGCCGGGGTCGTACCAGTCCCGGCACCACTCCCACACGTTGCCCACGGCCTGCCACAGCCCCAGGCCGTTGGGCCGGAACGTGCGCACCGGCGCGGTCGTGAGGTAGCCGTCCTCCAGGGTGTTGACCTCGGGGAAGGACCCCTGCCAGATGTTGCACTCCCAGTCAGGCGCCCGTGGCCGGAGGTCGTCGCCCCAGGGGAAGCGGGCCCCCTCGAGCCCGCCACGGGCGGCCCGCTCCCACTGCGCCTCCGTCGGCAGCTCGCGGCCGGCCCACGAGGCGTAGGCGACCGCGTCGCGCCACGACACGTGCACGACAGGGTGGTCCTCGCGGCCCTCGAGCCCCGACCCCGGGCCCTCGGGGGAGTGCCAGGCAGCGCCGGTGACCGCACGCCACCAGCCCGCACCGGGCACCGCGGCGGGCACCGTGGAGGAGAGCGCAAGGTGGAACACCGCGCTGACGCCGGCTCGCTCGGCGTCGGTCACGTGGCCGGTCTCGCCGACGAAGAGGGCGAAGTCGGCGTTGGTCACGCTGGTCGCGTCGATGGCGTACGCCGTCAGCTCGACCTCGTGGACCGGACGCTCCCCGTTGCCGGCGTAGCCCTCGTCGAGGTGGTCCCCCATCCGGAAGGCGCCGCCGGGGACGGCCGCCTGCTCGATCCGGTGCTGGGTTCCGCTCATCGCCGGCGCACCGCGATGGCCCGCCCGGCGTGCTCCGGGGGGTGGACGAGCAGGTCGCCGATGCGGTGTACCTGGGGCTCGGCGAACGGGGTGACGCTGCCGGAGCGGGTGTCGACGTGGAGCCCGAGCACCTCCTCGGTGGCGCGCACCTCGCCGTCGACCGTCAGCTCGTGCCAGAGCCACAGCACCTTGTCGGTCGCGCCGACGACCGAGCTGACGACCGCCAGCTCCTCGCCCGCGTCGACCTGCCCCAGGTAGCGCAGGTGGCTCTCGGAGGTGTAGACCGACGTGCCGGTCGCCTCGCGATGAGCCGCGTCCATCCCGATCCGGTCGAGCACCCCGTCGGTCGCGTGGCCGAACACGAGGACGTAGTAGGCCTCGGACATGTGGCCGTTGTAGTCGATCCACTCGTCGCGACAGCGTTCGCGGTGGACGATCGTCATACGCGTCCCAGAGCGCGCAGGATCGCGATCAACCCGGCGTCGCGCTCGCGGGTGAGGTCGTCGATGGTGCGCTTGCCCGCCTCGCGCTCGCACCCCTCGACCACGGCGTCGCGGAGCTCGGGCGTGAGCTCGGGCGAGTGCAGCCGGGTCCACGGCTCCTCGAGCGCCGGGCCGAAGTGGTCCAGCATGTGCGCCATGCCGCCCTGGCCCCCCGCGAGGTGGAAGGTGAGCAACGGCCCGTGGATCGGCCAGCGCAGCCCGGGGCCGTCGGTGATGGACTGGTCGATCTGCTCGACGGTCGCCTCGCCCGTGGCGACCATGTGCAGGGCCTCTCGCCACAGGGCCTCCTGCAGCCGGTTGGCGATGAAGCCCGGGACCTCCCGGTCCATGGTGATGACGGACTTGCCGGCCAGGGTGTAGAAGCGACTCGTCCAGTCCACGACGTCGTGTGCCGTCTTGTCGCCGCCCACGACCTCGACCAGCGGGATCAGGTAGGGCGGGTTGAACGGGTGACCGACGATGGTGCGCTCCGGCGTGGCGCACTCGATCTGCATGTCTGACATCAAGAACCCCGACGTCGAGGACGAGATGACGACGTCCACCGGGGCCGCGGCGTCGATCTCGGCCAGCAGCCGCCGCTTGAGCCCGAGCTCCTCGGGTGCGCTCTCCTGGACGAAGTCGACGGCGCGGACGGCGGCGGCCAGGTCGGGCTCGAACCGCCAGCGGTCGGGAGCCGCGCCTTCGACGAGGCCGAGCTCGGTGAGCGCCGGCCACGCCTGGTCGACCAGGTGGCCGAGGCGGTTCTCCGCGGACGGGTGGGGGTCCCAGGCGACGACGTCGTACCCGCGGGCCAGGAAGTGGGCGACCCACCCGCCGCCGATCACGCCCGCGCCGACGCAGGCGACGGTGCGCACCTCCTCGGGTGGGACGCGGCTCATGACGAGGTCCCCAGCGCCAGGATCTCGCGAGCCTGGTCGGGCGTGGCCACCTCGGCGCCCATCGCCTCCACGATCGTGCGCGCCCGCTCGACCAGCTGCGCGTTGGTGGCCTTGACGCCCCGTGAGAGATAGAGGTTGTCCTCGAGCCCGACCCGCACGTGACCCCCCAGCAGGACCGACTGGGCCACCCAGGGCATCTGCATCGAGCCGAGGGCGAACGAGGTCCACACGGCTCCCGGCGGCAGCTGGTTGACCATCGACATCAGCAGCGCGGGGTCGGCCGGGGCGCCGTAGGGGATGCCCATGCAGAGCTGGAACATGGCCGGCTGGTCGATGAGCCCCTCCTCGACCAGCTGCCGGGCGAACCACAGGTGGCCGGTGTCGAAGATCTCCATCTCCACCCGGACGCCGAGCTCCTGGATGCGCTTGGCGCCGTCGCGAAGGATGTCGGGGGTGCTCACGTAGACGAGGCTGCCCTCGCCGAAGTTCAGGCTCCCGCAGTCGAGCGTGCAGATGTCGGGACGCAGCTCGGCGACGTGGGCCAGCCGCTCCACGCCGTTGACCAGGTCGGTGCCCTCGACGAAGCGGGTCGGCTCCACGGGGTCGAGCACCAGGTCTCCGCCCATGCCTGCGGTCGTGTTGACCACGACGTCGACGTCGCTCGCCCGGATCCGCTCGACCGCCTCGCGATAGAGCGCGACCTCGCGCGAGCCCTTGCCGGTCTGGGGGTCTCGGACGTGGACATGGACGATCGCCGCGCCCGCGCGCGCCGCGGCGATCCCCGACTCGGCGATCTGCTCGGGGGTCACGGGGACGTGCTCGGACTTGCCGACGGTGTCCCCGGCGCCGGTGAGGGCGCAGGTGATGATGACGGTGCGGTTCACGGGGCGTGCTCCTTCGTCGTCGACGGGGGGATCGAGCCCTGCCGGGCGACCGTGTCCAGCAGGGCGTGGAGACCGAGGTAGCTGAGGTCGCGGGCCCGGGCGTCGACCTCGGGGTCGTCATAGGGCCAGAGCGAGGTCTTGACGACCACGACGCCGGTCCGTCGGTCGGCGCAGGCGAACTGCCCGCGGCTGCCGTCGGCGGTCAGGCGCCCGCCGGAGTCCTCCATCGGCCACCAGTGGTAGCCGAAGCCGGCGTGGCGCGTCAGCGGCTCGGGAAGCCGGCCCACGGCCAGGAACGGGTACGCCGGCCGCGCGGCGTCCTCGACCCACGTCGGGTCGAGCAGCCGCACCCCTGAGTCGGCGAGGCCGGAGACGGCCAGGCCCGCCACCCGGGCCCAGTCGCGCGTGGTCGCGGCCAGGCCCCCACCTGCCATCGCGACGCCGAGCCCGTCGACGGCGACCCGGGCGTCATGCGGGCAGCCCAGCGCGGCCCAGAGGCGGGTGAGGTCGTCGGCGAAGGAGAGGCCCGTGGCGCGCTCGCGGACCCAGTCGAGCACCTGGGAGTCGGCCGTGCAGTAGGCGAACCGCCGGCCCGGCGGCACGCCGGCGGTCACCTGGCGCAGCAGCGCCCTCGAGTCGCCACCGCCGGCGAAGCGGCCGAGCAGGCGTGAGGCGAGGCTGTCCGGGTCGCGGTGGTCCTCCACCCAGTCGACGCCGCTGGTCATGGTCAGCAGGTGTCGCACCGTGGTGCCGTCGTAGCCGGTCCCCGCAAGCTCGGGCACCCTTGCCGTCACGGGTTCGTCGAGCGCCAGCGAGCCGTCGTGCACTGCCCTCCCGACCAGGTGGGCGAGCACCGACTTCGTCATCGAGGCGCCGAGGAAGAGGGTTTCGGGCCCGAGCCCGTCGGCGTACCACTCGTGGACGACGACGCCTCCGTCGATCACCACCAACGTCGTCGACGACGTCTCGCGCAGCCACTCCTCCAGTCCGCGGGACCGGCCACCCCCGACCACGTCGCCCGAGAGCGCCCGCGGGGCCGCCGGGTGCGCCCGACCGTCCTGGGCCGGCACGACGACGTGCGCCCAGTCGGGCTGGTGCTGCGGGTCGGCGAAGGCGAGCGTCCCGAGCCGGCTCCCGGTGGTGTTGGCCTGCAATCGAGGTCAGTCGATCCGCGGACTGTTGGCGAGGAGCTTGCGGGTGTAGTCCTCCTGGGGCGTCTCCATCACCGTGACGACCGGGCCGGCCTCGACCACGCGGCCGGCCTGGAGGATCTCGACACGGGTCGCGATCGAGCGGACCAGGGCCAGGTTGTGGGTCACGAAGAGCATGCTGATGCCTCGCTCCTTGCGCAGGCCCTCCAGCAGCTCGACGATCGAGCCCTGGACGGACACGTCGAGGGCCGAGGTGATCTCGTCGCAGATCATCACGTCCGGCTCCGCGGCGAGGGCGCGGGCGATCGCGACGCGCTGGCGCTCGCCACCCGACAGTCGGCTCGCCTGGTAGTGCAGCATCTGCGAGCCGAGCGCGACCTGACCCATCAGCTCGACCACCCGGTCGGTCGCCTGCTTGCCCTTGGCCAGCCCGAACAGCTCCATGGGCCTCCGGATGATCTGCTCGATGGTCAGCCGGGGGTTCAGCGACAGGTAGGGGTTCTGGAAGATGTACTGCATCCGGCGCCGGTCCTCGGCGCTGCGCCGACGAGCGCTGGTCGCGAGGGTCCGCCCCTCGAAGGTGAGGGTCCCCGTCCAGTCCTTGTGGAGTCCGCCGATGGAGCGGGAGATCGTCGTCTTGCCGCTGCCGGACTCGCCGACGAGGGCGACCACCTCGCCCTTGGCCAGGTCGAAGGTGACGTCGTGCACCACGTGCTTGCGGCCGTAGAAGATGTCGAGCGAGTCGACGGTGAGGATCACGTCGCGCGCCCGGTCGGGATCGGCGTCGGGCACGGTCCCGAGGTTGATGTCCCAGGTGCCGATCTCCTCCACGCGGTGGCACCGGACCTCGTGGTCGGGCGCGATCTGGCGCAGCTCGGGGACCTCCTGGCGGCACCGGTCGACGGCGAAGGAGCAGCGGTCGTTGAACCGGCAGCCGTCGGGTCGCCGTCCGGGCGACGGCGTCCGGCCGGGGATGCCCTTGAGCGCGCGGGCCTGGCTGAGGTGCGGGATCGAGTCGAGGAGGGCCCGGGTGTAGGGGTGCGAGGGATCGGCGAAGATCGTCTTCTTGGGGCCGAGCTCGGCGATCTGGCCGGCGTACATCACGGCCACGCGGTCGGCGATGTTGGCGACCACCGCCAGGTCGTGGGTGACGTAGAGCGCGCTGACCCCGTGGGCGCGGCAGAGCTCAGCCATCGTGTCGAGCACCATCTTCTGCGTGGTGACGTCGAGGCCGGTGGTGGGCTCGTCGAGCACGAGCACCTTGGGCTTGGGCAGGAACGCCATCGCGAGCGCGACACGCTGCACCTGCCCACCGGAGAGCTGGTGTGCGTAGCGTCCGAGGAACTCGTCGTCGAAGGGGAGCCCGACCTCGGCGAGGCCGTCGCGGGCGGCCTGGAGCCGCGACTCGCTCGTGCCCACGCCGCGCAGCTGCTGCAGCTCGACGAGCTGCTTGCCGATCCGGATGCTCGGGTTGAGCGCCGAGGCGGGGTCCTGGGGCACGTAGGCGATCTCCTCGCCGCGGAGCTTGCGGACCTCCTTCCACGGGAGCTGGAGGACGTCGCGGTCCTCGAGCAGCACCTTGCCCGACGAGATGTAGGCCCCGGCCCGGGAGTAGGCGAGCAGCGAGGTGCCGACCGTGGTCTTGCCCGATCCCGACTCGCCGACCAGGCCGACGACCTCGCCGGGCCGCAGCACCAGGTCGATGTCGTCGACGACGTCGACCTCCTTGCCGGTCAGGCTGACGCCGAGGTCCTCGATGACCAGGCCCCCGGTCCGCCTGACTTGGTGTCCGGTGTCGGAGGTCGTGGTCATCAGTCGTCCCCTCGCTGGCTGACCTGCGCCAGGCCGTCGGCCATCAGGTTCGTGGCGATCGTGAAGATGGCGATCACCAGCACCGGCGCCACCACCGCCCAGGGCTGGGTCTGCAGGCCGAGCCGGTTCTCGTTCATCATCTGGCCCCAGTTGGCAGCGCCTGGATCGGCGGCGAAGCCCAGGAAGCCCAGGGCGGCGACGACGCCGATCGAGTAGGTGAGCCGCAGGCCGGCCTCCGCCAGCAGCGGACCGGTCATGTTGGGCAGCACCTCCGCGACGATGACGCGCGACCGCTTCTCGCCGAGCGCCTCGGCGGCGATCACGAAGTCGCGCGACACGATCCCGAGCGCGACGCCGCGGGAGACGCGCGCCACGCGCGGGGCGTGGGAGGCGCCGATCAGCAGCACGATCACCCACGGCGCGGGGTTCTGGAGAGCCGTCAGGACGACCAGGGCCAGGAGGATCTGCGGGAACGCGAGCAGCACGTCGTTGAGCCGCATGATCACCTCGTCCCACCAGCCGCCCGTGTAGGCCGCGACCACGCCGATCAACACGCCCAGCACCATGCCGAGCAGGGTGGCCAGCACGGAGATCACCAGGAGGCTCTGGCCACCGTGCATCACCCGGCTGAGCACGTCCTGGCCGAGGTAGTCGGTGCCGAAGACGCCGTTCTTGGCGTACGGCGGCCCGGCGGTCTCCTTCTCGCCGTAGGGCGAGAAGAAGGGCGCGAAGACCGCGAACAGCACCACGAGCACGGTCACCGTGAAGCCGAACGCGAACCGCTTCTGCCGGAGCGCGCGCCGGAAGAAGCCCGCGGGCGCCGGGGAGGTCGTCGGCTCGGTCGCAGTCATGAGGAGATCGCCGTCCTCGCTCGGGGGGTCAGCAGGATGGAGAGCACGTCCGCCACCAGGTTCACCACGATGTAGACCCCGGCGATGATCATGCTGAGCGCCTGCACCATCGGGACGTCGTGGTTGCGGACCGAGTCGACCAGCTGCTTGCCGACGCCGGGATAGGCGAACAGCGTCTCGACCAGGACGACCCCGCCGGCCAGCCACGCCAGCTGGAGCGCGATCACCTGGATGCCGGGCACGATCGCGTTGAGCAGCGCGTGCTTGCGCATCACCACGGGCTCGGGGATGCCCTTGAGCCTCGCCAGCTCGACGTAGTCGCTGTCGAGCACCTCGAGCAGCGTCGCCCGCACGATGCGGGAGACGTAGGGCGTCACCGCGATCACCAGCGTCGCGACCGGCAGCACCATGCCCTTGGGGCTGTCCCAGGGATGTCCGGTCTGCGACTGGATCGTCACCGCCGGGAACCAGTGGAACACCGACGTCGAGAAGAGCGCGACCAGCAGGATGCCGGTCACGAACTCCGGCACCCCGGCGAGCGCCAGGAGGATCGTCTGGATGACGGTGTCGGGGCGGCGGCGCCTGAAGTGCGCCGAGATCATCGCGATGCCGAAGGCCAGCGGGATCATCACCAGCGCCGCGAGCAGCACCAGCACCAGCGTGTTGGTCACCGTGCTCGAGATCTGGCCCCAGACCGGCTGCTGGTTGGCCAGCGCCGTGCCGAAGTCTCCGGTGACCAGCCCGCCGAGCCAGTCGAAGTAGCGGCTGAGGATCGAGTCTCCGACTCCCAGCTGGGCCTCGAGCTGCTCGCGCCGGGCGACGTTGGAGTTGTAGTCACGGCCGAGGATCGCCCGCACCGGGTCGCCGAGCGCGGCGGTGGCGAGGAAGACCAGGACCGACACGAGCCAGAGGGTCAGGACCGCCAGGCCGAGGCGGCGTGCGAGCCAGAGGCCCCACGCCGCCCCGCCGGAGCGACCTTGAGGAGGCGCGACCTCCTCGAGCGGATCAGGGAGGGTCGCCACCTGGGTCATGTCACACCGACACCTTGTCGAACCTGTAGTTGCCGAGCGGGAGGTACTTGCTCGGCTCGAGCCCCTGCACGTTGGCGGCGTAGGCGTCGACCTGCTGCCGGAAGCCCCAGATGATCAGCCCGCCCTCGTCGTACTCGATCTCCTGCGCCTGGTGGAGCAGGTCGGCCCGCTTGGCCTCGTCGAGCTCCTTCGCGGCGGCGTTGACCAGGTCGCGGTGCTCGGCGTTGTCCCAGTGGGTCTCGTTGTAGGTGCCGCCCTGGTCGGGCGGGAACGTGCCGACCACGGCCTGCGGGATGTAGTTGCGGGTGTTCCAGAAGTCCTGCGCGAACGTGTAGGACAGGTAGTCGTCGTCGTAGAACGGCGTCTTCTTGGTCACCTTGACGTCGACACCTGCCGCCTTGGCCTGCTCGGCGAACAGGTTCGCCGCCGGCACCGCCACCGAGCCGATGTCGTCGCCCGTGAACAGCTCGACCTGCAGTCCGGCAGCGCCCGCCGAGGCGAGGAGCGACTTGGCCTGGTCGATGTCCTGCTCGCGCTGCGGCAGGTCGCTGGCGTAGGCGACGTCGAGGGGGGCGTAGAGGTCGTTGCCCAGCGAGCCGTAGCCGCTCAGCGTCTGGTCGATCATCGCCTGCCGGTCGACGATCAACCGCATGGCCTGACGCACCTTCACGTCGTTGAACGGCGCCTGGTCGACGCGCATCGTGAACGGCACCCACTGGCCGCCCTCGGCGATCAGCACCCCGCCGCCCGCGCCCTTGATCGTCTCGACCAGGTTGTAGGGCAGGTTGTCGAGGGTCTGGATCTGCTGGGCCTGCATCGCGTTGACCTTCGCGTTGTCGTCCGCGAAGTCCTGGATGACCAGCTCGTCGAGGAAGGCCGGGGTGCCCCAGTAGTCGGCGTACTTCGTGAAGGTGCTGGTCTTGCCCGCCTCGAACGACTGGTACTGGAACGGGCCGGTGCCGACCGGGTTGGCCGGGTCGAACTCGCCACCCGGGATGATGCCCAGGGTGTACTCCGCCAGCAGCGAGTCGAGGATCGCGTAGGGCGACTTGAGCACCAGCTGGAGGGTCTTGTCGTCGACGACCTTGCTGGACTGGAAGTCGATGATCTGGGAGAGCTGGCCGCCGGCCGAGAGCGGAGCCTTCGGGTCGGCCACGCGCTGGATGCTCTTCCACGCGTCGTCGGCGGTGACCGGCGCTCCGTTGTGGAACGTGACGCCCTGGCGCATCGTGATCGTCCAGGTGATCGCGTCGGCGGACGCCTCCACGGACTCGGCCAGTGCCGGCTCGAGCTCGTAGTTGTTGTTCCAGAACAGCAGCGGCTCGTAGAGGTTGCACACGCGCGAGATGTCGGCCGCCTGGACCGGCTGGTGCGGATCCAGGGTGTCCTTGCTGCCGCCCCCGGTGGCACCGTGGATCAGCTGGCCGCCGCTGTTCTGCGGACCGCCTCCTCCGCCGCCACCGCCTCCGCCGCCGTCGTCACCTCCGCACGCGGCGAGCAGACCTCCGCCGGTCACCGCGGCGGCGGCGAGTCCGGAGTACTGCAGGAAGAGCCGGCGCGTGAGGGCGGCGGTGGTGGCGGGCTCGGGACCCGATGAGGGAGTATTCACAATACGTACACCTCCTTGTGGCATGCGAACTTAGGGGTGACCTAGATCACGGTCAAGAGATGACGAGTCACGAGTTCACATCGATCCCGCCCGTCGAGACGATCCGGTCCGACGGCGAGACGGTCGCGCGCTCCTCACGGGTGCAGTCCGTCGACCGGGCGGTCCGGCTGCTCGAGGCCATCGCGGAGGCCGCGGGAGAGGAGCGCAGCCTCGCCGACCTCGCGGCCGCGACCGGCCTCAACCGGGCCACGGCGTGGCGCATCCTCACCACCCTGGCCGACCACCGGCTCGTCGCCTACAGCCGAGACCGGAACCGCTGGTCCCTCGGCGACGGGTTGGTCGGCCTGACCAGGCCCCGAGACCTGGACCGCCTGGTGGCCGACGCGAAGCCGGTGCTGGCGCGACTCGCCATGCAGACGGGCGAGACCGCCGCCCTGGCCGTGCTCCGCGGCCAGTCACTGGTCTACGTCGACGAGGTGGCCCCGTCCGCGATCGTGGCGGCGACCTGGAAGGGCCGCGAGGTGGCCCTGCACGCGACCTCCACCGGCAAGGTGGTGCTGGCCTTCGGCGCCGCGGCGGCGGCGCCGAGCGGTCCCCTGCAGCGCTTCACCGACACCACCGTGACCGACACCGAGGTGCTGGCGGCGGAGCTGGCGCGGGTCCGCGAGGTCGGCTACGCCGTGTGCTGCGGCGAGTTCGACAGCGCCGCCTGGGGGGTCTCGGCCCCCATCCTGGGCACGATGGGCCAGCTCCGCGCCGTGCTCAGCGTCTGGGGCCCCGCGGGCCGGGTCCGGGAGGAGCGGTTCGCGGCCCTGGGAGCCCTGGCGCTCGAGGCCGCGCAGTCGCTGTCGGACCCATGACGTCGACGTCGTCGTCGCGGGGACCTCGGCCGTCACTACGCTCAGCAGTCATGGACTTCGCGGTCGATCCCGAGCAGCAGGCCGTCATCGACACCACCCGGGCCTTCGTGCGGGCCGAGCTGGTGCCGCACGAGGACCGCGTCGAGCGGGAGGGGCGGCTCGACGGCGACCTGGCCGTGGCGCTGCGGGACAAGGCTCTGCGAGCGGGCCTCTACGCCGCCAACATGCCCGAGGACGTCGGCGGCGGTGGGCTGGACACGCTGACGTGGATGCTCATGGAGCGCGAGCTCGGCTGGACGGGCTACGCCCTCCAGATGTACGCCGTCGCGCGGCCGTCGCGGATCCTGCTGGCGTGCGCCGGTGACCAGCGCGAGACCTACCTCCTCCCCACCGTGGCGGGGCAGCGGGTCGAGTGCCTGGCGATGTCGGAGCCCGACGCCGGCTCCGACCTGCGCGGGATGCGCTGCCGGGCGCGGCGCGACGGCTCCGACTGGCTGATCACCGGCACCAAGCACTTCATCAGCCACGCCGACGTCGCCGACTACGCCGTCCTGTTCGCCGCCACCGGCGAGGAGGAGGCGCCGGAGGACGCCCCTCGACGGGCCAGGATCACCGCCTTCCTGGTCGACCTGGACTCACCGGGGCTCGAGGTGGCCGGGGGCTACCGCAGCGTGTCGCACCGCGGCTACCACAACAACGTGCTGCACCTCGACGGCTGCCGGGTCCCCGGGTCGGCGGTGCTGGGCGAGGTCGACCGCGGCTTCGACGTCGCCAACTCCTGGCTCGGCACCACGCGGCTCCAGGTGGCGGCGACCAGCCTCGGCCGCGCCGACCGGGCCCTGGGGCTGGCCGTCGCCCACGCGGCCACCCGGACCCAGTTCGGGCGCACGATCGGACGCAACCAGGGGGTGTCGTTCAAGCTGGCCGACATGGCGACCGCGCTCGAGTCGGCGGCGCTGCTGACCAGGCTGGCCGCGTGGCTGGTCGACCAGGGGCGCGACCCTGCCACCGAGATCTCCATGGCAAAGCTGGCGGCGACCGAGATGCTGGGCATGGTCGCCGACGAGGCGCTCCAGATCCACGGCGGCATGGGGCTGATGGACGAGCTGCCCCTCGAGCGCATCTGGCGCGACGCCCGGATCGAGCGGATCTGGGACGGCACCTCGGAGATCCAGCGCCACATCATCTCGCGGGCCCTGCTGCGGGCACAGGGAGGATGACCGATGGCCAGGACGCCGGAGCCGGGAGCGGGCCGATGACCGCGCTGAGCACGCGCCGGACGGGGCCGGAGCACTCCGTGCTGGAGGTGACGCTGGACCGGCCTCCGGCCCACGCGATCGACCTGGCCACCTCGCGCGAGATGGGTGAGGTCTTCGCGGCGTTCCGCGACGACCCGTCGCTGCGGGTGGCGATCCTGCGCACGGAGGGCGAGCGCTTCTTCAGCGCCGGTTGGGACCTCAAGGCCGCGGCCGCGGGGGACCCCGTCGACGGCGACTACGGCGTGGGCGGGTTCGGCGGACTGCAGGAGCTGCCGGGGCGCACCAAGCCCGTGATCGCGATGGTGGAGGGGATGGCGGTGGGCGGCGGGTTCGAGCTCGCGCTGTCGTGCGACCTGATCTACGCCGCCGAGTCCGCGTCGTTCGCCCTCCCGGAGATCAAGGCCGGGACGCTGGCCGACGCCGCGACGCTGCGCCTGCCACGGCGGATCCCGCACCACGTGGCTATGGACCTGCTTCTCACCGGCCGCTGGATGGACGCGTCCGAGGCACACCGCTGGGGCCTGGTCAACGAGGTGCTGCCCGCGGCCGAGCTGGGGCCCCGGGTGCACGAGGTCGCGGAGCTGCTGGCGTCCGGCCCGCCGCTGGTCTATGCGGCGATCCTGGAGGTGGCCCGCGAGTCGCAGACGCTGTCGTTCGAGGAGTCGATGCGACGCATCGCCCACGGCGACTTCCCCGCGGTGGCGGCGCTCTATGCCTCCGAGGACCAGCTGGAGGGGGCGCGGGCGTTCGCGGAGAAGCGCGAGCCGCGCTGGCGGGGACGCTGAGTGATCCGTGGGTGTCGCTCAGTCCACGCAGCGTGCCGTTCAGTCCACGGAGCGCAGCCAGCGGGTGCGCTCGTCCGCGGGCGCGCCCTCGTCGGGATGCAGGTCGACCACGACCCGGTGGATCTCGCCCGCGAAGTCGTTGCGCACCGGCGGGTAGTCGGGAGAGACCGGCGAGCCCAGGTCGACGCCCACGTTGAAGGTCTCGTCGAAGGCCAGGTAGTAGGCGGCGGTGGCCGGGACCCGTCCGGTGGCGACGACCCCGTCGCCGTGACGCAGTGACACCTCGACCGGCCCTCCGGGCTGGTCGCCGTCGAAGCGGATCTCCGCCACGACCGTACGACGCCCGCCGCCGAGCGGCTGCTCCGCCGACACGACGGTGAGATCACGCCCGAAGCGGTTGTAGGCGTAGCGCAGCCGGCCCTCGACGCAGTAGAGCGACCAGCCCCCGAACCGACCTCCCTGCGCGACGAGGACGCCGCTCGCCGTCGGGTCGGCGGTGAGGTCGACGGTGATCCGGTGGGTGCGGTTCTTGAGGTTGGGGGCGACCTCCTCCGTCAGCCGTCGGGTGCGGCCGTCGTACTCGAAGCGCAGGCGCCCGGCGCGGGGGTCGGGCCGTCCGGCGAGGGCGGGGTTCTCCCGTTCGGTCACCCGGTCGTCCAGGGGGAGGACCTGATGGCGCGCGGCCTCCTGGTCGAACAGCGCCTTGAGCCGCTCGAGCCGGTCGGGCTGCTCGCCGGCGAGGTCTCGCGCCTGGCTCCAGTCCGTGGCGGTGTCGTAGAGCTCCCACCGGTCGTGGTCGAAGGGGCGGGGCTCCTCGACCATCTGCCACGGCACCGAGTGCTGTGCGCTTGCGGTCCAGCCGTCGTCGAAGATCCCGCGGTTGCCGATCATCTCGAAGTATTGGCGGGTCCGCCCCTCGGGCGCCTCCGGGTCGTTGAAGCAGTAGGCCATGCTGGTGCCCTCGAACGGCTGCTGGGCGACGCCGTCCACCGCCTCGGGGAGCTCGATGCCGGCGGACTCGAGCAGCGTGGGGAGCACGTCGATCACGTGGTGGAACTGGTGCCGCACGGTGCCCGGTTCGTCGATCCCCGCCGGCCAGTGGACGACCAGGCCGTCGCGGGTGCCGCCGAAGTGGGACGCC
>CAZQCA010000023.1:0-3207 GCA_964591845.1 uncultured Nocardioides sp.
GGACCTTCTTGAGGCGCTCCTCGAAGTCGCCGCGATAGCGCGACCCGGCCACCAGGGCCCCGAGGTCGAGCGTGTAGATCTGCTTGTCCTTGAGCGTCTCGGGGACGTTGCCCTTGACGATGTCCTGGGCCAGTCCGGCCACGATCGTGGTCTTGCCGACGCCGGGCTCGCCGATCAGCACGGGGTTGTTCTTCGTGCGGCGCGACAGGATCTGCATGACCCGCTCGATCTCGGGCTCCCGCCCGATCACCGGGTCGAGCTTGCCCTCGCGGGCGGCCTGGGTGAGGTTCTGGCCGAACTGGTCGAGCACCAGCGACGAGGAGGGCGCCTCCGCGCCGCCGGACCCGGTCGTCGCGCCGGCGGTGGCCGACTCCTTGCCCTGGAAGCCCGACAGCAGCTGGATGACCTGCTGACGCACCCGGTTGAGGTCGGCGCCGAGCTTCTGCAGCACCTGGGCCGCGACGCCCTCCCCCTCACGGATCAGCCCGAGCAGGATGTGCTCGGTGCCGATGTAGGAGTGGCCGAGCTGCAGCGCCTCGCGCAGGGAGAGCTCGAGCACCTTCTTGGCGCGCGGCGTGAACGGGATGTGCCCGCTCGGCGCCTGCTGGCCCTGGCCGATGATCTCCTCGACCTGCGCGCGCACGGCCTCGAGCGAGATGTCGAGGCTCTCGAGCGCCTTGGCGGCGACGCCCTCGCCCTCGTGGATCAGGCCGAGCAGGATGTGCTCGGTGCCGATGTAGTTGTGCGAGAGCATGCGGGCCTCTTCCTGGGCCAGCACGACCACCCGCCGGGCTCGGTCAGTGAACCGCTCGAACATTTCTCGCCTCGTCTCTGGAACTGAAAGCCGTGAGCGCACCCCGAGACCCGGCCGTCGTCGGCCGCCCGCGGGCACGCCCCTGGTTCAACTCTGGTCACAGCCTACGTGTTCCCCGCGTGGCGAGGCCCGCGTCCGCCGAGAGCGAACACGATCGCGCCGGCGTACGCCGTGAGGTGCGGCGAGCGGGTGGGCTCACGCCTTGCCGTACTCGACGCCCTTCACGCACTGGGTCGCCCCGTCGGCCACGTCGGCCTTGATCGTGAAGTCGACGCTGTCGCCGGGCTTGACGCCCTTGAGGAACTTCCAGCCCAGCCCCATCACGTCGTTGCCGCTCGTGGTCCACGAGACCGTCACCAGGAAGTCCGTGGTCCTCTTCTGCGACGACGTGATCGTGCCGGACACCTCCTGCTTGCCGGCGTCGGTCGCGCAGTCACCCAGCTCCAGATCGCCGATGGCGCCGCCCTGCTTCTTCTTCAGGGTCGGGAACGGCGGGAGGTCGCTGGGCGACACGTTGCCGGGGTCGATGCTCTCGCTCGACGACGGCGACTCGCTGCCGTCGGCCTGCGGGTCCTCGTCGTCGCCTGAGCAGCCCGCGAGGGGCAGTGCCAGCAGGCTCGCGGCCAGCAGCGCGGTGACGGACGTCTTGGTCATGGTGGGCTTCCTCGTCATTTCGTTGTGATCCGTTCGTCGGCAGATCGACCACCGGCGCCCCGTTGAGCGCCTCCGGCAGGGGGTGCGCCGCACGAATCGCGATGACATCCCGAGGATACCGGCGCGTGGGTCGTGGTCACGTCAGCCGTGGCGCCGCCTGCCGACCAGGACGAGCCCGCCACCGACGACGATCAGCGACAGCGAGATCCAGATCATCAGAGGACTGACCGGGTTGCCGGTGTTGGGCAGGCCACCCGGCCGCCGGGTCGGGATGGCCAGTGTGTCGCGGTCCGTCACCGTGGTGCAGCCGCCCGCGGACGGGCAGTAGTCACCGGTCACGGTGGCGTGGTTCACGAGGTCGCCGTTGCGCACGTCGTCGGCCGTCACGGTGTAGGGCTCGGACCGGCAGGTCATCGACTCGCCTGGCCGCAGCCGTTGCTTCGGGCAGGTCACGGCGCCGACCATCGGGTCGGTGACCTCGACGTCGGTCAGCGTGACCTTGCCGACGTTCGTGACGACGAACCGGTAGCGGATCGTCTCACCGGCCTCGACGGGTCCCTGCGTGTCGGCACTCTTCACCAGGTCGATCCGTGGCCTGGGGGCCACCGTCCTGATCACGACGTCGTCGTCGTCGGAGACCTGGACACCGCCACCGCCGTCGGCCGTAGCGACTGCGTGGTTGACGATCCTGCCGGCGCGAACGTCCGCGGCCGTGACGGTGTACGGCGGCGCCGCGCAGGTGGTCGACTCGCCCACGGCCAACGTCGTCGCCGCGCACGTGACCGTGCCCAGCATCGGGTCGTCCACGACCAGGTCGGTCAGGGTCACGTTGCCGGTGTTGGTCACCGTGAACGTGTAGACGATCACGTCGCCCACCTTGACCGGCCCGCGCGTGTCGGCCCGCTTGACCAGCTCGATCGCCGGCGTCTGGGCGACCGGGGTCGTCACGGTGTCGGTGTCGGTCACCGGGCCGCCCGTCGGCGGGTCACCGGTCACCGTCGCGGTGTTGTCGACCTGGCCTGCGTCGATGTCGGCCTGGGTCAGTGTGTAGGTCGCCGTGCACGTCGTCGACTCGCCCGGAGCCAGCGTGGTCACGGGGCAGGCGACCGGACCGACGGTCGGGTCGTCGACCGTCACCGCCGTCAGCGTGACGTTGCCGGTGTTGGTCACCACGAACGTGTAGTCGATCGTGTCGCCGGGATCGACGCCGTTGGCGTCCTCGTCGGTCACTCCGCCGGACTGCTTGTCCAGGGTGATCAGCGGCTGAGGAGTGAGCGGGACGTCGTAGGAGTCCGTCGCGGTGACGTCCGGTCCGGTGGGCGGCGTGCCCGTCGCCGCCGCGTCGTTGTGCACGAGACCGGCGTCGACGTCGGACTGGAGCAGGGTGTAGGTCGCCGTGCAGGTCGTGGACTCGCCCGGAGCCAGCGTGGTGACCGGGCAGCTCACGGGACCGACCATCGGGTCGTCGACGGTCACCGTGGTGAGCGTGACGTTGCCGGTGTTGGTGACCACGAACGTGTAGTCGATCGTGTCGCCGGCGCTGACACCGTTGGCCGTGCCGGACTTGACCAGGTCGATCCCGGGCGCCGAGGCGATCGGGGTGGAGGTGCTGTCGGTGTCGGTGACGTCGGTGCCGTTCGGGTCGGTGCCGGTGGCGGTCGCGGTGTTGTCCACCGTCCCGGCATCCACATCGGCCTGGGTCAACGTGTAGGTCACCGGACCACACGTCACCGAGTCAC
>CAZQCA010000023.1:3307-4764 GCA_964591845.1 uncultured Nocardioides sp.
CGGTCAGCGTCACGTTGCCGGTGTTGGTCACCACGAACGTGTAGTCGATCGTGTCACCCTCGCTGTTGCCCGAGGGGGTACCCGCCTCCTTGTCCAGGAGCAGAGTGGGCGTGCGGGTGATCGGTGTGATCGCCGAGTCCGTCGCCGTGGGCGCCGGGAGCACGGGCGGTGTGCCCGTCGCGGTCGCCGTGTTGACCACCTGCCCGGCATCCACATCGGCCTGCGTCAGCGTGTAGGTCGCGGTGCAGGTCGTGGACTCACCGGGGTCGAGCGTGGTCTGCGGGCAGGTGACGGCGCCGACCTCGGGATCGTCGACCACGATGTCGGTCAGGGTGACCGTCCCTGAGTTGGTCACCACGAACTGGAAGTCGACGGTGTCACCCTCGGCGTTCCCGGTCGGCGTGCCACCCTGCTTGTCCAACGAGATCGCCGCGGTGCCGGTGACCGGGGTCGACTCGGTGTCGGTGTCGGTGACGTCGGTGCCGTTGGGGTCCGTCCCTGTGGCGGTCGCCGTGTTGTCCACCGTGCCGCCGTTCACGTCGGCCTGGGTGACTGTGTAGGTCACCGAGCAGAGGACGGAGGCACCGCGCGGCAGCGGGCCGGCCGGGCACGACACCGGCCCCACCTTCGGGTCGCTCACGGTGACCGGGTCGAGGGTGACGTTGCCCGTGTTGGTGACGAGGAACGTGTAGGCGATCGTGTCACCGGCATCTGCCCCGTTGCCGTCGAGGTCGGTGACACCACCGCTCTGCTTGTCGAGACTGATCGCAGGACCGGCCGGGATCGGCGTCGACGTCGAGTCGCTGTCGGTGACGTCGTCGCCGTTGGGGTCCGACCCGGTCGCGGTCGCGGTGTTGTCCACCGTCCCGGCATCCACATCGGCCTGCGTCAGCGCATAGCTGGCCGAGCAGGTCATCGACTCACCGGGCGCGAGTGTCACCTGCGGGCAGGACACCGCGCCGACCTTGGGGTCGGAGACGCTGACGTCGGTCAACGTCACGTTGCCGATGTTGATGACCTCGAACGTGTAGGCGATCGTCGACCCCGCAGTGTTGCCGGTCGGGGTCCCGGCCTGCTTGTCCAGCGTGATCGCGGCGCCCGTCGGGATGGGGGTGTCCGTGGAGTCGGTCGCGGTCGGCGGCGTCACGCCCGGCGGCGGCGTGCCGGTGACGGTGGCCGTGTTGGCCACGTGGCCGGCGTCGACGTCGGCCTGCAGGAGTGTGTAGGTCGCCGTACAGGTCACCGACGCACCCGGTGCCAGCGTCGTCTGCGGGCAGGACACCGCGCCGACCTTGGGGTCGGAGATGGTGAGGCCGGTCAGCGTCACGTTGCCGGTGTTGGTCACCTCGAACGTGTAGTCGAGCGTGGAGCCGGCCGTCGTGCCCGACAGCGGACCGTCCACCTTGTCGAGGGTCAGCGACGCGGTCCGGGTGATCGGGGTGGTCGTGGAGTCCGTC
>CAZQCA010000023.1:4864-9616 GCA_964591845.1 uncultured Nocardioides sp.
TCGTCACCACGAACGTGTAGGCGATCGTCGACCCCACCGTGCTGCCCGACGGCACACCCGCCTGCTTGTCCAGCGTGATCGCGGGCGTCCGGGTGAGTGGGGTGTCGGTGGTGTCCGTCGCGGTCGGCGGCGGGGTCACGCCCGCAGGCGGGGTGCCGGTCGCACTGGCGGAGTTCGCCACATGACCCGAGTCGATGTCGGCCTGCAGGAGCGTGTAGGTCGCCGTACACGTCACCGTCTGACCGGGCTGGAGCGTGGTGATCGGGCAGGTGACCGTGCCGACCTTGTTGTCGGTGACGTTGACGCTCGTCAGCACGACGTTGCCGGTGTTGGTCACCACGAAGCTGTAGCCGATCGTGTCGCCGGCGTCGGTGCCGTTGCCGTCGAGGTCGTTGACTCCCCCGGCCTGCTTGTCCAGCGTGATCGTCGAGGTGCGCGTGATCGGTGTGTCGGTGGTGTCGGTCGCCGTCGGCGGGGTCACGCCCGCAGGCGGAGTGCCGGTGGCGGTGGCACTGTTGGCGACGTGGCCCGAGTTCACGTCGGCCTGCGTCAGCGTGTAGGTCGCGGTGCAGGTCGTGGACTGGCCCGGCTGCAGCGTCGTGACCGGGCAGGTCACCGTGCCGACCTTGGGGTCGGTGACGCCGACGTTGGTCAGCGTGACGTTGCCGGTGTTCTGGACGGCGAACGTGTAGCCGATCGTGTCACCCACGTCGGGCCCGTTGCCGTCGACGTCGGTGATCGACCCGGCGACCTTGTCGAGCGTGATCGTCGAGGTCCGAGTGATGGGCGTCGTCACGGAGTCGGTGGCCTGGACGTTGGCGCCGGTCGGCGGCGTGCCGGTCGCGGTCGCGGTGTTGACCACGGAGCCGGCATTCACGTCGGCCTGGGTCAGCGTGTAGGTCTTCGTGCAGGTCCTCGAGGCACCCGGCGCCAGTGCGCCTGAGGGGCAGGTGACCGGCCCGACCTTCGGGTCGGAGACCGTGACCGGGTTGAGGGTCACGTTGCCCGAGTTGGTGACGATGAACGTGTAGGCGATCGTCGACCCGACCGTGTTGCCGGAGGGCGTGCCACCCTGCTTGTCGAGGGTGATCGCGGGACCTGGTGTGACCGGCGTACTCGTGTTGTCGGTGCCGGTCGGCGGCGTCACACCGGCCGGCGGCGTGCCGGTGGCGGTCGCCGTGTTGTTGACGACGCCCGCGTCCACGTCGGCCTGGGTCAGCGTGTAGACCTTCGTGCAGGTCAGCGACAGACCGGGCTGCAGGGCGCCCGACGGGCAGGTGACCGGGCCCACCTTGGGGTCGGTCACGGTGACCGGGTTGAGGGTCACGTTGCCGGTGTTGGTCACGAGGAACGAGTAGGTGATCGTGTCACCGGCGTCGGGCCCGTTGCCGTCGACATCGACGACCCCGCCCGTCTGCTTGTCCAGCACGATCGACGCGGTCCGCGTCAGGGGTGTCGAGGTGTTGTCGGTGGCCGTGGGCGGCGTCAGGCCGGTGGGCGGCGTGCCGGTCGCCGTGGCGGTGTTGTTGACCACGCCGGCGTTCACGTCGGACTGGAGGATCGTGTAGGTCGCCGTACACGTCGTGGAGGCACCCGGCGCCAGCGTCGTGACCGGGCAGGTGACGGCGCCGACCTTGGGGTCGGTGACGCCGACGCCGGTGAGGGTGACGTTGCCGGTGTTGCGGACCAGGAACGTGTAGGCGATCGTCGAGCCCGCGGTGTTGCCCGACGGCGTGCCGGCCACCTTGTCGAGGAAGATCGTGGTGGTCCGGGTGATCGGCAGGGTGTCGGTGTCCTGGGCCGTCACGGCGGCGCCCGTGGGCGGGGTGCCGCTCGTCGTGGCGGTGTTGTCGACCCGACCGAGGTCGACGTCGGCCTGGGTCAGGGTGTAGGTCGCCGTGCAGGTCTTGGAAGCACCCGGGGCGAGGCTGCCGGCGGGGCAGGTGACCGTGCCGACCTTGGGGTCGGTGACCGTCACCGAGCTCAGCGTGACGTTGCCGCTGTTGGTGACCAGGAAGCTGTAGGCCACGGTGTCGCCGACATCGGGGCCGTTGGCGTCGAGGTCGTTGATCGCGGCATGCGTCTTGTCCAGCGTGATCGCCGGGTTGGCGGGGATCGACCGGGTGGCGTTGGCGGTGGCGGTGACCGCCGGCCCGGTGGGCGGGGTGCCCGTCACGGTCGCGGTGTTGTTGACGACTCCCGCGTTCACGTCGGCCTGGGTGAGGGTGTAGGTGCCGGTGCAGGTCATCGAGGCGCCGACCGCCAGGCTGGAGCTCGGGCAGCTGATCGAGGCGATCAGCGGGTCGGTGACGGCGACACCGGTCAGGACGGTCTGGCCGGTGTTGGTGACGAGGAACGAGTAGGGGACGGTGTCACCGACGTCGGGGCCGTTGCCGTCGAGGTCGTTGATGGCCCCCGCCGTCTTGGTGAGCGAGATCGACGGTCGAGCGTTGGTGTAGGTGCAGGTGATCACCGCGCCGGGCGCCGTCTCGCTGCCCGGGATGGTGTACGTCGTGCCGGACAGCGACCCGACACCCGTCCCACCGGCGTTGGTGCAGGTGACGCCGGTGAGGGACCACCCGGAGGGCAGCGACGACTCGTTGATCGTGACCGCGGAGTCGGCAGTCTGGATGGTGTAGTTCTGAGTGCCGGCCGTCCCGGTGTCGCCGTCGACCTGGGTGGGCGTGCCCGCCGCCGAGGTGGTGACGGTTCCGGTCGTCTGCGTGGTGTTGGTCAGCGTGAAGGCGAACGGGCCACCGGCGGCGCCCACGGTCGTCTTGCGCAGCACGAGCTGCGGGCGGGCGGCGATGACGACCGTGTAGTCCTCGACCTCGCCCGAGTCCGCTCGCCCTGTGGGCGACTCGACCTGACTGGCGGTGTAGCCCAGACGAAGACGGGCGTACGTTGTCCCGGAACTCATGCCGACGGGCGTGGTCCACGACAACGTGGCCGAGGTGGCGTTGGCCGCAACGTTGACGCAGGCGCGTTCGTTCGTGGTTCCGAATGCGTTGTTGCGGTTGAAGTCGACGTAGCCGCAGAGCCTGGCGGCCTTGCTCACACCCGACAAAGGCACGTCGAGCGAGTACGTCTGGCCTGACTGAGTGGTCATCGACGGAAGGGCCGCGAAGGCGTCCTCGTCGTCGATGCCATTGGTGTCATCGCCCGTGGCCGCTGCTCCGGCAAAGGGGCTGGTCGTGGAGTTGGCGACAGCGCTGTTGTCGGCATCGAGGGTGGAGCCGAGCTTGAGGTCGCCGACCGAATGCACCGGGGCCTGACCTGAGTCGAAGCTGGCGGGCGCGTCACCGAAGTCTTCGCTAGCAGTTGCCACAATGCCCCAGCCGTCCGTAAACGGTTCAGCCGTGGAGCCGCCAACGCTGATGCTGTTGAAGCTCACGTTGAATGTCAGCTGTGTGACCGTGCCAACGATGTTGACGCTGCCGCAACCAGCCAACGCCAGCGCGGCGGGAGCCTGGTCGTTCAGGCTGTTGCACAGGGCGCTGTTGTTGGCGTTGGAGGTGTCGATCATCGTGCCGCCGACGACACGGAGATTGGTGGCGGAGCCGTTGACCGAACCCAGCGACCCCGCGCCGGCGGGGAGGGTCGAGGCCAAGGTCAACCGGGTGTGACCGCGGGTCGCCGTGCTCTGGCCGTTGCCCGTCACCGAGCCCAGGCCGTAGAGGTGGAGCACCGGGTTGGTCACGGGCTGGTCGAAGGTGAGGACCAACGTGCCCAGCCCAGCACAGGTGGTGCCGGCAGCACATCCGTCAGGAGGGTCGGTCTGGACCCGGAAGGTCGGCGTACCGTCGGGGACCTGCGGGCTGAAGAGCGAGGCACCGGATCCGCTGGTGCCGACCGAGGAAGTCGTGTCGAGGACCGTGGTGACTCCGGTCATCGACAGGGTCTGGGTGAGACCAGACGGCATCGTAATCGTCGACGTACTGCCACCGGCGGCGCCGGAGGGAGCGGAGGTGTTGACCTGGTAGGCAGCAGCCGGGGAGGGTTGGAGCCCCACTGCGGCTGCCACGACCAACAGGCCCAGGGCCTGGATCAGGCCCATCCACCGACGTTGACGCGTCCGGCGGACCCGGCGCCCATTGCTCATCGATCTCAGACCGCATTCCCTCCAGGCCTCCCCGGAGTAGGTTGACGTGACACTCTAGGTGGTCTCAGGCGAGAGCCCCCCATGGTTGTGTCTGGTGAGGAGCGAGGGACCGCCCGGACTCCGGCCATGGACCACGGCCGAGCGCCAGTCGTCACTCACTCCACTCGCGGGCAGCAGACTACCCGCTATAGGTGCTGACGGCTCAGCATTCGTCTCATGACGCGACAATGCGTCGGATCTTCTGCGGAACTGTCCCGGACAAAAGCCCACCGCTTGTCAGCTCGGCTCGTCCCGGGAGAGTCCGAGGTCAGTGGGCGGCGTCGAACGCCTGCCGGACCTCGGCGGAGACTCGACCACGGTCGGAGACCTCGTAGCCGTTGCTGCGGGCCCAGTCGCGGATCTGCTTGCTGCTGGGCCCGAGAGCGGTGGTCGTCGACCTGCGCGCGCGACCGCGGGAGCCGCCCGACTTGCGCGCGTGACCGACATAGCCGGCGAGCGCATCGCGCAAGGACTTGGCGTTCTTGTCGCTGAGGTCGATTTCGTAGGTCGTGCCGTCGAGTCCGAAGGAAACGGTTTGCGTGGCCTCCGAGCCGTCGATGTCGTCGACGAGAACGATGTTGACCTTCTGGGCCATGGAATTGACTCCTAGA
>CAZQCA010000023.1:9716-22783 GCA_964591845.1 uncultured Nocardioides sp.
GATGTCGTCGACGAGAACGATGTTGACCTTCTGGGCCATGGAATTGACTCCTAGATCAAGGAAAAGGGCCGAACAGCAGGAAACCCTACTCCCCGACCCGAGGCAAATGGAACGGCGTCATTCAATCGGATCATCCATCGCCGAGTCAAAGCACCGCGCCCCACGACGGCCCGTGAATGCAGCGTTTCGGAGTTCGCGTTCCGGGCGATTGGACGCCCGGCAATCGGGTACTGCGACGAATTCCCTATCGATTCCGCCCGAAGACGAGGGCGAGCCCACGGACCGTCAGGAGTGGGACGTGTTCGGAGAAACAACGGCATTCGTCGATCACCAATGGCGCGTGGTGACCGGTCGCAATCACCGCAATTCGGTCCGGGTCGCCGATTTCGGACCTCATCCGCGCCACCATTCCCTCGACCTGACTCGCGACCCCGAACACCAAACCCGACTGCAAGGCCTCCACGGTGTTCTTCGCGATCACCGATCGGGGTCGCACGAGCTCGACCTCGCGAAGCTGGGCACTGCGTTGCCGGAGGGCCTCCAGCGACATTTCGACCCCCGGCGTGATCGCCCCTCCCACATAGTGGCCGTCGGCCGAGACGACGTCGTACGTCGTCGCGTCGGCGAAGTCGACGACGATCGAGGGCCCGTGGTGCCGTGCGGCCGCGGCCACCGCGTTGCAGATCCGGTCGGCGCCGATCTCACGTGGGTTGTCGGTGAGCACCGGGAGTCCCGAGCGTGTGCCGGGCTCGACGACGACCGTCGGGACGTCGGCGAAGTGCCGCAGCGCCATGGCGCGCCACTCGTGGAGGACGGCCGGCACGGTCGCCGCGACCGCGATCCCGGTCATCGACTCGCCACCGGCCTCGGACCCGGTCAGGCTGCGCACCAGCACGGCCCACTCGTCGGCCGTGCGCAGCCGGTCGGTCGACACCCGCCAGTGGGCGACCGGCTCCTCGCCCTCGAGCAGGGCCAGGACGGTGTGCCCGTTGCGGATGTCGGCGGCGAGGAGCACGTCCTATCCTCCGAACTCGACGGCCACGTTGTCGATGAGGCGGGTGCCGCCGACCCGGGCCGCCACGAGCACCCGGCCGACAGTGCCGGGCGCCACGAGCTCGGGCAGCTCTCCGAGACCCCCGTCGGTGACCACGAGGTAGTCGGGCGCGACCCCGTCCTCCGCCGCGATGACGGCCTCGGCGGCGCGCACGGCGAGGGACGGGCGACCCGTCGCGGCAGCCGCCTCCTGGGCAGCGCGCAGCGCCCGGCTGAGCACTGCCGCTCGCTGCCGGTCGCCCGGGTCGAGGTAGCGGTTGCGCGAGCTCATCGCCAGCCCGTCCGGCTCCCGCCGCGTCTCGGCGCCGACGATCCCGACGCCCTGGCACAGGTCGTCCGCCATCCGGCGGATCAACGTCAGCTGCTGGTAGTCCTTCTCGCCGAACACCGCCAGGTCGGGGCGCACCAGCCCGAACAGCTTCGCCACCACCGTGAGCACGCCTCGGAAGTGAGCCGGCCGGACTGCGCCCTCGAGCACCTGGCCGAGGGGCCCGGGATCGACGGTGACCAGGGGCTCACCGCCGGGGTAGACCTCCTCGGCCTCGGGCGCGAACACGACGTCGACCGTCCGCTCGGCGCAGAGTGCCAGGTCGGCCTCGAAGGTGCGCGGGTAGCGGGCGAGGTCCTCCTGCGGACCGAACTGCAGCGGGTTGACGAAGATCGACACCACGACCGGCCCGTCGCCGGCCGCGGCGCGGGCGACCCGCATCAGGCTCGCGTGCCCGTCGTGGAGTGCACCCATCGTGGGGACGAACGCGAGCCGCTGGCCGGCCGTGCGGCGCTCGGTGAGGGAGCCGGCCAGCTCGGCGCGCGTGCGCGCGACGAAGGGGCCCCGCGAGGTGCCGGTCATCGACGGTCAGGCCCAGGGGGTGTCGAACGGGCGGGCGTCCAGCGGCGGGGCGGCGGAGCCCGCCTCGAGGAGCGCGGCGTCGAGGACCTGGCGGATCCGGGCCGCCCGGATCGGCAGCACCCGGCCGTCGGTCACGACGCGGTCGAGGGTGGCGCGTGCCATCACGACGTAGGACGGCAGAGTGTGGGGCGCGTTGGCCGCGATGTCGCGCACATGGGCACGCACGGTGTTGACGTCGCCGCGCACGATCGGCCCGGTCAGCGCGGCGTCGCCGGCGACGAGGGCGTTGTCGAGCGCCGCGGTGAGCAGCGGCCTCAGCGTCGCCGCCGGGTCGAGGTCGGGGTTGTCGGCAGCAGCCGCGGCCAGCAGACCCATTGCCTCGGACACCAGCGTGACCAGGTGGTTGGCGCCGTGCGCCAGGGCCGCGTGGTAGAGCGTGCGGTGTTGCTCGGGCACCCACATGCTGCGGCCGCCCAGGTCGGCGACGAGCGACTCCGCGACCGCGCGCTCGCCCGGACCGGCCGTGATGCCGAACGTGCACCCGGCCAGCCGGGGAAGGTCCACGGAGGTGCCGGTGAACGTCATCGCGGGGTGCATGGCGACCGTGCGAGCGCCGATCCGGGCGGCCGGCTCGAGCACGGCCAGGCCGTGCCGGCCGGAGGTGTGCACGACGTACTGTCCGGGGCGGAGGGCGCCGGCGTCGGCGAGCACCGTCGCGACGTTGCCCAGCATGTCGTCGGGGACCGTGAGCAGCAGCAGGTCGCAGGCCCGGGCGACGGCGCTCGGCTTGTCGATCGGTACGCCGGGCAGCAGGGCCTCGGCCCGGCCTCGGCTCGCGTCGGACTCGCCCGCAACCGAGACGATCTCGTGGCCGGCGTCGCGCAGGGCGGCGGCGAGGACGGCACCGACCCGGCCTGCGCCGATGACGCCGATCCGGAGGGGCGCCTCCGTGCGCGCGATCGCGCCGGGACGGCCCGTGGGCGTGGTCGAGTCCATGGCATACCTTCCTCGTTCCAGTCCCTCCGCCCACCCTGTCGGGCCGGTGTGGGTACCAGACGATGTCGAAAGCAGTAACGCCCACGGTACGCGGCGCGCTTCCCCGCCGGGAAGCGACGTGCCACGTGACGTAGGTAACGAGCCTCGCCGGGTCAGCGCTCGGCTCGCGCCAGGTCGGCGTCGATGGCCTCCTGCCCGACCACCAGCGGCCGGGGCGCGCGGGGAAGCCAGTCCGCCGTCACATAGTCGACGATGTGCTGCCCGTCGGGTGCGTCGAGGGCGACGACGCCCGGCGGCACCTCACCGGCCTTGAGCGCATGGAAGACCTCCCACTCACGGCGCTTGCGGCGGTTGCGCAGGCTCGTCGCGAACGACGCCGGGTCGGTCCAGTGGGCGAACTCGTCGCCATGGAGGTCCTTGAGCTCCACGACCAGGCCCTGGGGAAGCCCGATCGAACGGACCTGCTCGGGCGTCGACCGCATCTCCCACTCGAAGGCCTTGGTGAACACGAAGTCCGGCGACGTCGGGAAGCCCCATTCCTCGGCGTTGCGCAGGCCGAGGTCGAGGAAGCCGCGCCGGTCGCCGTCCAGATAGAGGCCGTGACGAGGGATGCGCACGATCACGTCGCCGTGCCCCACCTGCCAGCCGAGAGCGGCCATGGAGACCTCGCCCTCGGTGGTGAGGACCATGTCGCCGTCCCACTTCCAGGAGTACGTCGTGCGCACCTGCGCGAAGCACCAGTTGTAGAAGTAGGCCAGCGAGTGGACCGACCGCTCGTGCCGGGCGAGGTGCTCGGCTCCCGCCCGGGAGACCTCGAACGGGTACACGGCGGTGCGGAAGCGGTCGCCGTGGCCGCTGCGCGCGGCCGTCTCGACCCCGACCTCCAGCGTCCCGTCGCTGGAGCCGTTGTCGACCAGGAGCACCTCGTCGCAGGCCCGCAGCAGCGGCGGCAGGACGAACGGCAGCGAAGGGGCCTCGTTCTTGACCCGCAGGACCGCGGTGCTCCCGGTGCGCAGCGGCTCGTCGCGCTCCCAGGGCCACTCGACGTCGAACTCCGCGTGGCCCTCGAGGTTGCGGATGCTCACCGTGGCTCCGCGGTCACTGTGGGTCCCGGGGGCGGCCGAGCGCACGGCGTACGCCGGTGCGGACGCCGGGTGGGATCTTGGCCCGCAGGTCGTGGGGGATGCGGTCGGTCAGGGACACCCGGGGCTCCGGCGCCGGGCCGCCGCGCAGTCGGCGCTTGAGCTCGGTGCGCGCCGCCTCGACGCTCGACCGCGAGATCGCCTCGGACTCGTCGTAGAGCTCGACGTAGGCGTCGCGGAGCTCGTCGAGTGCCTGCCTCGTCTCCGCCGTGTCGCCGTCCGGCTCGGCCAGGAGGTTGAGCCGGTGCCAGGTCTCCTCGGTGAGCTCGTGCAGCCGCCGCGGCAGCCCCAGCTCGTCGAGGGAGACGGTGACGCGTCGCAGCGACGGGTCGATGAAGCGGTGGACGTCGCGGAGATTCTCCTGGTCGGCATGCAGCACCGCCTGGAGCTCGAGGCGGCGGGCGACCCCCATGGTGACGCTGGTCCAGTCGTCGAGCAGGTCGGCGTAACGGACGAAGACCCGGCCGCCGTCGGTGACCGCCTCGCGGGTAGCGCGCTCGACGTGCAGCAGCATGTTGAGCCAGGACGCCGCGAGGTGGGCCGAGCCGAGACGGTTCTGGTAGTAGCGCTGCTTGCTCCCCACCACCTCTGCCGGAGGGCGCAGCATGGTCGCGAAGACGGGCGTGGCGCCCGCGCGCACCGCGGCCACCCGCCACAGTCCGAGGAACCAGCCCAGCCGCGGGTCCTTGACCACCACCTCGGGATGGCCCGCCAGCTGCCCGTCGAGCCAGTCGGTGGCGGCGATCCGCTCCGGGTCGCGGGTGGCGAGGCGGCCGGTCTCGAACCAGGCGGCCGGTCGGCTGTCGCTGACCGTCACCATCGCCTCGGCGAGCAGCCGGTCGTGGAAGTCCACGGCCCACTGCGGCTCGGCGAACCCCTTGGGGTTGGACTGGTCGGCCGGGACCTCGGGCTGGGGCACGTGGAGACCGAGCAGCTTCATCAGGCCCGCGAAGGTGCTGGTGCCGGAGCGGCCGGCGCCCGCGACGAACAGGACCCGCCGCGGCGTCTCCGCGGAGTCCGTGCCGGGGGTGGTGGCGGCGTTCACGGTGGCTGAGCCTACCGGCGCGGTCCGGGGCCTAGGCTGCGGGCGTGAGGTGGCGGGGACGGTCGGCCGGGCAGCTGCTCAGCGTCGTCGTGCCGGTCTACGACGTCGAGGCGTGGCTGCCCGACTGCCTCGACAGCCTGCTCGGGTCGTCGTACCCGGCGTTGGACGTGGTGGTCGTCGACGACGGCTCGCCCGACCGCAGCGGCGATCTGGCGGAGGAGTACGCCCGACGCGACGGCCGCGTCCGCGTCGTGCACACCGACAACCACGGGCTCGGCGCCGCCCGCAACGAGGGGCTGCGGCACGCGCGCGGGGAGCTGCTGGCGTTCTGCGACTCCGACGACGTCGTCCCGGCGGCGGCGTACTCCACGATGGTGGGGACGCTGGGGCGCACCGGGTCGGACTTCGTCACCGGGTCGGTGGTGCGCTGGGAGCACGACGGCCTGCACGAGCCCCCGTGGATGCGGCGGCTGCACGCGGCCGGTGGCGGGCTGCGGATCACCGCGGACGACCACCCGGAGATCCTCGGCGACGTCTTCGCGTGGAACAAGGTGTTCCGTCGCGACTTCTGGGAGCGCGCCGGGCTGTCGTGGCCCGAGGGCGTGCGCTACGAGGACCAGCCGACCACGACACGCGCCTTCCTGCTCGGACAGTTCGACGTGGTGCCCGACATCGTCTATCACTGGCGGATCCGCGGCGACGGCAGCTCGATCACCCAGCAGCGGTCGGCGCTGGCCGATCTGGCCGACCGGATCGAGACCAAGCGGATGTCGTTGGCGTCGGTGCGCGAGCTCGCCGGGCCCGAGGTCGAGCAGGTCTTCGTCGACCGGGTGCTCGCGGGAGACCTGTGGCGCTACTTCCTCGAGATCCCCGGGTGCTCCGACGAGTGGTGGGCCCTCCTGCACGACGGCATCGCCGCGTTGTGGGGCGAGCGCTCGCTGGTCGACTCCGGCCTGCCTCCGGCGCACCGGTTGCTCGGGTGGCTGGTGCAGCGGGGGCTCCGCGCGGAGGCGGCCTCGCTGGCGTCGTACGTCGTCACGCTGGGGGGACGGCCCGTGCCGCGGGCGCCGGGCGTGGGTGAGGGGGCCGGCGTACGTCTGGCGATCCCGGACGACGTCCTGTCTCCGGACCTCCTGGCCGAGGCCGCCTCCGCCGGAGCCCTCGACCTGCGCCCCCACGAGCGCTGACCCGGCAGAACCGACACGCGACCTGGCGGAAGTGCGGTCGCTTCCGCCAGGTCAGCCCGCCGTTCCGCCAGGTCAGCCCGCCGTTCCGCCAGGTCAGCCCGCCGTTCCGCCGGGTGGGGTCAGAGGAGGCCCTCGTCGGAGAGGAACTGCTCGGCGACGTCGGCGGGGTCCTCGCGGTCCACGGAGATCCGTCCGTTGAGCTCGGTGAGCTTCTCGGTGGTGAGCGCGGCCATCAGCTCGTTGAGCGCGTCGACGGCGTCCTGGTTGTCGGCTGCCCAGGTCGAGTCGAGCGCGGGCACGAGGTTCTGTGCCGGCTGGATCCCCTGGTCGTCCTCCAGCAGGACCAGCCCCTGGTCGGCGAGGGTGCCGTCGGTGGTGCTGGTCAGGCCCAGCTGCGACTCGTCCTTGAGCACCGACTGGTAGGTCGCGTCGCTCGCGAAGCCGAGCGGCAGGATCTTGGTGATGTCGATGCCGTAGACGTCCTTGAGGCCGCCCTCGCAGTCCGGCCGGCCTTCGCAGTCCGGCGCGGCCGCCAGGACGACGCTCTTGCCCTGGAGGTCGGAGAGCGTCGAGACACCCTCGGCGTCCGCGTAGTCCTGGGTGACGAAGAAGGCGTTCTGGTCGGTCGCCTCCGACGGGTCGAGCAGGGTGATGCCGGCGTCGTCGATCAGCGACTGCGCCGCCGAGATCGAGGCGGCCGCATCGTTGGTCGTCAGCGACTTGGCGTCGGGGCCGTTGGCCTGCGCGTTGAGGTAGTCGACGATGCCGCCGACGTACTCCGGGACCACCTGGATCGAGCCCGGGAACTGACCGTCGGCCATGTAGACGTCACGCGTGTCGACGAGCTGCACACTCGCGTCGTAGCCCTGGGCGTCGAGAAGCTGTTCGTACATGGTCGCGACCAGCGTGGCCTCGGGGAAGCTCTGCCCGCTGATCTTGACCGCGCCCTTGTCTCCGCCCGAGTCGGATCCCGAGTCGGAGTCGGAGCCCGTGTCGTTGGCACACGCGGCCGTGAGCAGCAGTGCCCCGGCCGCCGCAAGGGCTGCGAATGATCGTCGTGCCTGCATAGATCTCACCTTCTGTGTCCCGCGGCCCTACACCGCGCGTGTCCGGTGGCTCCGGCGACCCTCAGCTGGTGGCCGGCAGAACCCTGGTGGTACGTCGCGCCGTCACCCGCATCGGGTCGGTGAGCCGTTGCAGGGCACCACCGACGACCTCGAGCACCAGCGCGACGAGAGCCACAACAATGGCCCCCGCTATTCCCTTCCCGTAGTCGAGATTGGCAAACCCCGAGGTGATCACGTTGCCGAGTCCGGGCCCGGCCACCAGCGCCGCCAGGGTGGCGGTCGCCCAGACCTGGACCAGGGCCAGCCGGACCCCGGTGGTCACCAGCGGCATCGCCAACGGGAGCTCGACGCGCGCGAACCGCTGCCACCCGCTCATCCCCATCCCCTGGGCCGCCTCCTTGACGTCGGCGGCGACCTCGCGCACGGCGACGTAGGCGTTGGTGATCACGGGGGGCAGCGCGAACGCCGCCAGCGACAGGAGCGTCGCGAGCCCGGCGCGCCCATAGGGTCCGAGGTACGCCGTCCCGGGCCAGCTCGCGGCCACCAGCAGGGCCAGCAGAGCGAACGTCGGCACCGCGCGTCCGACGTTGGAGACGTTGACTGCCAGGAACCCCCCGCGCCCGACGTGTCCCAGCCACAGCGCCAGCGGCAGCCCGACGACCAGCGCGATGGCCAGCGCCGTGACGGTGACCAGGAGCTGCTGGAGGAGGAGCTCCCACAGTCCGTTGTCGCCCGACCAGTGGGAGCCGTCGAGCAGGTAGCTCCAGGCGTCGCCGATCATCGCGCGCCCACCCTCCGTGTCCACGGGGTCAGCAGCCACTGGACCCCGACCAGGACCACGTCGAGCAGCACGGCCAGGACCACGCAGAGCACGCAGGCCGCCAGCAGCTCGGCCCGGAAGTTGCTGAAGACCCCGTCGGAGATCAGGTTGCCGAGCCCGCCGTGGGCGACCAGGGTGCCGACCGTCGTCAGCGCCACCGTCGACACGGTGGCGACGCGCAGGCCCGCCATCACCACCGGCAGCGACAGCGGCAGCTCCACCCGCCACAGCAGCCCGAGGGAGCCGTAGCCGATCCCGCGCGCCGACTCGACCACTTCGTCGGGCACGCCGCGCAGCCCGTCGAGCAGCGCGCGGACCAGGATCGTGAGGCAGTAGAGCGCCAGCCCGATCACCACCGTCGTCGCCGTGATGCCGGTGAAGGGCACGAGCAGGGGGAACAGGGCCAGCGACGGGATCGTGTAGAGCGTCGTGGCGCCGCCGACGACCGCGGTCTCCAGCCGACGGTGCCGACGCGCGAGCAGGGCGAGCGGCACGGCGAGCGCGAGACCCAGCGCCACGGCGGCCGCGGTGATCCAGAGGTGCTGCACGGTCGCGGACACGAGCTCGTCCTGGCGGTCGCGGAGGTAGTCGCCGCAGATCCAGTCGTTGACCGTGCGGCTGTAGCAGACGGGGTCGCGCGCCACGACGTACGACGTCGGCGCCGGGGCCGCTGCGGGCCAGCCGCCGAGGGTGGTGGCCGCGAGTAGGGTCACCACATGGACGCTACCGCGGATCCCATGATCCGGCTCGAGGGCGTCGGCAAGACCTATGCCGACGGCACCGTGGCGGTGCACGAGCTCGACCTGGAGGTCCCCCGCGGGCAGGTCATGTGTCTGGTGGGGCCGTCAGGCTGCGGCAAGTCCACCACGCTCAAGATGATCAACCGGCTGATCGAGCCGACGTCCGGGAGGATCTGGCTGGACGGCCGCGACGTGACCGCGGAGGACCCCGTGCGGCTGCGCCGGGGCATCGGCTACGTCATCCAGCAGATCGGGCTGTTCCCCCATCACACGGTCGCCACCAACGTCGCCTTCGACCTCTCGCTGGTCGGCACACCGCGCGCCTCGTCGCGGGCGCGCGCGCTGGAGCTGCTCGACATGGTCGGCCTCGATCCTGCCGTCTTCGCCGACCGCTACCCCCACCAGCTCTCCGGCGGTCAGCGGCAGCGCGTCGGCGTGGCCAGGGCGCTGGCGGCCGACCCTCCCGTGCTGCTCATGGACGAGCCGTTCGGGGCCGTCGATCCCGTCATCCGAGGGCGGCTCCAGGAGGAGTTCCGCCGTCTCCAGCAGGACCTCCACAAGACGGTCGTGCTGGTGACCCACGACATCGACGAGGCGGTCTCCCTGGGCGACCAGGTGGCGGTGTTCGCGGTGGGGGGGCGGCTGGCCCAGGTCGGCACGCCCCTCGACGTGGTGGCGCGCCCCGCCGACGACTACGTCGCCGACTTCGTGGGGTCCACCACGAGCCTGCGCCGCCTGACGGTGACGCGGGTGTCCGCGGAGCACGTCGAGCCGGTCGACGGCGTCCGCACGGGGGATCTGGCGGCCACGGTCGAGCTGGGTGACACGCTCGAGGACGCGCTCGCGCTCATGCTCGACGACGACCGCAACCTGGTCGGCGTACGCCGTGACGCCGACTTCGTGGGCGTGCTCACGCCCAACGGCATCCACCGGGCGCTGCGCGACTCACTGCGCGACGGCCAGGGCGACCCCGTCTGACGCGCGGTCAGGCGTGCCGGCGCAGGGGCTGAGTGCCCATGGCCTGCCAGGAGTCCAGCTCGGCACGGAGCACGTCGCGCTCCTGCTCGAGCTCGGCCACCCGCAGCGCGGCCTCGGCGGCGCGCGCCTCGGACTCGTCGAGGCGACGGGCATAGAGGGCCCCCTCGGCCTCGGCGCGGTCGGCGCGCTCGGCCTCGGACCTGGCGGAGCGGACCGCCTCGGCCGCCCGGTGCTGGGCGGCGCAGAGCGCCTCCTCGATCTGCCCCAGAGCGGCGGCGCCGTGGTCGATCCGCTCCCGCAGCGCCGAGGCGAAGCGGGTGTTCTCGTCGGCCCGCGCCTCGGTGATGCCCGCGTAGGCCTGCGCCTGACGCGCGAGAGCGCCATAGCCCTCGCGGCGCGAGGCCATCAGCTCGGTGTGGGTGATCCGGGTGGCCGTGGCCCCCAGGGCGACGGCGAGGACGGCGGCGAGGGAGACGAGGACCGGTGACCCGGCCATGAGCGCGCCCGCGACCGAGGCGGCGGCGACGAGCAGCAGGACGACAGCAACCGTGAGGCGGGTGCTGCGCTGCCGGCGGCGAGCAGAGGGGGAAGATGCCATGGAGGGAGACTAAGCCTCGTCGTCGTCCGATCTGACGCGACACGCTCGCTCCAGGAGCAGCGCTGCGGCCACCATCAGGGACGCCGACACCGCCGCCGCGGCCGACCTCAGCGCCCGCTGGGACGCCAGCTCGGCCTCGAGACCGAGCCAGCTGACGGCGTACCCCGCATAGGCCCCGGCCACCACGGCGCCCACCATCGCGGTGGCCCGCGCGAGCACGAAGCGGTTGACCATGTGCTGCGGGTCCGGCCGTGGCCGGACGCCCCTCTGTGCCCTGCGCGTGCCGACCGTGGCGACGACCAGGATGGCCGCGACGAACCCGAACAACAGCGTGGGCAGCCAGGTGACGACCGGCGCCACGCCCCGCCACGACTGCAGCACCGGGTGGGCGAGCCGCCCGAGCACCAGGCCCACCAGGGCCAGCGCCGTGATCTGCGCTGCAGACACCGGCCGCAGTCGGCCCTGCGGCTCCTCGGGCCCTTCGGTCACGGGCGGGTCACGGGATCTCGAGGGCCAGGTCGTCCCTGCGCACGATCCCGTCCCGGTCGGTGGCCGAGAGCAGGTCGGCCACCGGTCCTGCGCCGGGCAGCACCGCGTCGGGCTCGAGGTCGTGCCACGGCTGCAGGACGAACGCCCGCTCGCCGGCCCGGGGGTGCGGCAGCCGTAGGGCCTCGGTGTCGCTGCGCCGGTCGCCCACCACGATCAGGTCGACGTCGAGCGTGCGGGGAGCGTTGACCACGCCCTCGGGCCGCTCGCGGTCGTAGGCGTCCTCGATGGCCATGGCCCGGTCGAGGAGTCGGTGGGCGGGCAGCGTGGTGTCCATCAGGACGACGGCGTTGAGATAGGGGCCCGAGTCGTCGGGCGAGTCGACCGGCGCCGTCTCGTAGACCGGGGACACCGCCGTCAGCCAGACGTCGGGGGTGTCGGCCAGGGAGGTCACCGCGCCCTGGATGCTCGCCAGCCGGTCGCCGAGGTTGGACCCCAGCGCGACCACCACGCGGCGGATCGGCCGCATCTCACCCGTGATCGTGTCGGCATCGACGATGTGCGGGTTGGGGGTCTCCATCACTGGTGCCCTCGTCTCCTGGTGATCGTCAGGGCGACGTCGGTGAACGTCGCCTCGATGGGTGCGTCCGGCTTGTGGATGGTGACCCGGGCCCACTCGACCTGGGGCACCTGGAGGCAGGTGTCGGCGAGCCGGCCGGCCACGGTCTCGATCAGGTCGACCGGATCCCGCTCGACCGCGGTCACGACCGCGGTCACGAGACTCCCGTAGTCGACGGTGTCGCGCAAGTCGTCGGAGGCCGCCGCGGGTGCGGTGTCCAGCCCGAGCGTCAGGTCGACCACGAAGCGCTGCCCGTCGCGGCGCTCGTGCTCGAAGACGCCATGGTGGGCGAAGCACTCGATGCCCGTGATCGTCAGCTCGTCCTGAGGAGCGGCCGCAGGCCGCGTCACGAAGGGCTCGTCCTGAGGAGCGGCCGCAGGCCGCGTCACGAAGGGCTCGTCCTGAGGAGCGGCCGCAGGCCGCGTCACGAAGGGCTCGTCCACGGCTCCTCCTCGGTCATCCGCCGGGCGACGGCCAGCGCGTCGCGCGTGGCGCGTACGTCGTGCACGCGGAAGCCCCAGACCCGCCCGGCCATCAGCGCGACCAGGCCGGCATGGGCGGCCTCGCGCCCCGTGGGTGGGCGTGGCGTGCCGTCCGTGGCCGCCAGCAGCGCCCCGAGGAAGGACTTGCGCGAGGCCCCGAGCAGCAGCGGCAGGCCCAGCGCCTCCAGCCGGTGCCAGCCGCGGAGCAGAGCCCAGTTGTGGTCGGCGGTCTTGGCGAAGCCGAGGCCCGGGTCCAGCACCAGCCGCTCCCTCGGGATGCCGGCGGCGTCGACCGCGGCCACGCGCTCGCCGAGCTCCGCACAGACCGCCTCGACGACTCCTCCGGGGCCGTCGTACGACGCGAGGGACTGCATGCGGTCGCTGTGGGCCCGCCAGTGCATCGCGACGTACGCCGCGCCGGTGCGGGCCACCACGTCCAGGACCCCGGGGTCCGCCAGCCCGCCGGACACGTCGTTGACGACGCAGGCGCCGGCGCCGACGGCGGCCTCGGCCACCTCGGCCCGCATGGTGTCCACGGAGACCGCGACGCCACCCGCCACGAGCGCCTCTACGACAGGCACCACGCGGTCGAGCTCCTCCGCGAGCGGCGGCCGGGTGGCCCCGGGGCGGGTGGACTCACCTCCCACGTCGACCAGGTCGGCGCCGTCGGCGGCCAGCTCGAGCCCGTGGGCGACGGCGTCGTCGGTGGCCGCCCAGCGCCCACCGTCGGAGAACGAGTCGGGGGTGACATTGAGGACGCCCATCACCCACGGCCGTCCGAGGTCCGCCCGCACGTCGACGGTCGGCCCGCCGACGCTCATGGCCGCCGGTGGATCAGGGCCATCGCCTCGCTGCGGGTCGCGAGGTCGCGCATCATGCCGCGGACCGCGGACGTCACGGTGCGGGCACCGGCCTTGCGCACGCCGCGCATCGTCATGCAGAGGTGCTCCGCCTCGATCACCACGATCACCCCGCGGGCGTCGAGGATGCGGACCAGCGCATCG
>CAZQCA010000024.1:0-22628 GCA_964591845.1 uncultured Nocardioides sp.
CCTCCGGCCCCACTTCTTCTTGACCGGCCAGAGCAGCCGGCGCGCCTTGTCGAGGTTGACGTTGTCGGGCCAGCTGTTGAGCGGGGCGAAGCGCTGCATGCCCGCCCCCGCGCCGCCGCGGCCGTCGGAGATGCGGTAGGTGCCGGCGCTGTGCCACGCCATCCGGATGAAGAGCGGGCCGTAGTTGCCGAAGTCGGCCGGCCACCAGTCCTGGGAGTCGGTGAGCACCGCGTCGACGTCGGCGGCCAGCTCGTCGAGGTCGACGGTCAGGAAGTCCGCGGCGTAGTCGAAGCCGGCGTCCATGGGGTCGGAGGCCGGCGCGTTCTTGCGCAGGATCGCCAGGTTGAGCCGGTCGGGCCACCAGTCGCGGTTGCCACCTCCAGCGGTGGGGTGGTGCTGGTCGCCGTGCAGGACCGGGCAGCCCGCCTCGCGGGACTCGTCCTGGACGTCGCCGATGACGGCATCGTGCTCTTGACCGGGCATGACTTTCCTTTCGGGTGGGGCGTCTAGTGGGGGGACAGGTCGGGGGAGGAGGCCTCGGCGGGACGGTCGTGCGTCGCGCAGGACGGGCAGTGGCCCCAGTAGACGACCTCGGCCTCGTCGATGGCGAAGCCGCGGTCGTCGGCCGCGGACAGGCACGGGGTCTCGCCGACGGCGCAGTCGACGTCGGCGACGGCCCCGCAGCCGCGGCACACGAGGTGGTGGTGGTTGTCGCCCACGCGGACCTCGTAGCGGGCCGTGGAGCCGGTGGGCTGGATGCGGCGCACGAGCCCCGCGTCGGTGAGCACCCGCAGGACGTCGTAGACCGCCTGGTGGGAGACCGGGCCGTGGCTCTCGCGGACCTCGGCGATGACCCGCTCGGTGTCGGCGTGCGGGTGCCGTCGCAGGGCGGCGAGCACGGCGATGCGGGGCCTGGTCACGCGAAGGCCCGCGTCGCGCAGCTGCTGCTCGGTGTCCGGGGCCACGACACCGACCCTGCCGTCTTTTCTTGAACCGGTCAAGAAAGGCATGCCTCACCTGGCGACGTACGCTCGGGGCATGGGTGAGCCCGAGTCGGTCTGGGACTATCCGCGCCCGCCCGCCGTGCGCGCGTCCGACGCGCGGGTGGAGGTGAGGTTCGCGGAGGTCGTGGTCGCCTCGACCGACCGCTCGCTGCAGGTGCTGGAGACGAGCCACCCGCCCACCTACTACCTCCCGGCGAGCGCCTTCGCGGCGGGCGTGCTGGTGCCGGTCGACGGGACGACCTGGTGCGAGTACAAGGGGCGGGCGTCGTACTTCGACCTGGTGGTGGGGGAGCGGGTCGCCGCTCGGGCGGCCTGGCACTACCCCGCACCCGTGCCGGCGTACGACGCGCTGCGCGGCCACCTCGCGGTGATGCCGGCGCTCGTCGACTCCTGCTGGGTCGACGGCGAGCGGGTGGTGCCGCAGGAGGGCGGGTTCTACGGCGGCTGGATCACCTCCACGGTCGTCGGGCCGTTTAAGGGCGGAGCCGGCACCCGGGGCTGGTGACCCGGGCGGGTGGGCCACGGGGCCGCCGCTAGGCTCCGGCCAGACACTGGAAGGAATCCCCATGCCCGACACCCCTCGCGTCGCGATCGTCACCGGAGCGGCCCGCGGCATCGGCGCCGCCACCGCCGTACGGCTGGCTCAGGACGGACATGCCGTGGCCGCCCTCGACCTCGACGAGGCCGCCTGTGCGGGCACCGTCGCGTCGATCGAGTCCGCCGGCGGTCGAGCGCTGGCCGTCGGGGCCGACGTGGCCGACGAGGGCTCGGTGACGGCCGCCGTCGCTCGGGTGGTCGAGGAGCTCGGCCCGCCGACGATCCTGGTCAACAACGCGGGGATCATCCGCGACAACCTGCTCTTCAAGATGACCGTCGACAACTGGGACGCCGTGATGGGCGTCCACCTGCGTGGCGCGTTCCTGATGACCCGCGCGGTCCAGGCGCACATGAGGGAGGCGGGGTTCGGGCGGGTCGTCTGCCTGTCGAGCACCTCTGCCCTCGGCAACCGCGGCCAGGTGAACTACTCGGCCGCGAAGGCCGGTCTGCAGGGCTTCACCAAGACGGTCGCGATCGAGCTGGGGAGGTTCGGGGTGACCGCGAACGCGGTGGCCCCCGGCTTCATCCAGACCGACATGACGGCCGCCACGGCCGAGCGGATCGGGGTGCCCTTCGACGAGTTCCTCCAGGGTGCCGCCAGCCTCGCCCCCGTGGGCCGGGTTGGTCAGCCGGAGGACATCGCCCACACGGTGTCGTTCCTCGTGAGCGAGGGCGCCGGCTTCGTCTCCGGCCAGGTCATCTACGTCGCCGGCGGCCCCAAGGACTGAGAAGCCTGGTCGGCCCCGGGCTGGTACGCCGACACGTCGCAGGCCGTCGTGGTGGGTCCTCCGGCTGCCGCTGGGGCCCCCACTCCTGCGCCGCTGTAGGCGCTGAGTGCGCCGCCGGCGGGTCACTCAGTCCCCCCAACGGCGCAGGAGTCGGGAGTACGGCGCGGGAGTGGGGGGCGGAGGCCCGAGGCGGGCCGGACGCCGACTCGTCGCCGAGCCGACAGCCCGATCCGGTCTGGCTGCCGCTGGGGCCCCCACTCCTGCGCCGTTGTATGCACTGAGTGCGCCGCCGGCGGGTAACTCAGTCCCCCCAACGGCGCAGGAGTGGGGGGTACGGCGCAGGAGTCGTGGGTACGGCGCAGGAGTCGGGAGTACGGCGGATCGCTGCGGCCCCGGCGCTCACCGCACCCGGTGGGGGCGGCGCAGCAGCGCCGGGAGGTACGCCGCCCCGGGAGCGCCGTCGCTGGCGGCGGCGACGTCGCCGGGGTTGCTGAAGCCGCAGCGCCGCAGCGACAGGCAGCCGCAGCCGATGCAGGAGTCCAGTCCGTCGCGCAGCCGCTGAAGCGCCGCGAGCTGCTCGTCGAGCCGGGCCCGCCAGTGGCGCGAGATCCGCTCCCAGTCGGCCTTCGTGGGGGTGCGTCCGTCGGGCAGGCGGTCGAGCTCGGCCCTGATCTCCTCCAGGGTCAGCCCGACGTTGGCCGCCGCCCGGATGAACGCGAGCCGGCGCAGCACGCCGCGCTCGTAGCAGCGTCTCCCACCGGGGGAGCGGCTGGCCTGGATCAGCCCCTCCGCCTCGTAGTAGCGCAACGCCGACGCGGCGAAGCCGCTGCGCTCCGCGACCTCGGAGATCGAGAGCACGTCGTGGGTGTTCATCGCGGTCTCCCCTTGAGCTCAAGTTCACTTGAACTTTAATACTGGCTCACATGACACAGAACTTCAACTCACCTGACCCTTCCCGGGTCGCCCTCGTCACCGGCGGATCGGCCGGTCTCGGCCGAGAGCTCGTGCTCGGTCTCGCCGCCCGCGGCTGGACGGTGGTCACCGACGCGCGGAGGGCGGAGCGGCTCGCCGACCTCGCCGACTCGGCGATCGTGACCGTCCCGGGCGACCTGACCGACGCCGCCCACCGCGACACGTTGCGGGCCGAGGTCGAGCACCTCGGCCGGCTCGACCTGCTCGTCCACAACGCCGGGACCCTCGGACCGTCGCCGCTGCCGAGGCTCGAGACCGTGACGGTCGACCAGCTCCAGCAGGTCTGGCGGCCCAACGTCGGTGCGCCGCTGGTGCTGACCGGCGCCCTGCTCCCGCTGCTGCGCGCCAGCCGCGGGATCCTGCTCGCCGTCACCTCCGACGCGGCCGTCGAGCACTACCCGGGCTGGGGGCTCTACGGGGCCTCCAAGGCGGCCCTGGAGCACCTCGTGCTCACGTTCGGGGCGGAGAACCCCGAGCTGACGACGTACGCCGTCGACCCGGGCGACCTGCGCACCGAGATGCACCAGGCGGCCTTCCCGGGCGAGGACATCAGCGACCGGCCCCTCCCTGAGACGGTCGTGCCCCGCCTGCTCGGACTGCTCGACCGCCGGCCGCCGGCGGGTCGCTACCGTGCCGCCGACCTGCCCGAGCCGGCCGTCTCGGGGAGCGCTCGATGAGCCTCCTCGCCGAGCGGCCCAGCACCCGCTTCACCCTGCCAGTCGGCGCCTTCGCCGACGCCCCTCCCGAGGACCGGGGCGGGTCGCGCGGCCGGGTCCGGCTCCTGGTGGCGAGTCGCGACGGGATCGTGCACGACCGCTTCGACCATCTGGCCGACCACCTCAGGCCGGGCGACGTGGTCGTCGTCAACGACTCGGCGACGGCGCCCCGTCAGCTCGACGCCGAGCTGAGCGGGCGTCCCGTGGTGGCCCACCTGGCCGTCCAGCTCGACGACGGCGACTGGGTCGTCGAGCTGCGCACCGCCCCCGACGCCGCCCGGGCGGTGCTCGACGCTTGCATCGGCGATGAGGTGCGGGTCGGCCCCGCCACGCTGACCCTCCGCGAGCCGTATCCCTGGCGCTCCTCCCCGACGGGCGACGGCAACCGGCTCTGGCGGGCGCGGGTCGCCGGCCCGCTGGACCGCGAGCTCGCCCGGCGCGGGCGGCCGATCGCCTACGGCTACCTCGCGCGCCGGCTGCCGCTGGCGGCCTACCAGACCGTCTTCGCCACCCGGCCGGGCAGCGCGGAGATGCCGTCGGCCGGGCGGCCGTTCACCACCGAGCTGGTGACCCGCCTGGTGGCCCGCGGCGTGTCGGTCGCGCCGGTCACGCTGCACACCGGTGTGTCGTCGCAGGAGGCCGGCGAGGGGCCCCAGCCCGAGCGCTTCTCGGTCTCCGCGAGCACCGCCCGACTGGTCGAGGCGGCGCGGGCCGGCGGCGGTCGGGTGGTGGCCGTCGGCACGACCGTGACCCGGGCGCTGGAGTCGGCCGTCGGCGCGGACGGCCGGGTGCTGGCGGCCGCGGGCTGGACCGACCGGGTCGTGACCCCCGCCGACCCGCCGCGCGTGGTCACGGGCCTGGTCAGCGGCTGGCACGACCCCCAGGCCTCGCACCTGCTCCTGGTGGAGGCCGTGGCCGGACCCGAGCTCGCGCAGGCGGCGTACGACGCGGCGGTCGGCGCCGACTACCGCTGGCACGAGTTCGGCGACAGCTCGCTGCTGCTGCCGCCGCTCCCGTGACCCGCTGGGCGGATCGTCGTCAGGCGGCGACCGCCAGCGCCTCCTCGGCGGCCGGCGCGTGGGCCGACCCGGACCGCCCGGGCAGGGCGAACGCCGCGACCACCGCCCCGGCCAGGCAGAGCACGCCGACCACGGTGGTGGTCGTCTCGAGGCCCGCCATGAAGGCGTCGTGGAACGCGGGCAGCAGGCGCGGGTCGGTGCCGGACGCGGAGGCCGCCACGGCGACGGAGTCCTGCGCCCGGGTGAGCAGGCCGCCCGGCGCGGCGGCGTAGGTCGACGCCGCCAGGCGGTCGGCGAAGACGCTGGAGAAGACCGACCCGACCACGGCGACGCCGAAGGTTCCCCCGAGCTCCCGGGTCGCGTCGTTGACGGCCGACCCGACACCCGCGCGGGCGGGCGGCAGCACCTGCAGGATCGACTCGGTCGCGGGCGTGCTGATCAGGCCCATGCCCAGTCCCATGAGGATCATCTGCGGCACGATCACCGCGGCGTACGACGTGTCGACGGCGTCGGTCGACATCCACAGGAACGCCCCTCCGAAGAGCACCAGTCCCGTCGTCACCACGACCCTGGTGCCGATCCGGGGTGCGAGCGCGGCGCCGAGCACGGAGGCCGCGGCGATGCTCAGCGCGACCGGGAGGATCCGCGTGCCCGTCGAGAGCGCACCCCAGCCGCGCACGAACTGCATGTACTGGGTGATCACGAAGATGAACCCGAAGAGCGCGAAGAACGTGACGGTCACCGCACCGCTGGCGGCGCTGAAGCGCCGGTCGCGGAAGAGCGTGACGTCGAGCATGGGGTGGGCGACGCGCCGCTCGACGGCCACGAAGACGGCCAGCAGCGCCGTGGCAGCGGCGAAGCCTCCGAGCGTGCGCGCGGACGACCAGCCGTGGGCCGGCGCCTCGATGATCGTGTAGGTCAGGGTCGAGAGGGCGAGCACCGACAGCGCCAGGCCGGGCCGGTCGAGGCGGGGCACGGCGGGGTCGCGCGACTCGGGCACGAGCAGGTACGCCGCCACCGCGGTCGTCACGGCCAGCGGCACCAGGGCCCAGAAGACGCTGCCCCAGGCGAAGTGCTCGAGCAGAGCGCCACCGGTCACCGGCCCGGCGGCGACACCGATGCCCACCACGGCCCCCCAGACGCCGAGGGCGGCGGCCCGCTCGCGCCGGTCCGGGAAGGTGTTGCTGATGATCGACAGCGTCGTCGGGAAGATCACGGCCGCGAACGTGCCCATCGCGACCCGCGCGGCCACCAGCGCCTCGGCCGACGTGACGACCGCTCCGACGGCGCTGGCCGCGGCGAAGCCGAGCAGGCCCAGGATCAGGGCCGGGCGTCGCCCGTAGCGGTCCGACAGGCTGCCGGCGGCGAGCACCAGGGCGGCGAAGGCCAGGTTGTAGCCGTCGACGACCCACTGCAGGGCGCGGGTGCCGGCGTCGAGGTCGACGGCGATGCTCGGCAGGGCGACGTTGACGATGGTGGTGTCGAGGTTGATGGCGAGCACCGCTGCACACACGGTGAGCAGGATCGGCAGCTTGCGGGTCACGGGGAGCCTCCCGGGTCGTGGCGGCTATGTGGACAGTGTCCACATAGGCTCACACAGAATGTGACCACTGTCAACATGCTTCCCGGATATCCTGCGGCCGTGCGTCCCTACCACCACGGCAACCTGCGTGCCGCGCTCCTCGAGGCCGGCGTCGAGCTGGCCCGCGCGCAGGGACCGGAGGGCGTGGTGCTGCGCGAGGTGGCGCGGCGTACGGGCGTCTCCCACAACGCCGCCTACCGGCACTTCGCCGACCGCGACGAGCTGCTGGGCGAGATCGCGACGGTCGCGGCCGAGCGGCTCGAGGAGTTCATGCGACGCCGGCTCGACCGGCTCGACGAGCCCGACTCGGCGCGGCTGGCGCTCGCGAGGCTGCACGAGGTGGGCCGCGCCTACGTCGAGTTCGCGCTGGCCGAGCCCGGCCTCTTCGCCGTCGCTTTCAGCGAGGAGCACCCGACCGCCGGCGAGCAGGCCCCGCCGGGCGGTTCGACTCCGGCCCCACCCATCGGAGCCCCCGCGAAGGGCGACGACGGGCTCGCCGACCTCAAGGCCGCCGGTCCCTACCTCCTGCTCGGCCGGTGCCTGGACGACCTGGTCACCGTGGGGGCGATGCCGCCCGAGCGCAGGCTGGGTGCCGACGTCGGCTGCTGGGCCGCCGTCCACGGCTTCTCCGTGCTGTGCCTGTCGGGGCCGCTGCGCGAGCTGCCGGAGGCCGAGCGCGACGGGGCGCTCGAGGTGCTCCTGGGTGTCGTGGAGCGCGGGCTGACCGGACTATGAGGACGCGATGACGGCACCATGACCAGGGGAGAGACACTGACGCTCGCGGACGTCGCGCGCTGGCGCCTGCACAATCTGCGACTGGAGGGGCCGCCCGAGGCGGACCCGGAGTCCGTGGTGCGACACCTGCTCGCCGTGCAGGCCGAGAACCCGTCCCAGGTCGCCTGGGCCGTCGGCACCCGATGCGGAGCGACCTCGGAGCAGGACGTCTTCACGCCGCTGGACGCCGGGCGGTTCGTGCGCACCCACGCGCTGCGGTTCACCTGGCACTACGTGACCACCGAGGACCTCTCGTGGCTGATGGCGCTGACCCGGCCGCGCGTCCTGCCGACCTACGACCGTCAGCTGCGCGACCAGGGCATCGAGGGCGCTCGCCGCACTCGGTTGCTCGACCTGGTCGCCTCGGAGGTCGCCGACCGCCCGCTGACCCGCACCGAGCTGGGGGCGGCCCTGTCCGCCCGCGGCGAGGACCTGACGGGATTCGTGCTGATGATCCTGGCGGCCGTCGCGGAGGTCGAGGAGCTCGTCTGCAGCGGCCCGCGTGCCGCGGGGGAGCACACCTACACCTCGTTCGACCAGGTCGTCGTCGGGTCCCGCGACCTCTCCGGCGAGGCGGCTCTGGCCGAGCTCGCCGTGCGCTACGTCGGCGGACACGGCCCGGTGACCGATCGTGACCTGGCCTACTGGAGCTCGCAGTCGCTGACCGTCGCGCGGCGCGCCCTGGCGGCCGCGGGTGAGGCGCTGGTCTCGGTCGAGGTGGAGGGGCGGCGCTTCTGGCACCTGGCCGACGCGGCGCCGCCCGGAGTGGCGGCCGACAGGGGCCACCTCCTGCAGATCCTCGACGAGTACTACCGCGGCTACCAGGACTCCCGCCTCCTCCTCGACCTCGCCGGCCACCACGACAGGGCCCCCGAGCGCTTCCTGGGCATGGCGGTGGTCGGGTCCCAGATCGTCGGCGACATGAAGCGCACGGTCACCGACCGGACGGTGCGCTTCGACGTGCGCCCGTGGCGTCGGCTGGCCGCCGGCGAGCGGGACCTGCTCGCCGGCGCGGCGCGGCGCTACGGCGACTTCCTCGGAAGGGAGCCCCGGCTCGAGCTCGCGGTCTAGTGTCGCGCGTCGCTAGGCGCCGGACCGGGGGACCCGCACCGTCAGGCACGCCGGCTGGACGACCAGGCGGACGCTCGAGGCCTCCGACAGCACGTCGCCGTCCACCTCGGTGAGCTGTGGCCGGTCGACGCGCAGGGTCACGTCGCGGCCCCGGCTCCGCTCGAGATGCGGGCTGTCGGTCTCGCGCCCCGCGACCACGCGCGCCGCCACCCGGGCCCAGTCCGTCAGCCCACGGGGCGTGAGCACCGCCAGGTCGAGGACCCCGTCGTCGACGACCGCCTCGGGCAGCAGCACCATCCCGCCGGTGAGCTCGCCACAGTTGCCGACCACGACCGTGCGCGCCTCGTCGTACGACGTCCCGGCCCCGTCAACCTCGACCGAGAGCCCGAACCCGTCGTCCAGCAGGTGCCGCCCGCCGCTCGCGACGTAGGCGGCCCAGCCGACCCGCGCCTTGAGGCCCTCCGGGGCGTCGCCCATGATCTGGGCGTCGAAGCCCAGCCCCGCCATCACCGTGAAGCAGTGCACGTTGGGCGCGGCCGCGGGGATCGCCTCCCCCTGCTGGTCGCCGCGTGGGTCGAGCACCATCCAGCCCACGTCGACCACGCGGTCCTGCCCGGTGAGGGCCACGGTGAACGCCTCGGCCAGGTCGTCGATCGGTGTCCCCAGGTTGCGGGCCAGGAGGTTGCCGGTGCCCCCGGGGAGGAGGCCGAGCGGCACCCGCCCGCCCGCCAGCTCCTGCGCCACGGCGCGCACGGTGCCGTCCCCGCCCAGCGGGCAGACCAGGGTCGCACCGTCGGACACGGCATCGCGGGTCTGCCCGAAGCCGGGGTCGTCCTCGCTGGTCTCCACCAGCTGAGGGGCGGCGCGGCCGGCCGTGTCGGCCGCCTCCTCCAGCACCCGGCGTACGGCGTCGAGGTCGTCGACCTTGGTCGGGTTGACCACCACCACGCTCCGGTCCTCGGTCGGTTCGCTGCGGGTCATCCGGTCCTCCTGCGGTGGGATGGTGGTGCATCGGGGGCGCGATGGGGTACTCCTCGGCCATGACGACGAACTCCGACGTGCGCCAGGCCGCCTCCCGCGCCTCCGACTCCGCCCTCGTCAGCTGGGGCGCCCGCCTCGGCTACGCCGCGAACGGGCTGCTCCACCTGCTCATCGCCTGGATCGCGCTCCAGGTGGCCTTCGGCGAAGGCGGCGGCAAGAACGCCGACCAGTCGGGCGCCCTGGGCACCCTCGCCCGGGAGTCGTACGGCCAGGTGCTGCTGTGGGTGGCGTTCGCGGGGTTCGTGCTGCTCGCGCTGTGGCAGCTGACCGAGATCGCGACCCGCCACGAGACCTCCGACCGGGTCAAGGCGGCCGGCAAGGCGGTCGCCTACGGCGCCATCGCCTGGACCTCGCTCACGTTCGCGCAGGGCGGTCACACCAGCTCCTCGAAGCAGACCAAGGACTTCACGGGCACCCTCATGGAGCAGCCGGGCGGGCAGTTCCTGGTGGGGGCCGTCGGGGTGGGCGTCATCGGGATCGGGGCCTATCACGTCTACAAGGGCTGGAAGCAGAAGTTCCTGGAGGACCTCCGCGAGCACCCCGGCCGGTTCGCGGTGCTCGCCGCGCGGATCGGGTATCCCGCGAAGGGGGTCGCGCTGGGGGTCGTGGGTGTGCTGTTCCTGGTCGCCGCGGTCACGCACAAGTCCGGTGAGGCCACCGGCCTCGACGGGGCTCTCCGCACCCTGCGGGACGCACCGTTCGGGCAGGTGCTGCTGGCGGCGGTCGCGCTCGGCATCGCGGCCTACGGCGTCTACGCGTTCGCCCGGGCCCGCTACGCCCGGACCTGACGCTCGGCCGGCTGCGCCTCCGACGCGAGGCCGCGGTCGTCGCGACGGAGGTAGCCCCAGGCCAGTCCTGCGCAGACCAGGCCGTTCACGATGCCGGCCACCAGATCGGTGACGTGGTGCATGCCCCGGTAGAGCCGGCCGTAGAAGACCAGAGCCGGCATCAGCGCGCACAGCGCGACCAGGACCCAGCGCAGCGCGGGCTGCCGGATCCGGAGCGCGAGCAGCATGAACGACAGGTAGAGCGCGGTCGTGGCACTCTCGTGGCCGCTGGGATAGCTCGTCGTCGGCGGGGAGTCGTCGAGCATCTTGACCGTCGGGCGGTCGCGGCCCACGACGTAGGCGGACGTGACGAAGACGATCGACTGGAGGGTGATGGCCAGCAGCGGCACGAGGGCCAGCCACCACCGCCGGGTCACCGCCCAGAACGCCAGACAGACCGCGAGGCAGACCCCGATGATCACCGGCGTGCTGCCGATCAGGGAGAAGTACTCCGACAGCGTGGTCCACGTGGGGGTGCGGTCGGCGGCGACGGCGTCGTTGACCTGCTCCTCGGCGCGCCCGAGCGATCGCAGCGGACCGTCGACGAGCATCCAGCCGAACGCGACGACGACCAGCCACAGCACGACGGCCGGTGCCACCGCCCGCACGGCCACGTCACGCAGGGCGTCGCGGGCCCGAGGGGTGCGGGTGTCGACGTCGTAGCGGGTGAGGAACGCCATGGTCAGCTCCTTGCGGGGTCGCCGGAGTGCTTCTCCGGGGTGAGGGACTTGGGTACGGCCGGGCGCCACCCGACGTAGCCGGCGTACGACGCGAGCACGAGGCCGCAGCCGAGCAGCACGCCGCCGGCGATGTCGCTGGGGTAGTGGACGCCGAGGAAGACCCGGTCCAGGCAGGTGAGCACCACCCACGCCGCCGCGCCGGCAACGGCGAGACGGCGCAGCGCCGGCGACAGCGCCGGCCAGAACAGCAGCACCAGCGTGGTCGCGATGATCGCCGCGTTGGAGGCGTGCCCCGAGGGGAACGAGTAGCCCGGCGACTGCGACACCGGGTCGTCCACGACCGGTCGGGCGCGCTGCACCAGCTCCTTGAGCAGCGACGCGAGACCCCAGCCGACCATCATCGTCACGAACGCCCACCAGGCTCGCGTGCGCAGGCGGAGCAGCCACCACGCGGCCAGGCAGCAGGGGATCGCCACCACCACATAGCTGGTGAACGGACGGCTGACCTTCTGCCACAGCACCAACGCGTCGAGCAGGCCCGGATGGCCTCGCGTCACGTCGGTCGCCGCGACGATGGCGTCCTCGTCGAGTCGCACCAGTGGGTGGAACTGCACCCGGATCAGGAACGCGAGAGTGGTGACGAGGAAGGCCACCATCACGGCATAGACGGCAGCCCGGCTCAGGCGCTGCCACCGGGTGGTGGGGGTGGAGTGCATGTGGCTGTCGTTCCCGTTCTGCCGTGCGACATGCTTGCGCCCCTCTGGCACCATGTCGCCGTGGCGGTGTCGGAATGGTTGCTCACGACGAGCGAGCGGGGCAACGAGCACACGCGCATCGACGCGCGGCATGCTGACGGTCGCGCCTGGTCGTCCGGCAACACCCTGCGGGCGATCGTGCACGGCCGGGACTACTTCGCGGAGCTGCACGAGCGGATCGGCGCGCTCCAGGCGGGCGACCGGCTCTACTTCGCCGACTGGCGCGGCGACCCCGACCAGCAGCTGACCGACGACCCGTCGTCGACGCTGACCCGCACCCTGACCGATGCGGCCCTGCGCGGAGTGGACGTCCGCGGGCTTCTGTGGCGCTCGCACTGGCACCGCCTGGGGTTCAGCGGTGAGCAGCACCGCTTCCTCGGCGAGGAGATCGAGGAAGCCGGCGGGGAGTGCCTGCGCGACATGCGGGTGCGGATCCGCGGCTCCCACCACCAGAAGCTCGTCGTGCTGCGTCACGCCGACGACGCGTCGCGCGACATCGCCTACGTGGGCGGCATCGACCTGTGCCACAGCCGCCGCGACGACGAGCGGCACCTCGGGGACCGCCAGGCACTCCCGATGTCGCCGGCATACGGTCCGCACCCGGCGTGGCACGACGTCCAGGCGGCCATCCAGGGGCCGGCGGTCCACGACGTCGAGACCACGTTCCGGGAGCGCTGGGAGGACAGCCTCCCGCTCACGGTCCATCCCGGCAAGCTGCTGTCCAGCCTGGCCCGGTCCGAGCGGCTGCGGCCCGGTCCGCTGGGTGAGCAGTGGCCCCCGCCGCCCGAGACCGACGGCCACGACGTCGTCCAGATCCTGCGGACCTTTCCGCAGCTGCTCCCCGTGGGCTACGACTTCGCGCCACGCGGCGAGCGCTCGGTGAGGGAGGGCAACCTCAAGGCGATCACGCAGGCAGACCGGCTCGTCTACGTGGAGGACCAGTACCTCTGGTCGAGGGAGGTCGGTGAGCACTTCGCCGGCGCGCTGCGAAACAACCCGCAGCTGAGGGTGGTCGTGGTGCTGCCGCTGGTGCCGGACCTGGCCCACCCGCTGGCCAAGGCCCCGCAGCTGTACGGCCGGAACCTCGCGATGACCACGATGCTGGAGGCGGGCGGCGACCGGGTCGCGGTCTTCGGGCTCACCAACGAGCACGGCCTGCCGATCTATGTCCACTCCAAGACGTGCGTGATCGACCACCGGTGGGCGAGCATCGGGTCGGACAACCTCAACCGCCGGTCGTGGACGTCCGACAGCGAGATCGCCTGCGTCGGGGTCGACGACCGCTGCGACCTCGACGAGCCGGCGCCGCCGGATGCGTTCCCGAGAGTGCTGCTACGCACGCTCGTGGCCGAGCACCTCGGCTGCCGGCCCGAAGACGTCCCCGAGGAGCCCGAGGAGCTGTTCGCCGCGATGGTCGCCTGCGCCGAGGCCCTCGACGAGTGGTACGACGCCGGCGAGGACCGCGAGCACGGCGTCCGCGGCATCGTGTCCACGCGGCTGCACCTGCCGGGCCGACGCGCCGGGCGACGGCGTGCGGCCCGCAGGGCCGAGGCCGGGGACGTGGTCTCCCGCGACCGGGGCGAGCGGCCACCCGGCCGGTTGCGGCGGCTGCGGCCGCCCGAGCTCACGCCGGCGCAGGAGCGCTGGGCACCGGCACTCTACTACCGGCTGTTCGACCCCCAGGGGTGGCTGGAGGATTCACCCTGAGGGGTGTGGTGACGACCTGCCCCCGGCAGGACAGACTGCACCCATGCCGACCACGGGGCTCGCGAGCGTGCGCGAGGTGCGTCGCCGGGAGCCGCTGGCCCCGTCGTCGTTCAACCTCGTGGCCGGACTCGCGGCGACCACGCTGGCCGCCGCGCTGCTGCTCGTCGGCCTGCTCGCCACCGATGTCCCGCCCCGGTCGCTGTCGAGCGTGCTCTTCTCCTGGTCGCCGACCGGCGCGGCCATCGCGCTGCCGATCGTGGCCGCCCGAGCCCGCCGCGACCGCGGCGCGCTGCTCGGCTGGTTCGCGGCGGGACTTCTGGTCTGCGTGCTCGCGATGGTGGCCCAGCTGCTCTCCCATCCGGTGGTCGACCCTGCGGGTGGACCGCTGGGCACCGACCCGCAGAGCAACGCCGCGCTCTATCTGCTCTTCCACCTGTCCCTCTACGTCGCCGCCCTCGCGGGGGCCGTGCGGCTGCCGGCGGTGCTCGCCTGGCCGCTGGCGCTCGCCGGGCTCGCCCTGGCCGTCGCCGTGTCCCTCGACGGCGTACCGCTGCCGGGGCTGATCGAGCCCGACCGCACGGAGTACACCGGGCTGCTCATCGACATCGAGATCGCGGCCGCCGTGCTGGGAGCCGTCGCCGTGCTCGCGTGGGTGCGCGCGGCGGGGAGCCCGACGACGCCGCTGCGCGCGTGGATCGGCCTGGCGCTCACGCTGAGCGCTTTCGAGGTGACGCTCAACGCCGTCGCCGCCGAGCGCTACGACGCGATGTGGTGGTCCAGCCTCTCCCTGCGACTGGCGACGTTCGCCGTGCTCGCGGCCGGCTGCATCTGGACCGTGGTCCGCGACCTCGGGAGGGTGGAGCGCTACAGCGAGGTCGAGCTCGGCCAGCGCGACCGCGAGCTCAGGGGGACGGTGGCCGTGACCGACCTGCTGCTGTCGAACGCCCAGGGGCTCGGGCGCTGTCGCACGGTCGTCGACGTGGCCGGCGTGGTGCGGGAGACCCTCACGTCGGTGAGCGGGGTCGACCGGGTCTCGCTCGCGGCGCTGGTGGACGGCCACCTGACGGTGCTGGGGGCAGATCGCGACGGACCCCCGCGGGCCGTCCACGAGCGGGTGGTCCGGCAGGACCCGACCCTGTGGTGGGAGAGCCCCGATCCCATCGCGGCCGTCGGTGGCACCGGCATGGCTCTGGCCGCCCTCCGGCTGGAGGTGTCGGAGGAGCCGGTCGGCTCCCTGACCGTCGTGTCGGACCGGCCGAGGCTGTGGAGCCCCGCGGATCGGGAGCTGTTGACCGGCGTCGCCGACCAGGCGGCCCAGGCGCTCGCACGCGCCCTGCTCACCGAGCGCGACCGCGACGCGGCCCTGACCCTGCAGGACGCGCTGACGCCCACCGCGCCCCCGACGGTGCCGGGCCTCGAGATCGCTCTCCGCTACGTCCCCGCCACGGCCGGCACGCGTGTCGGCGGCGACTGGGTCGACTGCTGGGCACTTCCCGACGGACGCGTCGCCCTGGTCGTCGGTGACGTGGTCGGCAAGGGGCTGGGGGCGGCCGCCACGATGGGCCGGCTCCGCGCGGCCCTGCGCGCCCTGGTCCAGGTCGAGGCCCGCCCGTCGGTCGTGCTGGGGCGACTCGACGAGCTCGAGTCCGTTGACGGCGGGCAGATGGTCGCCACCGTGCTCTACGCCCTGCTCGACCCGGTCGCGGGGCACGTCACCGTCGGCCGCGCCGGACACCTCCCGTTGATCGTCTCCGCGCCCGGGGCGCCCGCCAGGATCGTCGACGAGGGCGGGTCGCCGCCGATCGGGGTCGGCAGCGGCTCGCGGCCCGACGTCCTCGTCCACCTTCCCGACGACGCGGTGCTCGCCCTCTACACCGACGGACTGGTCGAGCGTCGCAGTCGGTCGCTGGGGGAGGGCCTGGCAACGCTGCAGGACGCCCTGGCGACGCCGTACGACGGCGCGGAGCGGGCGGCCGACGGACTGATGGGGACCGGGCCGGCGGAGCCGACCGACGACATCGCGCTGCTGGTGGTGCGGGTCGAAGGTGCGTCGGGTCAGCCCGCCGGGGTGGCGATGTCGCACCACACGCACTTGCCGGAGACGGTGGAGTAGTGGCCCCACGCGGACGACACCGCGTCCACGATGGTGAGTCCCCGACCGGTCGCGGCCGTGGCGGGCACGCCCAGCAGCGAGGGCGCCGTGGGCGACGCGTCGTCGACCTCCAGCCGCAGTCCGGTGCCCGTGGTCAGCACGCGCAGCTGCAACGGGGGAGCGCCGTGCTCGACGGCGTTGGACACCAGCTCGCTCGCCAGCAGAGCGGCGGCGCGGACGCACTCCGCGGGCAGACCCTGCTGCATCGTCAGGGCGCGCACCTTGGTCCGCGCCTCCCCGACGCTGTCGGCGTGCCACGGCAGGCTCGTCGCGAGCAGCCGGTTCCCGCGTCCCGTCGTCGGTCGACGAGGCGCCTGCGGAGACTGGGGATCTGTCATCGGGAGCATCAGAGTAGGCCGCTGGATTATGAGAGGGAGTGCCCACTGCGCCCGCCTCCAAACGACCGGTCGGCCTGCTGGGCCCACGAGACGCGCGTCGAGGCGGCCGACCGTCCTAGAATCCGCCCCATGAGCACGCAGCGTCGGGGGCCGCAGGAGGGGTGGCATGTCCGTGCAGCCTGAGGGCGCCGGTCCGGCGCGGCTGGAGCTGCTGGTCTCCGGCCACACCCTGGTCGAGCTGTCCGGCGAGATCGACCTCGCGGTGGTGCCCGACCTGGTCACCGAGTTCGAGTACGCCACCGTCCAGCTCTCGCCGTTCGTGGTGGTCGATCTCAACCGCGTCGAGTTCATCGACTCCAGCGGACTCGGAGCCCTGGTGATGGCTCGCCGCAAGGCCACCGAGCTCGGCGGCGACGTGGTCCTCGCCGGTGCCGACGCGCAGATGCGCGAGCTGCTGACGCTCACCAACCTGAGTGAGCTCTTCACCGTCCGCGACTCGGTCGCCGAGGCGGTCGCGGCGCTGCCCCTGGCGGACTCCACCGGGGGCTGACCGCGCGCGCCCGATGTGCCCGGCCCTTGCCACTGCACCGGGGGAGGGGCATACTCACGGACGAGTCCATCGCGGTCACACAGTCGGCTGCACACGGATCCTCTCCTTCGAGGACGTGTCATGCCTGCTGTTCTCACCACCGACCCGACTCGTGCCGACACCACGGCCGATCTCTTCCGTCGCATCGCCGGATGTGACGACGCCGAGGAGCTGCACGCCCTGAGGGACCAGGTCGTGATCGCCAACCTCGGGGTCGCCGACTCCATCGCGCGGCGCTACTCCCATCGCGGCACCCCGGCCGACGACCTCGAGCAGGTCGCCCGGCTGGCACTGGTGAAGGCGGCGTCGTCCTTCCGTCCGGAGCTGGGCCACGACTTCCTCAGCTATGCCGTCCCGACGATCCGCGGCGAGGTCCGGCGCTGGTTCCGCGACCACGGATGGATGGTGCGGCCGCCGCGGCGAGTGCAGGAGGCTCAGCTGCGGATGACGTCGTACGCCGCGGAGTTCGCGCTGTGCGAGGGCCGCGACCCCAAGGTCGAGGACTACCAGCGGGACCTCGACCTCGAGCGGCGCACGGTCGTCGAGGCGCTCTCGGCGAACGCGTGCTACACCCCCGACTCCCTCGACGCGCCGCGCGAGCAGGACTCCTCGGGGCGGACGACCCTCGGCGACCGACTGGTGGGCGACGACAGGGACTTCCTGCGCAGCGAGGCCCGGCACATGCTGCAGCCGCTGGTCTCGCGCCTCTCGCCCCGCGACCGCACGGTCCTCAGGCTCCGCTTCGTCGAGGGGCTCACCCAGCGGGAGGTGGGAGAGCGGATCGGCGTGACCCAGATGCAGGTGTCGCGGATCATCGCCCGGCTGGTCGGGCAGCTGCGCGACGAGCTGGGAGTCACCGAGGCCGCATGACCGTGCTCCGGACCGCACGGGCGGCCGTGCTTGAATCGACCAGACCTGCCCGGTGGCTCGAGGAGACTGCGCACGTGAACGTTGGGGCGGAGCACTTCGCCGAGCTCGCCGTCGCGCTGCACGACGAGCCCACGGTCGAGGAGACGCTCGACACCGTGCTGCGCTTCGCTCTGGACGGCGTCGGGTGCACCATGGCCGGCGTCGTGTTCGCGCACGGCCGCAGCCGCATCGAGACCGCCGCCGCCACCGACGACGTGCTGCACCGGCTCGAGGCGGCGCAGCACGAGGCGGGAGCCGGACCCGACCTGGAGCTCGGCCAGCAGGAGGAGTGGCTCGTGGTCGTCGACACCCACGACTGCCCCCGCTGGCCCGAGTGGGCGGCCAGCGCCTCGGCACTCGGGCTGCGCAGCCTGCTCGCCGTCCGGCTGCGCACCCGCGACACCACGGTCGGCACCCTGAACCTCTATGCCGACACGCCGGGAGCCTTCAGCGACGACGACGTGGCGGTGGCCCACATCTTCGCCCGGCATGCCGCCGTCGCGCTGGCGTCGGCCCGCAACCTGCAGAACCTCTGGGAGGCCGTCGACGCCCGCAAGGCGGTCGGTCAGGCGCAGGGCATCCTGATGGAGCGGTTCAAGCTGTCGCCCGAGCAGGCGATGTCGGTGCTGCTGCGCTACTCCCAGGACGGCAACCTCAAGCTGCGCGTCGTGGCCGAGCAGCTGATCGAGACCACACAGCTGCCCGACCTTGGCGGGGGTGACGACGCCGCCTGAGGCGGCGACAGGTGCGCGGGCAGCGCGAGACGTCGCGCGCCGCTTGTTGACTCGCCGGTAGCCCGCAAACATGGAACGCTCGGGAGCACGTCCCCGGCAGCCGGGGTGAGCCAGGAGGTCGGGTTGGTGCAGCGCATCGCGATCGTCAACCGTGGAGAGGCCGCGATGCGGCTCATCCACGCCGTCCGCGACCTCAACGCCGTCCGCGGCCCCTCCGCCCTCGCCACGCCGCTCACCACGATCGCGCTGCACACCGAGGGCGAGCGCACCGCCATGTTCGCCCGCGAGGCCGACGAGGCCTACGACCTCGGGCCGGCCGCCGATCGCCCCTACCTCGACCACGCCGTGCTCGAGCGCGCGCTGCGCGAGACCCGCGCCGACGCCGTGTGGGTGGGCTGGGGCTTCGTCGCCGAGGACGCGGGCTTCGCCGACCTCTGCGACCGGATCGGTGTGGTGTTCATCGGCCCCAGCGCGGAGTCGATGCGCAAGCTCGGCGACAAGATCGGCTCCAAGCTGATCGCCGAGGAGGTCGGCGTGCCGGTCGCCCCATGGAGTCGCGGCGGCGTCGAGACCCTCGAGGAGGCACTCGAGGCGGCGGAGCGCATCGGCTACCCCTTGATGCTCAAGGCGACCGCCGGGGGCGGCGGGCGCGGCATCCGCAAGGTGTCGACGGCCGGCGAGCTCGAGGACGCCTACCAGCGCACCCGTGACGAGGCCGAGCGCGCCTTCGGCAGCGGCGTGGTCTTCCTCGAGCGGTTGGTCACCGGTGCGCGCCACATCGAGGTGCAGCTCATCGCGGACGGGCAGGGCACGGCCTGGGCGATCGGCGTCCGCGACTGCACGGTGCAGCGGCGCAACCAGAAGGTGATCGAGGAGTCGGCCTCGCCGCTGCTTACGCGGGAGCAGACCGACGAGGTCAAGGCGGCCGCGGAGCGCCTGGCGCTGGCGGTGGACTACCGCGGAGCGGGCACGGTCGAGTTCCTCTACCACCCCGGCGACCGGGCGTTCGCGTTCCTGGAGGTCAACACCCGGCTGCAGGTCGAGCACCCGATCACCGAGGCCACCACCGACACCGACCTGGTGCGGCTCCAGATCCACGTCGCCTCGGGTGGCCGCCTCACCGGCGACCGGCCGGTCGAGAGCGGCCACGCCGTCGAGGCACGCCTCAACGCCGAGGACCCCGACCGCGACTTCGCGCCGTCGCCCGGCCGGATCGCGCTCCTCGAGCTGCCCGCCGGGCCCGGCATCCGGGTCGACACCGGCGTCGGCGAGGGAGACACGATCCCGGCCGACTTCGACTCGATGATCGCGAAGATCATCGCCGTCGGCCGCGACCGCGAGGAGGCGCTGGGGCGGCTGCGCCGGGCGATGTCCGAGACCACCGTCGTGATCGAGGGCGGCGCGACCAACAAGTCGTTCATCCTCGACCTGCTGTCGCAGCCCGAGGTGGTCGACGGTGGTGGGACCGGCTGGGCCGACACCGGCTGGATCGACCGGGTCCGTGCCGAGGGCCGGCTGGTCGAGGAGGCGCACTCGGGCGTCGCGCTCATCGCCGCGGCGATCGAGGCCTACGAGGACGAGGAGGCGGTCGAGATCGCCCGCCTGCTCGAGACCGCGCGCGGCGGCCGGCCACAGGTCCAGCACCAGGTCGGCCAGTCGGTGGACCTCAAGCTGCGCGGGGCGACGTACGCCGTGACCGTGCTGCAGAGCGGTCCGGGGCGCTACCGCGTCACCGTGGCCGCCGGCGCCGACGCGCGCACGGTCGAGGCCGAGCTGGAGCGGCTGGACGACTACCACGCGCGCCTGACGGTGTCGGGCCGCACGTTCCGCGTCGTGACCGCCTCCCAGGGCCCGGTCCACATGGTCGAGGTCGACGGCGTGGCCCACCGGGTCACCCGCGACGAGGGCGGAGTCCTCCGTTCCCCGGCGCCCGCGCTCGTCGTGGCGACCCCGGTGCAGGCGGGCGACTCGGTCGCCGCCGGCGCCGCCGTCCTGGTGCTGGAGTCGATGAAGATGGAGACGGTGCTGCCGGCGCCGTTCGACGCGACGGTCAAGGAGCTGCTGGTGATGACCGGCAGCCAGGTCGAGACCGGCGCGCCGCTGATCCGGCTCGAGCCGACCGGCGACGGCGCGGACGAGGTGGCGCCGGAGGTGACGTCCGGGCCGGGGCTCGACCTGCCCGTCCCCGCGGAGGACGAGGGAGCGGCCGCTCGGGCCACGAGGCTGCGCGGTGACCTCTCGGCCGTGCTCATGGGCTTCGACCTCACCGCCGGCGACGGCGGGACGCTGCGCGACTACCTCACGGCGCGTGAGTCGCTGCGCGCGTCGGACGCCGAGCTGGTGGCCGAGGAGCTTGCCCTGGTGAGTCTCTTCGCCGACGTGGCGGAGCTGAGCCGCAACCGCCCGGCGGGCGAGGAGGCCCACACCGAGCTGCGCGTGCACAGCCCGCGCGAGCACTTCCACAGCTACCTCCAGTCGCTGGACGCCGACCGCGCCGCGCTGCCCGACGCCTACCGCGAGCGCCTCGAGAGGGTGCTCGCCCACTACGGCATCCCCGACCTGACGCGCACACCCGAGCTCGAGGAGGCCGTCTTCCGCGTCTTCCTGTCCCAGCAGCGCACCGCGACCGACATCCGGATCGTCACGGCCCTGCTCGAGCGCTGGCTCGACGACCCGGCGCCGGCGGACGACGCGACCGCCCACGTCGCCCGCGACGAGCTCGAGCGGCTCGTCCGCGCCACCCAGCTGCGCTTCCCCGTCGTCGGCGACCTGGCCCGGAGCGTGCGCTTCCGCTGGTTCGACCAGCCGCAGGTGGACGCCGAGCGCAGCCAGGTCCTCTCCGGAGTCGCCGACGAGGTCGAGCGGCTGGCCGCCGACCCCGGGGCGCCCGACCGCGCGGCGCGGATCGAGGCGCTGGCCACCATCCCCGAGCAGATCGTGGCGTTCCTCGCCCACCGGCTCGAGAGCGGCATCCCCGAACGGGAGCCGCTGCTGGAGGTGATGATCCGCAGGCACTACCTCGAGTTCGACCTCCACGACGTCCGCAGCCTCCAGGTCGGCGGCCGGACCTTCGCGGTCGCCGACTACTCGCTCGAGGGGCGGCCGACCCGGATCGTCTCCACGGTCGGCACCGTCGACGAGCTCGGCGACCCCGAGGGCGGCCTCAACGCCTCGGTGGCGGCGCAGCTGGCCGAGAGGGCGGCCGGCGACGAGGCCGTCGTCGAGCTCTACCTGCGCTGGCCCGAGGTGCCCGAATCGGCCGACGCGGCCTCCGAGCGTCTCCGCGGGCTGCTCGAGGCGCTGCCATGGACGGCCGGCGTACGCCGGGTCGCCGTGGCGGTCTGCGCCCCGGGCCGCAGCGTGGCCTACTACACCGTGCGCTGGAACGACGACCACAGCGCGCTCGCCGAGGACGACCGCGTCCGCGGCGTTCACCCGATGGTGGGACGCCGGCTCAACCTGTGGCGCCTGCGCGACTTCGACGTGACCCGGCTGGAGGCTCCCGAGGACGTCCTGCTGTTCGACTGCGTCGCCAAGAGCAACCCCGCCGACCGGCGCCTCGTGGCGATGTCACAGGTGCGTCAGCTCGCCGTCGTCCGTGACGACGAGGGGCGGGTCGTCGGGCTGCCGCACGCGGAGCGCGCGGTCGAGAACTGCCTGGAGGCGATTCGGCGGGCCCGCACCACGATGGCCACCCCCGGTGTCCGCTTCGACATGAACCACGTCTGGGTCCAGGTCTGGCCCGTCGTGGAGGCCGACCTCGACCAGCTGACGGCGCTGCAGGGCAAGATCACTCCGCTGAGCGAGGGTGCGGGCCTGGAGGAGGTCGTCGCCCAGGGCCGGATCGCCGGGCCCGACGGGGTGCCCGCCCCGATCGCCATCCGCTTCCACGCCCGCCCCGGTGCCGGTGTGACCGCCGAGATCGAGTCGCCGCCGACCGAGCCGCTGAAGCCTCTCGACGACTACGCCGGCAAGGTGCTGCGGGCTCGCCGCCGGGGACTGGTCTACCCCTACGAGCTGCGTGACTTCCTCGCCGGCTCCGGGGGGTCCCTGGTCGAGTACGACCTCGACGACACCGGAGCCCTCGTCCCCGTCGAGCGCGCGCCCGGCCTCAACAAGGCAGGCATCCTCTGCGCCGTGGTCAGCACGCCGACCGACCTCTACCCCGAGGGCATCACGCGGGTCCTGCTGTGCGGCGACCCGACCAAGGCGCTCGGCGCGGTGGCCGAGCCGGAGTGCGCGCGGATCATCGCGGCACTCGACCTCGCCGAGGGTCTCGGCTGCCCGGTCGAGTGGTTCACGCTCAGCGCGGGGGCCCGGATCTCGATGGACTCCGGCACGGAGAACATGGACTGGGTCGCCGCGGCCCTCAAGCGCATCGTCGACTTCACCCAGGCCGGTGGCGAGATCAACGTCGTCGTGGCCGGCATCAA
>CAZQCA010000025.1:0-22341 GCA_964591845.1 uncultured Nocardioides sp.
TCGGCGAGCGGGCCGTGGACCCCGGTCCCCGGTAGTCGGGGATGCCGGAGTCGGTGGACAGCCCAGCGCCGGTCACGGCGACCAGTGGCCGCCGGGCGAGCAGGTCGAGCGCCGCCTGGGCGACGTCGTACGACGTGAGCGTCACGCGCGGCTCACCGGGCGTACCTCGCCTCCGCGCGGGCGCGGGCCTTGGCCGCCTCGACCTCGCGGTTCTTCGGCGGCGCCGCCGTGGTCAGGTGGTCGAGCAGCCGCTCGGTGGCGGCTGCGACCTCGGCCACCGCCAGGTCGAACGCGGCCTGATTGGCCAGCGACGGCTTGGTGCTCCCGCTCACCTTGCGGACGTACTGCAGCGAGGCCGAGTGCACCTCGTCGCGGGTCGCCGGAGGCTCGAAGTTGTGGAGCGGTCGGATGTTGCGGCACATGCCCTGAGCGTACGCCGCGCACCCATCCGCGCCGCCCCGCTCAGACGGCCAAGAAGGACACCTCTGCGCCGGTCCACAGCACCACCCGGCCGTCGGACAGCGGCACCAGCCGCACCCGCGACACGTCCCGCCCGGCCTCGACCCGCACGCTCCGCGTCTCCAGACGGTCACCCGCGACGTGGGCGACCACCACGTCGCCCGTGTTCGTGCGCCAGTCGCTCACCACCGTGAGGGCGGTCGACCGGTCGGGCAGCCAGGTGAACTGGCGCGGGTCGACGCCGGCGAGGCCCTGCGTCGACCACCCGAGCCCGGCCGTGTCGAGGCGAGCGGGAGAGGTGAGGTCGGAGAGATCGAACAGCCCGAGCTGGGCGCCGCGGGTCGTCCCGTCAGGCGACGCGCTCTGGCCGACGGCGAGCAGCCGGTCGTCGCCGATCGGGTGGAGGTACTCGGAGAACCCGGGGATCTTCAGCTCACCCAGCGCGCGCGGCCGGGCGGGGTCGGTGAGGTCGACGGCATAGAGCGGGTCGGTCTGGCGGAACGTCACCAGCACGGCCAGGTCGTCGAACCAGCGGACGGACTTGATCTCCTCGCCGACGCCGAGGGCGTCGACCCGGCCCGTCTCGACGAGCTCGCCGTCGCGCTCGGCCAGCGTGACGACGGAGTTGAAGTTGCCGGTCTCGATCGTCGGACCGACTGCCAGTCGCAGCGAGCCCTCGACCGCGTCCATGGCCCAACGGTCGCGCACCTGTCCCTCGACCTCGCCGGCTGCGACGAAGGAGGTGTCGGTGCCGGAGAGGGCGAAGGCATAGAGCCGGGTGACGCCGGCGTCCGTCGGCGGGGCAACCGGGCGGACGGGGTCGATGAGCGTCGGGTCGATCGTCCCCGGCTCGTCGGGCGTCACGAAGTCCTCCCACAGCCGCTGGAACGGACCCCGCACACCGTCGGGCGGCGTCTGCGGCATCGGCTCGGGGACCGCGACGCCCCACCAGCCGCCCACCCAGGGGCTGCTGGCCAGGTAGAGCCGGTCGGCGGAGAGGTACGCCGTCTGCGCGTCGGCCACCACCGCGGTGGTGTCGGTCTCGGCGGGCTCGTCGGCGGCGAACGCGACCACGGACACCGTCTGCACGCTGTCGGAGTCCTCCGGCAGCGCGACGTCGGCGCAGTCGACCGCCGGGACTGGGTCGCCGTCGAGGCCGGTCCCGACCGTGACCGAGGGCAGCCAGTCGTCGATCTCGGAGTCGCGGACGATCTCGCGGTTGTGCTCCAGCGCGTTGCGCTGGCTCCGGGCGCCGCCCCGGGCAGAGACGAACGGGAGGTCGGGCAGGCCGGTGCTGATCACGACGCGGACCAGGTCGCCCCCGGCGCCGTCGTGCAGGCGCACGGCCAGGGCCTGACCCTCGAAGGACCGCGTGTCGGTGATCGCCGGAGCGGCGGGGTCGCCGACGTCGACGGTGGTGACCCGGGTGTCACCCGGCATGCCGAGGTAGTCGAGGGGCATGCCTCCGGGGAGCGCGATCCGGCGGGTCGGCGTGCTGTCGGTCCCGACCGCGACCACGGTGTCTCCCGCGAGCAGGATCTCGGGGTCGCGGACGTCGGGCAGCACGATGCTGGCCAGCAGCTGCGGCTCGTCGCCGGAGACGTCGTACGTCGTCAGGCGCGGGCCGTCGACGGTGACCAGGAGGGACCCCTGGGTCTTCACCGTGTCGGGCTCGTCGACGCCCGCCTCCTGCACGTTGGTGCCGGTGCCGCTGCTGCCGACCGCCTCGCCGGGGGACGCGGCCGGTGCCTCCGCGGCTCGCGGCGCGACGGCCGCGGAGTCGAAGCCGGCATCGACGCCGTCGGCGTAGTAGACGGGCAGAGGACTGCCCCAGCCCCACGCCGTGACCTGGTCGAGCGCGCGGTCGACGTACCACTGCCGCAGCTGCTCACAGGACGTGGCCGGGCGCAGGGCGCCGTGGGCGAGTCGCAGCGGCGTCTGGCGCGGCGCGTCCGTGGCGCCCGGGAACCCGGTCGCCACCATCGTCCCCGCGAGGAACGAAGCCGACAGCGCCGCCGCGCTCACGCCGATCCGTGTCCTGCGTCGTGCCGTGCTGGCCATGTCTTCCCCCTCGTCGCCGACCCCGATGGGACGGACGAGCGGTCGCGGGGGTTCCCGGCGACGGCGCGCGCGGGCGCGGACCTCAGCGCAGGGTGCGGGCCAGGGCCCGGGACGCCACGCCGAGCAGCGCGAGGCCCGCGCAGAGCAGGACCACGATGTTGGGCCAGACCTGACTCAGGCCGTCGCCGTCGACCAGGATCTGCCACATCGCGTCGTTCATCCAGGCGTGGGGGGTGGCGAACGCGATCCGGCGCAGCGTGTCGGGGAAGAACTCCAGCGGCTGCATGGAGCCGCCCAGCGCCGCCAGCACGAGCGACAGCAGCAGCCCGCCGGCGAAGACCTGCTGCTCGCTGCGACCGAGGGTGCCGAGCAGCATCGCGCCGCCGGTGCCGACCAGGGCCATCCCGACGCACAGGGCCCAGACGGCGACGGGGGCCCTCCAGTCGACGCCGAAGAGCAGCATGCTGCCGAAGAAGACGATGGCGGCCTGGAGGATCGCCACGGTGAAGCGGGCAAGCGCCTCCCCGGCGACGATCGCCGGCACCGGCACCGGCCCGGCGCGCATGCGGCGGGTGACGCCGAGCCGCCGCGTGCTGAGCAGATAGGCGGCGCCGTTGAGCGAGGTCAGGAAGATGAACAGCGACAGCTCGCCGGCCGCGAGCACCGCCTGGATGCCGGCCGCCGTCGACCCGGCGTCGCCGACCGCGCGCACGTCGACAGCGGTCGGGGACATCGCGTCGGCCGCCCGGGTGACCGCGGCGTCGGCCTCTGCGCGGTCGACACCCGAGGTCGCGGCGACGACGCTGACCACCCGGTCGTGCACGCCGACCTCCTCGACCGCGGACGCGAAGACGGTGCGCAGCTCGGAGCCGCCGCCGGCGCCGGGGGAGAACCACCGGTACGTCGTGGCGCCGTCCTGGTGCTCGGCGACCCATCCGACGTCGAGCGTCCGCCGGGCGACGTCGTCGCGCAGGTCGGAGGCGGAGTCGACGTGGACGATCTCGACCTTGTCGAGGGCGGCCATCCGTTGCTCCACCGCCTCGGACGCGGCCGTCGGGTCGGTGTCGACCACGCCCACGCGGTAGCCGTCGGTCGAGCCGCCGATGGCGACTCCCAGTGCGAAGACGATCAGCAGCGGCAGCACCACCAGGAAGAACAGGTTGGAGCGCTCGGCGAAGAGCCGCTTGAGGTTGGTCAGCGTGATGGCGACGATGGCGTTGCCGGTCATGGCCGCACCCGCCGACCCGCCAGCAGCAGACCGGGCACGCCGACCACCACCGCGAAGAGCAGCAGCGCGCCGACCGGCTCCAGGGCGGCCGTCCAGCCCTGGCCGCCGGTCATCCGCACCAGCCCCTCGTTGAACCAGTAGTGCGGTGTCAGCTTGGTGGCCGTGGCGGCGAAGCCGCCGGCCCGGGCCATGGAGAAGAAGGAGCCGCCCAGGATGCCGAGCACCAGCGCGATGCCCGCCTGGATCGCCCCTGCCTGCTCGGCCGACTTGGCAAGGCCGGCGACCAGGCTAACCGTGGCCACCGCAGCGATGACGCCGGTCACGACCAGCAGCGCCACGCCGACCAGGTTGCCCCAGTCGGCGCCGAGCAGCAGCGACGAGAAGCCGACCATGAACGCCATCGAGACCAGGCCGAGCGCCAGGCTCACGAAGACCTTGCTCAGCACCACCTGCCACGCGGGGACGGGCGCGGCGAGGATGCGCGCCAGCGTGCCCTCGCGCCGCTCCTCGAGCAGGCCGAGCACGCCGAACTGCACCGTGAAGAACAGGAAGAACGTCGCCATCCCCGCCGCCACCTGGGTCTTGGGGTCGATCGCGTCGGCCCCCTCGGTGGCATCCGTGAGGCTGCTGGTCGTGGGCTCGGCGACAACCCTCTGGGCGAGCTCGGCCGGCGACGCTGAGCCGCCTAGCGCTCGGTCCGCGTGCACGGCCTGCCCCACCCCGTCGACGGTCAGCGCGGTGGAGCGGGCGACGCTCTCGAGGATGGCGTTGGCCACCACGGCGTCGGAGTCGTGGAGCACGATCACGCCGCTGCCGTCGTCGGCGACGACCAGGCCTCCGTCGACATCGCCGTCGTCGATGGCCGAGCGGAGGGCCTTCTCGTCGTCGTACGACGTCACGGCGAGGGTGTCGTCGCTCTCGAGGGCGGCCAGCGGACCGCGCTGCAAGGCGGTCGTCAGCGTGGCGTCGCCGCCGACCAGTCCCACCGGCACCTTCTCGACGTCCGGGCCCTGGACGAGGAAGGACAGCACGGTCACCAGCGCGGCCGGGGCGAGCACGGCCAGCACCAGGGCGGAGCGGTCGCTCAGGCGGGCGCGGAAGTCGCGCCAGAACAGGGTCCACAGATGCATCTCCACCAGCCCCTCTGGTCAGTCCCGCAGCGCCGTGCCGGTGATGTGCAGGAACACCGCGTCCAGTGACGGCTCGGTGACGCGCAGGTCGGCCACGGTGATGTCCGCGTCGCCGAGCGAGGTGACGACGGCGGGGAGCATGCTCGAGGCGGACTCGACCATGCACGCGACCGTGCGGTCGTCGACCGCGCTGGCGGACAGCACGCCCTGGAGCTGGTGGAGGATCTCGGCCGCGGCGCCGGCCTGGCCGGTCACCGACACGGTGATCTGGTCGTGCTGGCCGACCAGCGCGAGCAGCTCGCGGCGGGCGCCGAGGGCGAGCAGGCGCCCGTGGTCGACGATGCCGACGCGGCGACACAGCCGCTCGGCCTCCTCCATGTAATGGGTCGTGTAGAGCACGCTCATCCCGGTCTCGCCGAGGGCGGCGACCGCCTCGAGGATGGCGTTGCGACTCTGCGGGTCGATCCCGACGGTCGGCTCGTCGAGGATCAGCAGCCGGGGGCGGTGGAGCAGGCCGGCGGCGATGTTGAGCCGCCGCTGCATGCCCCCGGAGTACTCCTGCACCTTGTCGCCGGCGCGGTCGGACAGCCCGACCACCTCGAGCGTCTCGTCGATCCGCTGCGTCGCCTCGGCGCCCTTGAGGCCGTAGAGCCGGCCGAAGAACGCGAGGTTGTCGCGACCGCTGAGGTCGGGGTAGAGCGCGATCTCCTGCGGCACATAGCCGATCAGGCCCCGCCCCTCGGTCGAGGCCGGCCGGATCGGGACCCCCTCGACGGTGACGGTGCCCGCATCGGGCGCGAGCAGCCCGCAGATCATCGATATCGAGGTGGTCTTGCCGGCGCCGTTGGGCCCCAGCAGGCCGAAGGTCTCACCGGGGGCGACGTCGAAGGACAGGCCGTCGACTGCCTGCAGGTCGCCGAAGGACTTCGCCAGTCCCTCGACGACGAGGGTCGGTGCGCTCATCGTGCTCGTCTCCTGGATGGCTGCCGACCGGGCGGGCCGGCGCTAGAGTGTGCTCTATAGGGACACTAACTTAGTGTGACTAGAAAGGGAAGCGGATGGCGAGACGCCCTCCTGGCCAGCTGCGCTCGGCCATCCTCGACGCCACGATGCGCCTGCTCGAGGAGCGCCAGGACCCCGCGCTCGTGTCGGTCGACGCCGTCGTGACCTCGGTCGGCTGCACCCCACCCGCCCTCTACTACTACTTCCCCACCAAGGACCACCTGCTCTGGGAGGCCTGTCAGCGACAGTACGCCGCGTTCGCGGCCGACCTCGAGTCGATGACGACCCACTCCGACGACGCGATGGCCGACCTGCGGGCGCGGGGCGTGGCCTACCTGACGTGGGCTCGCGAGCACCCCGCGGCCTACCACGTGCTCTTCATGACCAGGCTCGACCTGGTCGACCCGACCGGCGGGGCGGCCGACAGCGGAGAGCCCCCTGACTTCGGCGAGACCCCTGGTCTCGACGGCCTCGTGCGCGACCTGCGGCGGGCACAGGCGGCCGGGGTGGCCGTCGGCGACGCCACCGTGACGGCGTTCGCTCTCTGGGCCGTGGTGCACGGCTTCGCCAGCCTGTCGATCACGAACCCCGACATCCCGGCGGACTTCCTGCTGGCGGGCTTCGAGCGGGCCACCGTGGGCATGTTCAGCGGCCCGGCGGCGTGACACGATGGCGCGCATGGCCGAGGACCGGGAGCTCGACATCGTCCTCTTCGGCGCCACCGGGTTCACCGGGGGTCTGACCGCCGACTACCTCGCGGCCCAGGCTCCGGCGGGTCTGCGCTGGGGTCTGGCGGGGCGCAGCGCCGACAAGCTGGCGCGCACGCGCGAGCGGCTGGCCGCGGCCGACCCCGCGGCCGGCGACGCGCCACTGCTGAGCGCGGACGTCACCGACCCGGCCTCGCTCGCCGACATCGCGGCGCGGGCCCGGGTGGTCATCACCACCGTCGGCCCCTACCTCGACTACGGCGAGCCGCTGGTCGCCGCCTGCGCCGAGGCCGGCACCGACTACGTCGACCTCACCGGCGAGCCCGAGTTCGTCGACCGGATGTACGTCGCCCATCACGCGACCGCGGTGCGGACCGGGGCACGGATCGTGCACGCCTGTGGCTTCGACTCGGTCCCGCACGACCTGGGTGCCTACTTCACCGTGCAGCAGCTGTCGGACGACGCCCCGATCCGGATGCGAGGCGTGGTCCGGGCGCGGGGCACGATGTCGGGCGGGACCTTCCACTCCGCGATGACGGCGATGTCGCGCCCGCGGCAGATGAGGGCTGCCTCCGCGGCGCGACGCCGGCTGGAGGCGCGGCCCGAGGGCCGGTCTTCGCGGGCGGTGCGGGGCACCCCCCATCGCGACCCCCTGCTGGGCTACTGGCTGCTGCCGCTGCCGACGATCGACCCGGTGATCGTGGCCCGCAGCGGCGCCGCGCTGCCGGCGTACGGACCCGAGTTCCGCTACTCGCACTACGCCGGCACCAAGTCGCTGCGCTACGCCGCCGGTGGCGTGGCCGGTGTCACCGCGCTCGGTCTCGCCGCCCAGATCGGGCCGGTCCGGGAGCAGCTGATGAAGCGGATCCAGCCGGGCGAGGGACCCGACGAGGCGCGACGGGCGAAGTCGTGGTTCACCGTCGACTTCGTCGCCGAGAGCGACGGGCGCACCGTCCAGACCCGGGTGTCGGGCGGCGATCCCGGCTACGGCGAGACCGCCACGATGCTCGCCGAGTCGGCGCTGTGCCTGGCCCTCGACGACAACCCCGACACCGCCGGCCAGCTCACCCCCGCCGTCGCCATGGGCGACTCCCTCACCGACCGCCTCCAACGCGCCGGGATGGGCTTCGAGGTCGTCCACTGAGGGGTTGACGTTTGAGCTCAAACGTCAACAAATCCGACCCCTGGGCTGCAGTTTCCGCACAAACGTGAGCCCGATGAGCACCCACGAACCCCATCACCCGGGCTCGCCCACCAGCCCGCCCGGCTCGTTGTACGGCGTCACGACCTGCACCTGGGACGGCAGCGTGACCGGGGCCCCGGGCAGCACGCCGCGCGCCTGGAGCAGCATCCGGCAGGCCCGCCTCAGGTCCGCCCGCAGATCGTGGTGCAGGACCGCCGAGAGCCGACCCGACCTCAGCAGGCGCCGGTTGTCGGCGTCGAGGTCGTGGGCCACGAACACCGACGGCGACCGGCCGAGCTCGGCGAACGCCGACAGCGTCGCGGCGTTGCCACCGCCGGGGGAGTAGACCGCGTCGACGTCGGGCTCACCCGCCACCACGCGGCGCACGGCCGCGAGCATGCCGGCGTCCAGCCCGTCGGTGTCCGTCACCGTGACGGCTCGACGGTCGGGCGCCAACGTCGCGAGCGTCGCCCGGAAGCCCGCCTCCCGGGCCTCCTCTCCCTGGAAGGCCGCGCTGCTCGTGGTCACCAGCACGACCCCCGACGGCCCGCCGAAGCGCGTGACCAGATAGGCCGCGGTCGCACCCGCGGCGAGGTTGTCGGCGCCGGCGTACGCCACGCGCCGGCTGCCGGTCAGGTCGGTGACGAACGTGACGGTCGGGATGCCCGCTGCGACGAGCGCCCCCACGGCCTCGACGACGTCCTCGTGGTCGGGAGCCTTGAGGATCACCCCGTCCGAGCCGCGTCGGGCGACCTCGCGGAGGGCCGCTGCGGCGGCCGCCGGGTCGGCGTGCTCGCCCAGGTGCGAGCGCACCCGGAGCACCGCCGGCCGCATCAGCGCCAGCTCGGCCTCGAGCGCCGCCCGCGCCTGGGAGGCGAAGCGGTCGGGCGCCTGCATCACCAGGTCCAGCATCACCGCACGACCCGAGAGCAGGACCTGCGCCTGCTGCCGGTCGAGCTCGGCGATCGCCCGGTCCACCTGTGCGATCGTCTCGGGCCGTACGCCGTCGCGCGCGTGCAGGACCCGGTCGACCGTGGCCCGGCTGAGCCCGGCCTGGGCGGCGATGTCGGTGACCCGGTGACGGCGGCGTGGCATCGAGGACCCCTTCACACGGCAAGTGTCTGAGGCGATCTTGAGGCGTTCTGGGCCGCCTGTCGAGGGCTCCCGCCCTTAACGTCGTCCTGCAACGACCCTCGTCCTCCGGAGCACACCATGACCCTCACTCCCAGCGTCGCCACCGGCTGGTACGGCCCCGCCGACTGCCGGCTCGACGACTTCCGCGCGACGGTCGAGCAGGAGACCGACCCCGCGGCGTACCCGCTGGCCCACGACGTCGTGCGCGGAGTCCTGGTCTACGGCGAGCGCCTCGCCGCGGCCGCCGCCGACCCCGCCACCCGTCGCGAGGCCCAGGCCGAGCTGGCCCGGGCGCTGCTCGACGGACCCGGCATCGTGGTGTTCCGGGGCGCCTTCGAGCCGGCTGTCGTCGACCGGGCCACGGCCGCCTTCGAGCGCCTCATCGAGCGGGAGAAGGCCGCCGGCGACGCCAAGGGGGACCACTTCGCCAAGCCGGGCGCCAACGACCGGGTCTGGGGCGCCCTCGACAAGCTCGCGGTCGCCGACCCGGAGGTCTTCGCCGACTACTACGCCAACGACCTGCTGGCGCTGGTCAGCGAGGCCTGGCTCGGCCCCGGCTACCAGGTCACCTCGCAGGTCAACGTCGTCAACCCCGGCGGCCAGGCGCAGGTGGCGCACCGCGACTACCACCTCGGATTCATGGACCTGGACCAGGCGGCGGCGTTCCCGGCGCAGGTCCATGCCCTGTCGCCGGCGCTGACGCTGCAGGGCGCCGTCGCCCACGTCGACATGCCGGTCGAGACCGGCCCGACCCTCTACCTGCCGCACTCGCAGAAGTACGCCGCCGGCTACGTCGCCTTCCACGACCCCGCGTTCACGGCGTACTTCGAGGAGCACTTCGTCCAGCTGCCGCTCCGGCGCGGAGACGCCGTCTTCTTCAACCCCGCCCTCTTCCACGGCGCGGGCACCAACCGCACCACCGATGTGCGGCGGATGGCCAACCTGCTGCAGGTGTCGTCCGCGTTCGGCCGTGCCATGGAGACCGTCGACACCGAGGCGATCGTGCGCGCCGTGCACCCGGTGCTGCGGCGCTGGGTTGCCGAGGGGGCCCCCGCCCGCGCAGTCGACAACGTGGTGGCGACCGCCGCGGAGGGCTATCCGTTCCCCACCAACCTCGACCTGGACCAGCCGGTCGGGTCGCTGGCGCCGGCGAGCCAGGTCGATCTCGTACGCCGTGCGCTCGCCGAGGACTGGGACGGTCAGGCCCTCGGCGAGGCGCTGACCGCGCAGTCCTCGCGTCGCCGCTCACGCGCGGCCGACCCGGCCTGAGAGCCGAAGCGCGGGTGTGCCCCAGGCAGGAGTCGAACCTGCGACCTTTCGCTTAGGAGGCGGCTGCTCTATCCGCTGAGCTACTGGGGCCCGGCGGTCATCTTGTCACGCGGCAGCGCCCGGAACGGTCCCGGAGGGCGCCTGCCCGCAGCCCCGCGGAGCGTGCGGCTTTGGGGTTTCTCAGGTTCACCCGCCATCATTGTTGCTGATCTGTGACCAGCCGTCAGCCGAGCCAGCACCCCGAGGACCCCCCTTCATGCCCGACCAGCCGTGGGACGACGACGCCTCCGCCGTCGACCTCGAGGACGCGGGCATCGAGGACGCGGGCATCGAGGACGCGGGCATCGAGGAGACCGACGAGCTCGAGTCCGACTCCGACCTCGCGTCCCAGGGCCCGAAGCGCCGGGGCAAGGTCAAGAAGCGGCACACTGTCGCGCGGGTGCTCGCTGTCACGACGCTCGTGCTCGCGATGGTCACCGGCCTGACGGTCGTCTACTCCTTCCGCCACCTGTCGGGCAACCTGACCGTCGCCGACTACGAGAACGACCTGCAGAACCGCCCCGAGAAGAGGAAGGTGGAGGGCCCCAAGGAGCCGCTCAACATCCTCGTGATGGGCATCGACACCCGCCAGGGTGAGGGCAACGACATCGACAACGAGGCGGGCGAGGGCGGCTCCGACACCACGATCCTGATCCACCTGTCCGCCGACCGTGAGCACGCCTACGGGATCAGCATCCCCCGCGACTCGATGGTCGACCGGCCGGAGTGCGACAAGGGCGCCATCCCCGCGGCGTCGTACCAGATGTGGAACGCCGCCTATGCCATCGGCGGTCCGGCGTGCACGCTGCAGCAGTTCGAGCAACTGACCGGGGTCCGGCTCGACCACTACGTGTCGGTCGACTTCAACGGGTTCCAGGACATGGTCGACGCGGTCGGCGGGGTCGAGGTGTGCATCCCCGAGGAGATCAACGACCAGGCCCACGGCATCCACCTCGACGCCGGCACCTATGAGGTCAGCGGCCGGCAGGCGCTGTCCTACGTCCGCCAGCGGTACGCCGTCGGCGACGGCTCCGACATCGGCCGGATGAAGCGCCAGCAGGCGTTCGCGGCGTCGATGGCCAACAAGGTGGTCTCGGCCGGCACGCTCACGAGCCCGACCCGGCTCTACGGCTTCCTCAACGCGGCGACGCAGTCGCTCACGGTGGACCGCGGCCTCTCCAACCTCGGCAAGATCGCCAAGCTCGGCATCGAGTTCCGCCACATCGACCTGTCCAACATCCAGTTCCTGACGATCCCTTGGAGCTGGGACCCCAACGACCCCAACCGCGTCGTGTGGGCGCCCGAGGCCCGCGCGGTCTGGCAGCGCATCGCCGACGACGAGCCGCTGACCCGCCGCCTCACCGTCGACGCGATCTCCGCCGCCAAGCCCGACAAGGACGGCAAGGGCGGCAAGAAGAACAACACCCCGTCGGCCTCGCCGTCCGACTCCCAGGACGCCGCCGAGGCGGCCGGGCTCTGCAGGTGAGCGACACGGACGGTACGACGGACCCCGCGCCGGCCGACGAGCAGGCCGAGGAGCAGGTCGACACGCCCGATCCGGCCGAGTCCGAGTGGCAGCGCCGGCGGCGGCTGGCCGCGGTGTTCGGCGACGTGCTCCCCGAGACCACCGGCGACGAGCGGGAGCCGGGTGCGCCCGCCGACGAGGCCGCCGGCGACGCGTGGCTGCGCGCCCAGGTGCCACCGCACCACGGCTAGCCCGGACAGGGCGAAGGCCCGCCCGGAGGACCGGGCGGGCCTTCGTGGTGAAGCCGAGCGGCTCAGGCCTTGGTGGCCAGCGAGTCGCGGATCTCGGTGAGCAGCTGGACCTCGGTGGGGCCGGAGGCCTCCGCGGGGAAGAACCGCTCGCGCGCCTTGGTGTAGGGCACCACGACGAAGAAGTAGACGACCGCCGCCAGGATCAGGAAGGCGACGACGGCGTTGAGGAACGCGCCGAAGCTCTGCTCCTTGGTGCTGAAGTACTCCGAGGCGCTCTCGGGCATCAGGCCCGTGAGCCACTGGGTGAAGGTGGTCACCACCGCGCCGAAGCTGGTGGCGATGATGACGGCCACCGCCAGGTCGACCAGGTTGCCCCGGAGGACGAAGTTCTTGAATCCACTCATGTGGTTTTTCTCCTAGAAGGCGGCCCCGAGGGCCGGTCAGGGATCGGACGACAGCACCCTAGACCGCGTAGGAGTAAGTCAGGAACAAGCGCACCGCGGCGGACAGGACGTTCTCGACCGATGATGCGGGAAGTGCCAGCACCACGATGCGGCCGCCCAGCGGCCCGGCGGCGGACGCTCCCGGATCCACCGGGGGCACCGTGAGGACCAGCACGCCCGCCGCGACGAGCTCGGTGCGGCCTCGGCGAGCATCGGTGGCGACGAGGTCGATCCGGTCGCCGGGCCGCAGCAGGGCGACCGCGGAGGCGTCGGGCAGGCGCACCGGCGCAGCCACACTGCCCGCCGGCGCCGCGGCCGCGGCCTGCCCGACGAGGCGTGCGTCGGTGAGCGGCTCGCCCCGGCGTACGGGCGAGGCCAGGACCTCACCGACGGGAGAGTCGACCGCGCCGTCGGGGAGGCTCGCCTCGGGCCATCGCTCCACCGTGACGTCACCGGACCCCAGCGTGGCGCCTGCCGGCAGGTCGCGCGCCGCGACCGTGACGGCCGTGGTGGCCGGAGGCGGCGGCGACAGGGCGCGCAGCGCCGCGGCCACGGCCACGCCGACCAGCAACGCCGCCAGCAGCCGGCGGTGCGCCAGGACGCGCCGGCGCACCTGCCTCACCAGCCGCCGCCAGCGAGCCAGTCGCGGGGCGAGCGGGGGCGGGTCGAGCAGCGAGGTCACCCGGCCGACGCTAGGCCGCACGCCGGGTCGGCGCAGGCGTCCTCCACAGGATCGCGCGCTGCGGGGTCAGGACGTGGTCGTCGACCCGGTGCTGGACGCGCTTGAGCCGGACGCGCCGGAGCCGGACGAGCCGGAGCCGGACGAGTCGGAGGAGCTCGTGCCCGTCGACGAGCCGTCGGACGACGCCGAGGCGGCCGGCACCCCGGCAGAGGAGCCGGACCGGGAGTCGGTGCGGTAGAAGCCCGACCCCTTGAAGACGACGCCGACCGCGTTGAACACCTTGCGCAGCCGCCCGTCGCACTGCGGGCAGTGGGTCAGGGCGTCCTCGTGGAAGCTCTGGACCTGCTCGAAGGCGTGCCCGCACGAGGTGCAGGCGTACTGATAGGTCGGCACGCTCACTCCCCTCCGAGTCGCTGGCGGCTCCCGGTTGGCACTCGCCTTCCGCGAGTGCCAATCATAGCCGGTGCCCCTGCGGCGGGTCCCGGGTGGCACCATGGGCGCACCATGACGACCACCGACCCGGCGGCTCACCACGGGGAGCCCGACGCGCGGATCGGCTGGTGGCGTCGGTTCCGTTCGTGGCCGCGGGCGGTGCGCTGGTCGTCGTACGCCGCCTTCGTCCTGGTGCTGGTCCTGATCGCCGTCGCCGTGGGGGGCGTGGTCGCGTTCCGGCGGCCGCTGCCCCAGACCACGGGCACGATCGAGCTGCCCGGGCTGTCCGCGAGCGTCGAGGTGGTCCGCGACGACCACGGGATCCCGCAGCTCTACGGCGACTCCCTCGAGGACCTGGCGATGGCGCAGGGCTTCGTGCACGCCCAGGAGCGCTTCTTCGAGATGGACCTCCGGCGGCACGTGACGGCGGGCCGGCTCTCGGAGCTGTTCGGGGAGCGCACCCTCGACACCGACAAGTACATCCGCACCCTCGGCTGGCGGCGGGTCGCCGAGCAGGAGCTCGCCCTGGTCGCTCCCGAGACCCGCCGCGTGCTCCAGGCCTACGCGGACGGCGTCAACGCCTATCTCGACACCCACCGGCCGGGAGACCTGGCCGTGCAGTACACCCTGCTCGGCATCCAGGGCCTGCGCTACACACCGGAGGCGTGGACCCCGGCCGACTCGCTGGCCTGGCTGAAGGCGATGGCCTGGGACCTGCGCGGCAACATGCAGGAGGAGATGGACCGCGCGCTCCTGTCCGTCGACCACACGCCCGACCAGGTGGTGCAGCTCTACCCGGCCTACCCCTACGACGCCCACACCCCGATCGTCACGTCCGGCGCCGTCGTCGACGGCGCGTTCGAGCAGGCATCTCCCCTCGCCGCGCGGCCGGCGTACCCCCCGGCGGTGCTGCGCCAGCTGCGCGCGCTGCAGGACGGGATCGAGTCGATGCCCGCGATGGTCGGGCGTGGAGACGGGATCGGGTCCAACTCCTGGGTCGTCGACGGCGACCACTCGGCGACCGGCATGCCGATCCTCGCCAACGACCCCCACCTGGGCGTGAGCCTGCCGGGCATCTGGATGCAGATGGGGCTGCACTGCCGGGAGGCCACGGCCGACTGCCCGCTCGACGTCGCGGGCTTCACCTTCTCCGGCGTGCCGGGCGTGATCATCGGCCACAACGCCGACATCGCGTGGGGCTTCACCAACCTCGGTCCCGACGTCACCGACCTCTACCTCGAGAAGGTGCGCGACGCGACCTGGCGGCACGGCGACCGATGGCGTCCGCTGACCGTCCGGACCGAGACGATCGAGGTCCGAGGGGGCGACGACTTCGAGCTGCGCGTCCGCGAGACCGACCACGGGCCCCTGCTCTCCGACGTCGACACCGACCTGGCCACGGTCGGCGCCAACGCGGCGCCCTCCGACGTCGACGACTACGCCGTCGCTCTGGCCTGGACGGCCCTCACCCCCTCGACCACCGCCGACGCCATCCTGGAGCTCAACCTCGCCTCCGACTGGGAGGAGTTCCGCGCGGCCGCGCGCGACTTCGCCGTGCCGGCCCAGAACCTCCTGTACGCCGACCGCGCCGGCCACATCGGCTACCAGGCGCCGGGCCGCATCCCGATCCGTCGTGCGGGCAACGACGGACTCCTGCCCGCGGCGGGCTGGGACCCACGCAACGACTGGACGGGGCGCTACGTCCCGTTCGAGGCGCTGCCGCACGTGCTCGACCCGGCCGAGGGGTTCGTCGTCACCGCCAACCAGGCCGTGATCGGGCCGGGCTACGCCTACCACCTCACCGACGACTGGGACCAGGGATACCGCTCCCAGCGGATCCGCGACCTCGTGACCAACGAGGGCGAGCTGTCGGTCGCCGACGCCGCGGCCCTGCAGCTCGACGACCTCAACCCGATGGCGCAGACCCTGCTGCCCTACCTGCTCGACCTCGACGGCGTCGGAGCCGGCTACTACGGCGACGGCGTCCGGCTGCTGCGCGACTGGGACGGCCACCAGCCGGCCGACAGCGCGGCGGCGGCGTACTTCAACGTCGTGTGGTCCGAGCTGCTGCGGCTGACCTTCCACGACGAGGTGCGGGAGTCGCTGTGGCCCGACGGCGGCGACCGATGGTTCGCCGTGATGACCGGGCTGCTGCGGCGCCCGACCGACGTGTGGTGGGACGACCGCACCACCGACGACGTGGTCGAGACCCGCGACGACGTCCTGCGCCAGGCGCTGCGCGCGGGCCGCGACGAGCTCACCCGCCGCGAGGCCCTCCACCCCGACGACTGGAGCTGGGGCCGCATCCACGAGCTCGACCTGGTCGAGAGCACGGTCGGGGAGTCCGGCATCGGGCTGCTCGAGTCGCTGGTCAACCGGACCGGCTATTCGGTCGCGGGCGGGACCTCGATCGTGGACGCCACGTCGTGGGACGCCGCCGACGGCTACGTCGTCACCTCGGCGCCGTCGATGCGGATGGTCGTCTCTCTCGGCGACTTCGACGACTCCCGCTGGGTCAACCTCACCGGCGTCTCGGGACATCCGGCCAGCGGCCACTACGTCGACCAGACCGAGCTCTACGTCGCCGGCGAGACCCTCCCGTGGGCGTGGAGCCGCGAGGCCGTGGTGGACGCGGGCGAGGACACGCTCACCCTCGAGACAGCGGCAGACGGATGACCCCGTCGGGCGTGGCCGCGTGGGTCACTGCCCGGTCGTGGGGCTCCACCGGCACGTCGACGCCCACCTCGCCCGCGTAGAGCAGGACGCAGGTGAACGTGCCGACGGGCACCCGGCCCAGGGCCTTGTCGTAGCAGCCGCCACCCTTGCCCATCCGGATGCCGAGGGGTGACACGGCGAGGCCCGGCACCAGCACCGCGTCGGGTGTGCCGATGGCGTCCGCTCCCAGGGGAGGGGCGGTCGGCTCGAGCAGGCCGAACCGGGCCGGCGCCAGGCTCCCCGGGCCCTCGTAGACCGCCCAGTCGAGGTCGAGCCCACCGTGCGCCATGCTGCCGACCGTCAGCGGCAGCACGACGCGCTTGCCGGCCGCCCGCAGGCGGTCGAGCAGCACGCCGGTGCCGGGCTCGTGGCCGACCGAGACGTACGCCGACACGCTCGCGGCCCGGCGTACGTCGGGGTGCGCCAGCAGGTGCTCGGCCAGCCGCTCCGCGGCGGACGACACCTCGGCCAGCGACATCCGCCGCCGGGCCGTCTCGAGCCGGTCGCGCACCGCGGTCTTGGCCGCCCGCGCGGCCAGCGACCGGCTCGCCGGGTCGTCCCCCGTGGACGGGGGTTGGGATGTGTGCACCGGGCAAGCCTACGATCGACGCATGGGTAGTGCAGGTTTGAACGAAGCGCGGCAGAAGATGGCCGACGCGGGTGTGGATCCGGTGGCGGTCGAGGTGTTCGCGCACTACTACCGGCTGCTCGAGCACGGCGAGAAGGGGATGATCCCCGAGTCGACGATCGAGCCGATCGACATGCCCCGCCTGGCCGACGTCGAGGTCGCCCCCGACGTCGCCGCGGACGCCGTGCGGCACACCGCCGTGATCAAGCTCAACGGCGGGCTCGGCACCTCGATGGGCATGGATCGCGCCAAGTCGCTGCTGTGCGTGCGTCGCGGACTGTCGTTCCTCGACATCATCGCCCGGCAGACCCTGCACCTCCGCCGGCAGTACGACGCCACGCTGCCGCTGATCTTCATGAACTCCTTCCGCACCAGCGACGACACGATGGCCGCGCTGGAGCGCTACGACGACCTCCAGGTCGACGGGCTGCCGCTGGAGTTCCTCCAGAACAAGGAGCCCAAGCTGCTCGAGTCGAGCCTGCGCCCGGTCTCGTGGCCGCAGGAGCCCGACCTCGAGTGGTGCCCGCCCGGTCACGGCGACCTCTACACCGCGCTGGTCGGTACCGGCCTGCTCGACCGGCTGATCGAGGCCGGCTACCGGCAGGTGTTCGTCTCCAACTCCGACAACCTCGGCGCCGTGCCCGACGCGCGGGTCGCGGGATGGTTCGCCCAGTCGGGGGCGCCCTTCGCGATCGAGGCGGTCCGGCGTACGCCGTCGGACAAGAAGGGCGGCCACTTCGCCCGCCGCAAGGTCGACGGCCGGATCGTGCTGCGCGAGACCGCCCAGACCCTGCCCGCCGACCAGAAGGCCCTGGCCGACCTCGAGCGGCACCGCTTCTGCTCGACCAACAACCTGTGGTTCGACCTGGCGGCGATGAAGGAGACGATACGCGCCCGGCGCGGCGTGCTCGGACTCCCGCTGATCCGCAACGTCAAGAACGTCGATTCCGCCGACCCGTCCTCACCGACGGTGATCCAGATCGAGACCGCGATGGGGGCCGCCATCGAGATCTTCGAGGGCGCCCGCACGATCGAGGTGGGACGCGACCGGTTCGTGCCGGTCAAGACGACCAACGACCTGCTGGTGCTGCGCTCCGACGTCTACGACCTCGGTCGCGACTTCGTGATGGACCAGCAGTCCGACGCGGTGCCCTACGTCGACCTCGACGGCGACTTCTACAAGGTCGTCGAGCAGTTCGACCGGCGCTTCCCCGACGGTGTGCCGTCGCTGCGCGAGGCGTCGTCGTTCCGCGTCGACGGCGACTGGACGTTCGGCCGCGGCGTCCGGGTGCGGGGTGAGGTCGCGCTGGCCCGTCAGGACGGCGCCCAGCGCGTCGCGCCCGAGACGATCCTCAGCGAGACCGACGAGGGCGTCGATGGCTGACGGATCCTCGGGTGGCCTGGTCAGCGTCGAGGACCTGCTCGAGCGCGTCCTCGACACGGTCGAGGAGCTGCCCCACTTCCCGCAGCCGTTGATGGACGCGCTGGGGCTGCCGGTGGCCGAGGACCTCCACGCCCCGATCGCCCTGCCGACCTTCGACAACTCGGCGATGGACGGCTACGCCGTCGTGACCGCCGACGTCGACGGCGCGACCGCCGAGCAGCCGGTGCGGCTCCCCGTGGTCGGCGAGATCGGCGCCGGCCAGGCCTCGCTCCTGGCGCTCTCGCCCGGCACGGCCGCCAAGATCATGACGGGGGCGCCGGTGCCCGAGGGCTGCGACGCCGTCGTGCCCTACGAGTGGACCGATCGTGGCGTCGCCCAGGTCGAGATCACCCAGGCGCCCTCGGTCGGGCAGCACATCCGCCCCGCGGGGGAGGACGTCGAGCCCGGCGAGCTGCTGGTCGCGGCCGGGACGGTCCTCGGCCCGCGGCACCTGGGGCTGCTCGCCGCCGTCGGCATCGGGACCGTCCGCGTGCGGCCCCGACCCCGGGTGGTGGTGATGTCGACCGGCTCCGAGCTGCGCGACCCCGGCACCCCGCTCTCGCACGACGCGATCTACGACGGCAACTCCTACCTGCTGGCCGCCGCGGCGCGCGAGGCGGGCGCCATCGCCTACCGCGTCGGCATCGTGCCCGACGACCCGCAGGCGTTCCTCGACGCGCTGTCCGACCAGCTGGTCCGCGCCGACCTCGTGGTGACCTCGGGCGGGGTGTCGCAGGGCGACTTCGACGTCGTCAAGGAGGCCCTGAAGCCGCTGCGGACGGTGTGGTTCGGCGGCGTCAGGATGCAGCCCGGCAAGCCGCAGGGCTTCGGCGTCGTGGGCGAGGACCGGACCCCGATCTTCACCCTCCCCGGCAACCCGGTGTCGTCCTACATCTCCTTCCAGATGTTCGTGCTGCCCGCGCTGCGCAAGATGATGGGACTGACGCCGCTCGCGCGGCCGACGACCACCGCCCAGCTGACCCGGGCCTTCGGCTCGCCGGGCGGGCGACGCCAGTTCATGCGGGCGACGTACGCCAACCGCACCGTCACCCCCGTCGGCGGAGCCGGCTCGCACCTGATCGGCGACCTCGCGACGGCAGACTCCCTGATCGTGGTGCCGGAGGACCAGACGTCCGTGCTGGCCGGCGAGCAGGTGCAGGTGCTGCGGCTCGACGAGGACTTCTGAGTCGCGGGGTTCGGGGTCCCGCGGATCCCCAGGTTCACCTGTGATGGGTGCACCTCCCCTCCGATGCACCGTGGGTGAAGTGTGGGAACCACCGGTTCGCCTGTGGTTCGCGGGCTCACGCGGGACCGGCGCCTCTCGCGACCGACCCATGCGGACGACGCATCGTCGCTGCGCCCGAGTCTGAGAGGCTGTGCCCATGGACCGGCTGACCCATGTCGACGAGTCCGGGGCGGCGCGGATGGTCGACGTCTCCGGCAAGTCCGTGACGGCGCGCACGGCGGTCGCCTCGGGGCGGGTGCTGGTCTCCTCGCGCGTCGTCGAGCTGCTGCGCGGCGAGGGGGTGCCCAAGGGCGATGCGCTGGCCGTGGCCCGCGTCGCGGGCATCATGGCCGCCAAGCAGACGCCGTCGCTGATCCCGTTGTGCCACCCGCTCGCGATCTCCGCCGTGACCGTCGACCTGACCGTGGCCGACGACGCTGTCGACATCACCGCCACGGTCTCGACCGCCGACCGCACCGGCGTCGAGATGGAGGCCCTGACCGCCGTCTCGGTGGCCGCCCTCACGGTCATCGACATGGTCAAGGCGGTCGACAAGGGCGCCGTGATCACCGACGTCCGCGTGGAGTCCAAGTCGGGCGGCACGTCGGGGGACTGGACCCGTGCCTGACGGGCCGGCCGCCGGGCTCACCGGAGCCGTCGTGGTCGCGTCCAACCGCGCCGCCGAGGGCGTGTACGCCGACGAGACGGGGCCGCTGATCTGGGCGTTCCTGACCCGGCTGGGCTTCGAGTGCGACCCGCCGGCCGTCGTGCGCGACGGGGAGCCCGTCGGAGCCGCCATCGCCGATGCCGTGTCGCGAGGCGCCCGGGTGGTGCTCACGACCGGCGGCACCGGACTCACGCCCACCGACCTCACCCCCGAGGTGACCCGGCCGCTCCTCGACCGCGAGATCCCCGGCATCGCCGAGGCGATCCGCGCCCACGGCGTCGCCCAGGGGGTGCCGTCGGCGGTCCTCTCACGCGGCGTGGCGGGAGTCGCCGCCGGCTGTCTGGTCGTGAACCTGCCGGGGTCGCGCGGCGGGGTCAAGGACGGGCTGGCGGTGCTCGAGCCCTGGCTGGTGCACGCGGTCGAGCAGATCCCCGGGAGCGACCATTGACCACCGGCTGGCCGGTGGTCTTGTCCCACGCAGAGGTGCGGCTGCGGCCGATCGAGACGGCCGACGCGCGCGCCTGGCAAGCCGCCCGCGAGCGCAGTGCCGACTGGCTGCGCCCCTGGGACGCCACGGTCCCGCCCGGTGGCGACCCGCGCCCGGCCTCCTTCCGGGCCGTCGTACGCCGGCTGCGGCAGAGCGCGCGCGCCGGCACGACGTACCCCTTCGTGATCGAGGTCGACGGTCGCTTCGCCGGCCAGCTGACGGTCAACAACATCGTGCGGGGGTCGGCGCAGTTCGCGTCGATCGGCTACTGGATCGACCATGCGTTCGCGGGCAGGGGCGTGATGCCGCGCGCCGTGGCACTGGCGATCGACCACTGCTTCGGGGCCGGTCGGCTGCACCGCATCGAGATCGCGATCCGGCCGGAGAACACCAACTCGCTGCGGGTCGTGGAGAAGCTGGGGCTCCGCGAGATCGGCTTCGCCCCGAAGTTCCTGCACATCGACGGCGCCTGGCGGGACCACCGGATCTACGCGATCACGGTCGACGAGGTGCCCAACGGGCTGCTCACGCGCTACCTGCGCTCGCTCCAGTCACAACAGTGATTTCTCGACACACCACTTGACATCCGCCCCAGGATGCGCAGGCGAACCTAGGCTTCGGCGCGTGGGCATTCCGCATGTGGACGTTCTCCTGTTCGTCGGTGTCGCCGTCGCCTGGGCGGTCTACCTGATCCCCAAGGCAATGCAGCACCACGAGCAGGCCGCGCGCACCCGCAGCGTCGATCGCTTCTCGCACCGCGTCCGCGTGCTCGCCCGGCGTGAGCCGGTGTCGGCGCGCGAGGCGGAGCTGGTGGCCGCCGACGCCCCCGCGCCTCGCCCGGCCCTCGGCGCTTCTCCTGCCGAGACCCGGGCGGCGGCCGGCCTGATCGCGGGTCAGCGCGAGGCCACCCGCCGGGCCACCCGCCGGCGGCGCCGCGTGCTCGCCGTCCTGCTGCTCGCGGTCGCGGCGGTGGCGGGCGTCGCGGCCTACGGCCTCGTCGAGTGGGCGTGGGTCGGCGTGCCCGCGGGGCTCGTCCTCGCGTGGCTGGTGATGGCCCGGATCTCCGTGAAGCGGGAGCGCGCGCGCCTGCGTCCGCGCTACACGCGTTCGCCGGTCGAGGCCGACGCAGAGGTCGGGAATTCCGCCGACGAGCCGCTCGCGACCGAGGTGACCACCGAGATCGCCCGTGTCGTCGACGGCGAGCCGGGCATGTGGGACCCCGTGCCGGTGACCCTGCCGACGTACGTCGACAAGCCGGCCGCTGCTAGGTCCGTGCGCAGCATCGACCTCGAGGCAGACGACGTGTGGACCTCCGGCCACACCCAGGCCGACACCGCACTGGCCCGCCGGGCCGACGCCGAGGCGGCCGCCGCCCGCGCCGCCCGGGACGCCGACCCCGGCGAGCGCGCCGCCGGCGCCGCCGGCTGAGCGACCACCTCCGGAGGCCGAGGAGCGCGCCACCACCGCTGGTTGAGGAGCGAGCGACGCTCGCGTCTCGAAACCAGTCGAGCGCCCACGTCCGATTCGGCCAGCCCGCGATGCTGGTGCTACCGTTTCTCCTCGCGCCGGAAGGCGCATCCGGGGCTGTGGCGCAGCTGGTAGCGCGTCTCGTTCGCAATGAGAAGGTCAGGGGTTCGAGTCCCCTCAGCTCCACCATGTGATGAGTCGCGACATGTGTCTCACGTGAGTCGCGTCATGGGTCACTCTTGAG
>CAZQCA010000026.1:0-22326 GCA_964591845.1 uncultured Nocardioides sp.
ACTTCGACGAGCGCGAGATCGACCGGATCCAGGCGATCATCCAGTCGATGACGCCGGCCGAGCGCGACAACCCCAAGATCATCGACGGCTCGCGCCGGTCCCGGATCGCTCGGGGCGCCGGGCGCACCGTGAGCGACGTCAACCAGCTCGTCGACAGGTTCTTCGAGGCCCGCAAGATGATGATGTCGTTCGCGCGCGGCGGAGGCGTGCCCGGGCTGCCCGGCATGCCGGGAATGGCTGCCGCGGGCGGCCGCCGCAACAAGGGCAAGGCCAAGCCGGCCAAGGGCCGCCGGGTGTCCGGCAACCCGGCCAAGGCGGCCGCCGAGGAGAAGGCCCGCCAGGACAAGGCCGCCGCGACCGCCGGCAGCCCGTTCGGCAACCCGGACGGCGAGCAGGTCGACTACGCCAAGGCGGCGGAGGCGCTCGAGCTGCCGAAGGACTTCTCCAAGTTCCTCAAGTGAGGCCCTCGGGCTGGGTGGATGCCCGCCCCTGTGCCGGCTAGGTCCGGACTGGCGGTCACTCCAGTAGCGTCGGCGAGGTGACGCCCCTGCACTTCTCCGGACCGGTGCTGCCCGGCGGCGAGCCCGCCGACCTCTACGTCGTCGCGGGTCGGGTCACCTACGAGCGGCCCCCGGGCGCCGAGTCTGTGGCCCGGGGCTGGATCGTCCCCGGACTGGTCGACGCCCACTGCCACATCGGCCTGGACGACGGTGGCGCCACGAGCGAGGAGGAGGCCGAGCGCCAGGCCGCCGCCGACCGGGACGGGGGAGCGCTGCTCATCCGTGACTGCGGCTCCGCCCTCGACACGCGGTGGATCCAGGGGCGCGACGACCTCCCCCGGCTCGTCCGCTGCGGACGGCACCTCGCCCGCACCAAGCGCTACATCCGCCACTACGCCCACGAGGTCGAGCCCGACGAGCTGGCGGCGTACGTCGTCCAGGAGGCCCAGCGCGCCGACGGCTGGGTCAAGCTGGTCGGTGACTGGGTCTCCCGCGAGGACGGCGACCTCACGCCGTCCTTCCCGCCCGAGGCGTTCGCCACCGCGATCGCGGCCGCGCACGAGCACGGTGCACGCGTCACCGCCCACTGCTTCGGGGAGCAAGTGCTGCCCGGCCTGATCGAGGCGGGCATCGACTGCGTCGAGCACGGCACCGGCCTGTCCGTCGAGCTGGTCGAGCAGATGGCCTCCCGGGGCACGGCACTGGTGCCGACGGTGATGCAGACCGCGAAGTTCCCCGAGTACGTCGCAGCGGGTGCCGAGCGCTTCCCGGTCTATGCGCGGCATATGGACGACCTCTACCACCGTCGCCGGGAGGTGCTGATGAGCGCCTACGAGGCCGGCGTCCCGCTGTACGCCGGCTCCGACGGCGGCGGCGTGGCTCGGCACGGCAACCTCGCCGGCGAGGTGGTGGCCCTCCACGAGATGGGTCTGCCCGCCGTCGACGCCCTGGCGGCGGCCTCGTGGCGGGCGCGTGAGTGGCTCGGCTGGAACGCCACGCTGGACGAGGGGGCTCCCGCCGACTTCGTGGTCTATCCCCGCAACCCCCTGGACGACCTGTCGGTGCTGGGGGAGCCGAGCGCGGTCGTGCTCCGCGGGACCGTCGTCGGGCGCTGACGCTCAGGCGGCCTCGAGCGGCGGGATGGCGTCGGTGGCCGCCATCGGGTCCATGCCGGACACCGCGAGCAGATCGGCGACCATGGACCGCACCTGGGCGAGCACCACCTCGGCGGACAGCCCGGCGGCTCTGGGCGCCCGCGACGTCGCCTCGCCGAGGGCGAGCAGTCCCTCGCGCGAGGCCGAGGGCACCCGCCCCGCCCGCAGCTCGGCGGCCACGTCGTCGGCCCGGTCCGCGAGGTCGCGGACCAGGTCGGCATAGGCACTCGGGATCTCCTCGCTCCGGTGGCAGGCGACCGCGACCCGGCGGGTCAGGACTCGGGTGTTGCGCAGGGCGAAGTCGAGCGGCTCGACCAGGTCCGCCATCCGCCGGACCCGGCCGCGGTGCCTCCGGCGGAACGGCGAGGAGGCCACGACCGACAGCCCCTCGTCCGCGGCCGCGCGCAGCTCGGCCACGAGCGGGTCGGTCCCGCGCACGTCGCGCAGGGCGCCCAGCGCGCGCTCGACGTCGCCGTCCACGATCGACTCGGCGCAGCAGCGCAGCACCTCGGCGATCTTGGCCATGACCGCGGCGGCCTGCTCCCGCGGGCGTCGCAGCGGGGCGCGGGGCACCACGGTGGCCGCCACCAGCGCGACGCCCCCGCCCACGAGCGCGTCGGTCCAGCGGAGGAACGCGTCGCCCGGGTCGGGCACCAGGGCCGCGATCACGATCGACTGCACGGCGGCCTGGGTCACGAAGATCGCCCCTGCGTCGAGCAGCAGGGCCGCCGACATCGCGAGGGCCACGATCAGGGCCAGCTGCCAGGCGCCGGAGCCGAGCCAGTGCGTGAGCAGGTCCCCTGCGAGCACGCCCAGGGCGACGCCGCAGGTCACCTCGGCCACCCGTCGCCAGCGCTGGCCGAACGACGTGCCCAGGCTCACCACCGCCGCGATCGGGGCGAAGAACGGCGTGGAGTGGCCGAGCAGGTCGGCGGCGACGAACCAGGCGACCCCGGCCGCCACGGCACACTGCCCGACGTGCCACAGCTTGGATCGCAGCCGGCCGATCCGCTCCCGGGCCGAGGAGCGGCCGCGCGTCAGGGCCAGGTCGAGGGTTCCCGCGGTCACTCGACTAGGGTATTGACCCGAGACCCGCGAGCGACCACGTCGTCCAGGGCCTCGCGCTGCGCGCTCCGGCGTACGACGGCGCGGTGCAGCGCCGGCGCGCCCAGCAGGCACCCTGCGGCGAGCACCCAGAGGACCGGCTGCGGCCCCCACGCCCCGGCCAGGGCCGGGGCCACCAGCGCCCCGAGGAGCGCAGCCAGCACCATCACGCTGTCGCCGAGCCCCAGGACGCCGGCGCGTCGGTGGTCGGGCACCGTCTCCTGGAGCAGCTCCGTCGCGGCCGCCTCGACGGTGACGGCGGCGGCGCCCATGACGAGGAGGGGCACGGCGGCCCACTGGACCGACGGGGCCGCGCCGGCGGCCGTGAGCGCCACGGCGACGGCGAGCAGCGCCCGCGACATCCGGGTCGCGAGCCCGCTGCCGACCAGCCGCAGCAGGGGGCCGCCGAGCGCCCCGAAGCCCAGCGCGCCGGTGGCCAGCCCGTAGGCGGAGGCGTCGGACCAGGTCGGCGACCCTCCCGCCCAGATCTCCTCTGCGAGCGGAAGCAGGGCCACCCCGGTGGCCGCCACCACGAGGTTCACCAGACCGAGCACGGCGAGGCTGAGCCACGGCCGGGCCCGGCGGTCGGTGGAGGCGGCGGCCCGGCGTGGATGCGGGACCTCGACGGTCGACCGGGCCGGGCGCGGCTGCCGGATGCCGGCGTACGACGCCCAGGCGACGGCCGTGCCCACGACGGACGCGGGGCCCACGAGCGACGGGACGGTGAGCAGCAGGCCACCCAGCGCCGGCCCGACCACGAACGACGCGACCTCCACCGTCACGAGCACGTCCGTCGCCCGGCGGCTGCCCCGGCCGGCCAGGCGCGGCATGCCCGCCGCGAGCGCCGGGTAGGCGGGGGTGGCCGCGGCCACGGCCAGCGTGCACAGCACGACGGCCGCGGTCGTCCGGTCGGTGGCCAGCGCCCAGGCGACGCCTCCCAGCAGCGACGTGCGTGTGACGAGGGTGGCCCGGACGAGACGGTCGCGACTCATCCGGTCGGCGAGCCGGGCGACCCACCAGGAGAGGGCGACGTAGGGCGCCATCCGCGACGCGGCCGCCAGGCCCAGCCACGCGTCGCTCCCGGTCTCGTGCCAGACCCTGACGAGCAGGAGCGGCCAGGGGAGGGACATCGCCACGCTGGCCAGCGCGTGGCTGGCCAGCACCCGGCCCACCGCGGTCCGCGACGCGGACACGGTCAGGCCCGGGGCGCGCGCAGCAGCGTCTGCAGCGGCGGGAAGCCGTTGAAGCCCACGGTGGAGTAGCACGAGGTGTAGGCGCCCGCGGACAGCAGCCGCACCTCGTCTCCCTCACGCAGGTCCAGGGGCAGCTCGACCGGCCGGCGCTCGTAGAGGACGTCGGCGCTGTCGCACGTCGGCCCGGCGAGGACGCAGGGCCCGACCGGGGAGCCGTCGCGATCGGTCGCAATCCGGTAGCGGATGGCCTCGTCGAGGGTCTCGACCAGCCCCGTGAAGACGCCCGCGTCGAGGAACACCCACCGCTGGCCGGCGCGCTCCACGATGCCGATCACCGAGGCGACCACCGTGCCGGCGTCGCCCGACACGCCGCGGCCGGGCTCGGCCAGGGTGAGGGGACGCTGGGCGAAGTGGCGGTCGAGGGCGCGCTCGATCGTGCCGCCGTACGCCGCGAGCGGCGGGGCGCCGCCGTCGTGACCGGCCGGGAAGCCACCGCCGACGTCCAGGACCGTCGGCTCCATGCCCAGTCGCCGCGCGGTCTCGAAGACCCAGGCGGCGTCGGCGATCGGGTCCTCCCAGGCCGACGGATCACGCTGTTGGGACCCGACGTGGAACGACACGCCCGCGGCCCGGAGGCCCAGGCACGCGGCGATCTGCAGCAGCCCCGGCGCGTCCTCGGCCGGGCATCCGTACTTCCGCGACAGGGGCCAGTCGGAGCCGCGGCCGCTGGTGATGATCCGCACCAGGACGTCGGCGCCGGGAGCGCAGGCGGCGAGCTTCGCCACCTGGCCGGCGGCATCCACCACGAAGAGCCGCACCCCGGCGGCGGCCGCCTCCCCGAGGTCGCGCGCGCTCGTGACGGGGTTGGAGTACAGCAGGTCGCCGGGGTCGGCCCCCGCGTCCAGGCAGGCCTCGACCTCGGCGGGGCTGGCGACGTCGAAGGCCGCGCCCGCCCGCACCAGCCGCGCGAGGAGCTCGGGGTGCGGGTTCGCCTTGACGGCGTAGTGGAGGCGGGTCCGGGGGAGCGCTCGGCCCAGCTCGGCGTAGCGCTGCACCGCGAGGTCGACGTCGAGGACGAGGTGCGGCGTCCGCACGGCCGCGGCCGGACTCGTGGGCGGAACTGCGCGAGCGTGCGGCACGAGCACGGACATGATGACTCCTCGGCGGACGATGCGTCGTGCCAGCGAGGAGCCGGCCGGCCCGCGGCAGATACCCGCCGGTCGGGCGCCGCCGCGGCCGATTTCGGGAGGCTCCGGTGGTTCTGGCAGAATGACGCGCTGAGTCCTGCGCCTGCCGGCCCTCTCACCGGGTGGCGCAGCGTCCCTCGAGCCTGACGCGCCGGTGCCCCACCTGGGCGCAGACCGCTCACCACCACCATTCCTGAGGAGACACCACAGACGTGGCCGTCAAGATCCGCTTGAAGCGCCTGGGCAAGGTCCGGGTGCCGCAGTACCGCATCGTCGTCGTCGACTCGCGCAAGAAGCGCGACGGCAGGGTGATCGAGGAGATCGGCAAGTACCACCCCAAGGAGGACCCGTCGCTGATCGACGTCGTCTCCGAGCGGGCGCAGTACTGGCTCGGAGTCGGCGCGCAGCCGACCGAGGCCGTCGAGAAGCTGCTCAAGGTCACCGGCGACTGGCAGACCTTCAAGGGCCTGCCCGGCAGCGAGGGCACCCTCAAGGTCAGGGACCCCAAGCGCGCCAAGCTCGACATCTTCAACGAGGCCCTCAACGAGGCCGCCAACGAGCCGAAGGCCGAGGCGGTCACCCGCCGGGCCACCAAGGCTCCCAAGGCAGCTCCCGCCGAGGAGGCGCCGGCGGCCGCTGCTCCCGAGGCTCCCGCTGCCGAGGCCGCTCCCGAGGCCCCCGCGGCCGAGGTTGCCGCCGAGGCCCCCGCGGAGGAGCCGGCTCCGGTCCCCGCCGACGAGACCCCTGAGGTCGCCGCCGAGGCCGCCGAGGCCGAGGCCGACGCCGCGGACGGCGCAGCGCCGGCCGAGGAGGCCTGAGCGTCGTGCTGGCCGACGCGCTCGAGCATCTCGTGCGTGGCATCGTCGCCCATCCCGACGAGGTGACGGTCCGCGACAAGCAGCTGCGTCGCGGCTCGCTCCTCGAGGTCCGCGTGCACCCCGACGACCTGGGCAAGGTCATCGGGCGCGGCGGGCGGACGGCGACGGCGTTCCGCACCGTGATCTCGGCGCTCGCCGGACGCGGTGGGGCACGCATCGACTTCGTCGACGTCGACCGGCGCTGACCGGCCCCTGCCGGTGGACACGTCGGGAGCGGGCGCCGGACGCCGGTCCGAGGAGGCGACCGTGGAGGTCGTCGTCGGCCGGCTCGGCAAGCCGCACGGCCTGCGCGGCGAGGTGACCGTCGACGTGCGCACCGACGAGCCAGACCGACGGTTCGCCGTCGGGGCCGTCGTGCGCGCCGAGCCGCCGGCCGGGTCGCACTTCCCCCACCGCGCGCTGACCGTGGCGGCCACCCGCTGGCACCAGGGCGTCCTGCTGGCGTCGTTCGTCGAGCTGCCGGACCGCACGGCCGCGGAGGCGGCGCGGGGCGTCGTCCTGCACGCCGAGCGTCGCGCCGACGAGACCCCCGAGGATCCCGAGGAGTTCTACGACCACCAGCTGGTCGGGCTGTCGGCGTACGACGTCTCCGGGACCCTGCTGGGCGAGCTCACGGCCGTGGTCCACGGCGCGGCGCAGGACCTGCTGACCGTGCGCACACCCGACGGCCGCGACGCGCTGGTCCCGTTCGTGACGGCGCTGGTGCCCGAGGTCGACGTCGCCGGCGGGCGGGTGGTCATCGCCGACCGCCCCGGACTGGTGTCCCCGGCCGCGGAGCCGCCCGCCGAGAGCGGCGAGGCCTGATGCGCCTGGACTTCGTCACCATCTTCCCCGACTGGTTCGCTCCGCTCGAGCTCTCCCTGCCCGGCCGGGCGCGCGAGGCCGGGCTCCTCGACGTCCACGTCCACGATCTGCGTCGCTGGACGCACGACCGCCACCGCACGGTCGACGACACGCCCTACGGCGGTGGCGCCGGCATGGTGATGCGCCCCGAGCCGTGGGGCGAGGCGTTCGACGAGCTGGGCATCGAGGACGCCACGGTCGTGGTGCCGTCGCCTGCGGGCGAGCCGTTCTCCCAGGCGGTGGCCCGGGAGCTCGCGTCCCGACCCAGGCTGGTCTTCGCGTGCGGGCGCTACGAGGGCATCGACCAGCGGGTGGTCGACCACGCGCGCACGCGGGCGGAGGTGCGCGAGGTCTCCCTCGGCGACTACGTCCTCAACGGCGGGGAGGTGGCCGCGCTCGCGATCGCGGAGGCGGTGGTCCGGCTGCTGCCCGGCTTCATGGGCAACGCCGACTCGCTGGTGGAGGAGTCCCACGAGGAGGGTCTCCTGGAGGCGCCGTCCTTCACCAAGCCCCCGTCCTGGAGAGGCCTCGACGTGCCCGAGGTGCTGCGCGGCGGCGACCACGCCGCCATCGCGGCCTGGCGCCACGACCAGGCGCTGCGCCGGACCGCCGAGCGTCGCCCAGACCTGCTGCACGCCAGCCAGGTGGTGGGGGAGTGGGTGATCGAGCCGGCCACGCCGGCGGACGCCGCGGAGCTGCTCACCCTCCAGCTCGCGTGCTGGGTGGAGGAGGCGATCGCCAACGACGAGCTCGCGATCCCGGCCCTGCACGAGGGGCTCGACGACGTGCGTGACGCGATCGCCGCCTGGGACGTCTACGTCGTGCGCGTGGCCGGCCGTCTCGTCGGCTCCGTGCGCGGTCATCTCGACGGCGACGAGTGGGACATCGGGCGACTGATGGTGGCGCCCGACCTGCGCGGACGTGGGCTGGGTCGAGCCCTGCTCGACCACATCATGTCGGTCGCACCGCCGTCGGCAGTCTCCTTCCGGCTCTTCACGGGCACGCACAGCGAGGCCAACCTCCGGCGCTACAAGCGGGCGGGCTTCTCGGTGCGCAAGGTGCTCGACGGCAAGGCCGGCCCGGTGCTCCTCTGGCGCCCGCGGCACCGCTGACCGCGGCGGTCAGCCCAGGCTCGCCTCCCACGAGTCGCCGGATCGCGTGAACTCCACCCGGCGGCCGGACGGCGCGTGCGCGATCAGCACGTCGGGGACGCCGTCGCGCTCGCCGCGCATGCCGAGGGAGAGCAGGTCGGTGCAGTCGCGGGCCCCCTCGGGCAGCGCGTACGCCGGCGACTCGGCCGCCACGGAGAGCGGGTCGTCCACCGTGGGCGCCCACCAGAGGGCGAGGCGGCAGCTGCCGGGGTCGGAGTCGGCAGGCGCGAACGCCGCCATCGAGCCGTCGTCCGCGAGCACGAACCGCGAGGCGAGCAGGCCGCTCGCGGGCGGCAGCGCGACGTCGATCCAGTCGGCGCCCTCGCCGCGATAGACCTGGATCCGGGTGCCTCCCTCCCAGTGCCACGCCCGCCGGTCGTCGAAGGAGGTGCCCCACGCGCCGACCTCCTGGCAGCGGCGGTCCAGGCACCAGAAGCGGTGCTCGGCGAACTCCTCCTCCGTGGTGGCGTGCAGGCTGGTGGCGGTGCCGAGACGCACGTCCACGAGACCCTCGCCGATCACGCGCACGTCGATCGCGGTCACCCAGTCGCGGCCGGACCACACGTCCACCGGCTCGGTCCAGCCGCGCCAGCGGCCGTCGTACCACTGCACGAGCGCCTGGTGCCGGTCGACCGTGCCCACGGCGACCCGGTCGCCGCCGGCCAGGGACCGGGTCACCGTGGGGACCTGGTCCGTCCCGGCGGTCGGTGTTGCCCCGTAGTGCCGGTCGCGCCACACCCACGCGCCCCCGATCGCCACCGCGGTCAGCAGCACCAGCGCGCTCGACACCGTCGCAAGCCGCCGCATGCGCCTCCACCCCCGTCGTCGGCCGCCGTCCCTGGCCCGGCCATCCTCGCGGGTGGGTCGTGGGTCGGCCAGTCACGATTTCGTCACGCCCGTGCGTTCTGGCAGACTTCTCGCTTGGTCCACACCGGCCACGGGGCTGCCCCGCACCACAGCGGAGAGCCTGCGCCACCCTCCTGCCACAGGGGGAGGAGCGCCGTCGGCCGCCAGGTGCGGACCCACCGTCGACACGCACGATCCGCGGCTGACCTGTGGCACTCGCGAGGAGCAGACATGAGCAACGCCATCACCGAGCTCGGCCGGTCCGTCCTGCGCGACGACCTCCCCGCCTTCCGCGCGGGTGACACCGTCAAGGTGCACGTCAAGGTCGTCGAGGGCAACCGGTCCCGGGTCCAGGTCTTCCAGGGCGTCGTGATCCGCCTCCAGGGCTCGGGCGTCAGCCGGAGCTTCACGGTGCGCAAGGTGTCCTTCGGCGTCGGCGTGGAGCGCACGTTCCCGCTGCACTCGCCGATCTTCGAGCAGGTCGAGGTCGTCACCCGCGGTGACGTCCGGCGCGCCAAGCTCTACTACCTGCGCAACCTGCGCGGCAAGGCAGCCAAGATCAAGGAGCGCCGGGAGGTCTGAGCGGGTCGGCGACCGACCCCCTCTAGGCAGTCCGGTTAGGCTCAGCCCGTGACCTCCGACCCGCGCGAGTCCGTGGCCGACGAGGCCCCTTCGCGACCGTCCGACGACGGCAAGAGCGCGCGCCGGCAGCTCCCGCTGTGGCAGGAGACGATCCTCCTCCTCGGCATCGCCCTGGTGCTCGCGGTGGTCATCAAGGCGTTCTTCGTCCAGGCGTTCTACATCCCCTCCGAGTCGATGGAGCCCGGACTCCAGATCAACGACCGGATCCTGGTCCAGAAGGTCTCCTACTGGGGCGGGGGCAGCCCCCAGCGCGGCGACATCGTGGTCTTCAAGGACCCCGGCGGCTGGCTGACCCAGGACGAGTCGGCGGGGCCCAGCAACCCGGTGGCCAAGGTGATGGCCAAGATCGGCCTCTACCCCCAGGGCGGCCATCTGGTGAAGCGCGTGATCGGCGTCGAGGGCGACGTGATCCACTGCTGCGACGACCAGGGCCGCCTCGAGGTCAACGGGCAGGCGCTCGACGAGCCCTACGCGCGCACCCACAACGACGCCGGCTCGCCGCGCAAGGACTGCGCGGGCCCGATGACGCGCACCTGCGAGTGGACCGCCGGACCGGTCCCCGACGGGCACGTCTTCGTCATGGGCGACAACCGCTGGCACTCCGCCGACTCCACGGTCCACCTGTGCCGCGAGGAGCAGACCGACTGCGTGCCCGGGCACGAGTTCGTGGCCATCGACCTGGTCGTGGGCAAGGTGTTCGTGCTGCTGTGGCCGCGCCAGCACTTCTCCTGGATCCACCGCCCGGCGACCTTCGCCGACGTCCCCAACGCGTCCTGAGGAGACCCGGGTGCACCTGCTGCTGGCGTCCGGGGGGCCGAGGCCGTGACGCCGCTGCCCGCGCCCTCGCTGCGGATCGAGCGTCGGATGCTCCGCGGCGGCCTGGCCTCCCTCGCGTGCAGCGACGAGGTGGGCCGGGGCGCCCTGTGCGGGCCGGTGACGGTCGGCATGGTCCTGGTCACCGAGACGACGCGTTCGGCTCCCACCGGTGTCCGTGACAGCAAGCTGCTGACGCCCGAGGCGCGTCGGCGGCTCGTCCCGAAGATCCAGCGGTGGGCGCCGTCGTACGCCGTCGGCCACGCGAGCCCGGCCGAGATCGACGAGTTCGGGATCATCGCCGCTCTGCGGCTGGCCGGCCACCGGGCGCTCGCCCAGCTCGCCGGCGAGCCCGACACGGTGCTGCTCGACGGCAACCACGACTACCTGACCACGCCGGACCAGGGCCCGCTGTTCGGCCCGCCGGCGGTCCTCGACCGGATCCCGCCGGTGGTGACCATGATCAAGGCAGACCTCCGCTGCGCCGCCGTCGCGGCCGCGAGCATCCTCGCCAAGACCGCACGCGACGACATCATGACCGGCCTGGCCTCCCAGCATCCGGAGTACGGCTGGGCCGACAACAAGGGCTACGCCGCGCCGGAGCACATCGCCGCCCTCTCCGAGTTCGGTCCCACCCCCCACCACCGGGTGTCCTGGCGGCTGCCGGGCATCGGCTCCTGCCTGACGCCCGGCGAGGAGGAGGCGCTGATGCTGGCGGGTCTCGAGGCCGAGGACGCCCTCCCGGAGGTCGGCCTCTGACGCTCGCCGCTTGGTCTGAGCCTCACGCGGGATCCGCCGCGGGCGCCCGCTGCAGGACCGCCGCCACCGCGGTGGCGCCCACGATGAGCGCCGCTCCCATCCACTGGCGGGGCTCGAGGCGCTCGCCGGCCACGGCGCCCGCCACCAGCCCGAAGACCGGGATCAGCGGGAGGAACGCGCCGGCGTACGACGCCGAGACGTGGCGCAGCCCGGTCACGTAGCACCAGAAGCCCAGCCCGTAGTAGAGGATGCCCGACGTGCCCGCCACCGCCCAGGTGGCGGCCGTGACGCCGGAGAGCCGGATGCCGGCCCCACCGGCGGCCTCGACCACCACCGCCAGGACGACGGCGAACGCCAGGGCGGCCAGCTGCTGGAGCAGCACCACGGACAGCGTCGAGTCGTCCAGCAGCAGGCGCCGCGTGAGGATCGTGTAGAGCGCGCACAGGCCGACCGACACCATCGTGAGCGTGATCCCGGTGGCGTCGCCGGCCGCACCCGGCTGGTGGACCGTGACCAGGACCCCGGTCACGGCGACGGCGACGGCCACGGCGAGCGCGGGCCGCACCCGCTCGCGCAGCAGCAGGGCGGCCAGCAGCAGGATGACGACGGGCTCGGTCGCCCACAGCAGCACATACATGCTGGCGGTGATCGTCGTGAGACCCACCAGACCGAGGGCATAGGCCAGGCCGGGGTTCAGCACGCCGAGAGCGGTGATCCGGCGTACCGCCGGGGTCCACGTGACGGACTCGCGGCGGACCACCGCGACCACGGACAGCAACGCGCAGCTCACGGCGAGCTGGACGGGCAGCAGGGTGAGCGGGACGACGTCGTCGACGACCTGCTTGCTGACCACGCTGCCGAGGCCCCAGCAGGCCGCGGAGGCGATCAGCGCGGGGACGGCGGCACGGGATGCGGGCAGGCGAGGAGAGGGGATGGACATGAGGGGGTGCTCCCGGGGACGAGGGTGGGCAGGGGCGAGCGGCCGGCGCCCCGCGGGGCGCCGTTGCCGTCAGCTCGCCGGATCGCCCGGGTCGCAGCAGTCGTAGGCCGGCAGCCGGCACGGCCGTGCCGGCCGGCGGGAGCACACCTGCCCGTCCATGTCGCTCACCGTACTCCGCGCGCCCGCCCGGCGGGCCGTCGTACGCCGGGGTCCGCGTGCGGGCACAATGGGCGGGCCGGGGACCCGGCACCGAGCCGAGAGTCAGCGAGGGGTGCGATGAGCGCGGAGGATCTCGAGAAGTACGAGACCGAGATGGAGCTCACGCTCTACCGCGAGTACCGCGACGTCGTCTCGATCTTCAAGTACGTCGTCGAGACCGACCGTCGCTTCTACCTCTGCAACCAGGTGGACGTGAAGGCGCGCACCGAGGCCGGCGACGTCTTCTTCGAGGTGTCGATGACCGACGCCTGGGTGTGGGACATGTACCGCCCGGCCCGCTTCGCCAAGAACGTCAAGGTGCTGACCTTCAAGGACGTCAACGTCGAGGAGCTCAGCCCCTCCGACATCGACCCGCCGAAGGCCTGAGTCGCCGTCGCTACTTGATCAGGCGCACCGGGTCGCCCGAGACGATCGCCGTCCAGGTCGTCGTGTCGCTCGGCACGCCGGTCGCGGGGAACGAGAACTGCACCCGGAACCAGCAGCCGCCGACGTTGCTGGAGTGGCAGGTGTAGGTGTTCGGGATCGGGATCTTGATCGTCTGGGTGCGTCCGTTGAACCCGCTCGAGCTGCTCACGTTGGTCAGGGTGCAGTTCGACAGGGCGCCGGTGACGACGCCCGATCCCACGCACCCGGCGATGTTGGCAGGAAGGTTCGAGTCGGTCGGCGGGAGGATCTTGATCGTGCCCGCCTGGCTCGCGTCGCCGACGTCGAAGAAGCTGAGCACCAGTGTCTTCGTCGCGGCCGCCGGGATGACGCGGACCAGGTTGAACTGCGCGGTGGCGCCGGTGTAGTTCATGTAGATCGACATCGACTGCCACCCCGCCACGGACATCGAGCCCGCCGGTGCTCCCGCCACCCGGATCGCGAAGCGGTTGTTGCCCTGGCCGCCGACGCTGGTGTCGTCGTTCATCTGGCTGAAGACCCGGTTGGGGACGCCGCCCGTCCAGGCTCCGGTCGCGTCGAGGCCGGCGTAGACGCCGGAGGCGCTGGGCGCGCTGCTCACCGGGGCGATGTTGGTGCGCACCTGGAGGTAGTAGTCGCCGGCCCTGGTCGGGGTGAAGCTGCACAGGGTCGTCCACTGGCGGAAGACCCGCGCCAGGCCGGCGTTGTACGCCGCGTTGCCCCGCTGGAGCGCCGCGTTGCTGACCTCGGCCTTGAGGTAGCCCGGGAACTGCTTGGCGCACCCGGTCACGGGCGAGCCGTTCGGCGGGTACTGCGTGTCCGTGGGCGCGCGCAGCCCGAAGGACGTGGTGACCCGGCCGGTGCCGTTGTTGACGTCTCCGGGGCAGTAGGTGCTGGCCGTCTTGGCGTAGCGCGCGATGGCGTCGGAGGTGGCGTAGTCGTTCCAGTTGTTGCTGGTGACCGACGTCGGCGGACTCACCGGCGCCTGGTCGCAGTTGTCGCCCACCTCGGCCCAGGACGCGTCGTACAGCTGGAGCTGGACGGTCCGGCCGACGGCGGCCGGCTGGACGCGCACCACGTAGAAGTAGCCGAGCGGGTCGAACTCGGTGTTGGTGGTGCCGCTGCAGCCGTCGTTGCCGCTGGCGCAGGTGCGCGTCATGTGCTGGTCGCCGTTGCCCTTGGGCGTGTTGGGGCCGGCGATCGCGGTCCAGAACTGCGGGGTGCGGCTGCACTGAGCGTCGCTGTCGGGTGTCGTCATGACGCTGCCGGAGGGGCCGGCGCCCGCGGTTCCGTCGGGCTCGTTGCCGAAGGTGTTGCAGGGGCTGCCCATGGGCGCGGGTCCGTTGTAGTCGGCGGTGGCCGAGCGCGTGATCGTCGCGAACTTCTGGTTGAAGGAGGCCGCGATCGAGTTGGGGATCGTGGTGCTGATCGTCACCACGAGCTGCGTCGGCTTCTCACCCGTCGCGACCGTGACCGTGGCGTTGCCGCCGTCGGTGTAGCCGTTGCGCGACGCGACCTCCCGCGCGGTGGTCGCGGCGTTGGTCGGGTTGTCGGGCAGGTACGTCACGCCGGCCATGGCGGCGGCGTCGGCGGCGTTCTGCACGCGCTCCGCCTCGACGTACCAGCGGGAGACGTCGACGGCGAGGGCCGAGAGCGGCAGCAGGATGCTCGCCGACAGCATGGCCACGAGGATCGCGGCGTAGCCGCGCTGGTCCTGGCTCGGCCGACGTACGACGTCGCGCAGGCTGAGCCGCGCCCGCCGATGACCCCAGATGCTCACGTGACTGCCCTCTCTGCACACTCTCCCGAGAGCCTGCGAACCGCTTTTGCCACCTGTCGGTGCGGCTGCTACTTGATCAGCCGCACCGGATCGCCCTCGATCCGAGCGCTCCAGGTGGTCACGTCGTGCACCTGGCCGGAGCCGAAGGAGACCTCCACCCGGAACCAGCACTCGGCCGGGTTCGACGCGTTGCACGTGTAGGTCGCCGGGATCGGCACCCTGACCTGCTGCGACCTGCCGTTCCATCCCGCCGACGACGACACGCCGGTGATCGAGCAGTTGGCGAGCGGACCGTTGACCTTGCCCGCGCCGACGCAGTTGGTGAGCGTCGTGCTGGAGCCGATCGGCGGGAGCACCTTGAACGTGCCGCCGACGGCGCCCTCACCGCCGTCGAAGAACTCGAAGACGAGGGTCTTCGACGCCGCCGCCGGCACCACGCGCACCAGGTTCATCGTCGAGGTGACGGCGTCGGAGTTCATCCAGATGCCCATCCGCTCCCAGCCGGAGACCGAGACGGCGCCCGGCGTGGGGGAGGTGGCCCGGATCGCGAACTCGTTGCCGCCGCTGCCCTTGGCGTTGAGGTCGTCGCTCGTCTGGTTGAAGACCGCCATGTTGCCGCTGTAGCCGCCCATGTTGTCGTAGTTGGACGTGTTGAGCTGCACGTTGGTGCGCACCTGCAGGTAGTAGTCACCGGAGCGGGTGGGCGTGAACGTGCACAGGTTCACCCACCGGTGGAACACCGCCGCCAGCTTCTGGTTGTAGGCGGCGTTGCTGCTCGTCAGCGTCGCGTTGGTGACCTGGGTCTGGGTGTAGCCGGGGTACTGCTTGACGCAACCCGAGATGGGGGCACCCTGCTGGGGGACGAACGTGTCCACCGGCTGCCGCAGCCCGAACGACGTCGTCGTCGCGACGTCGCCGCCGGAGCTCGCCGTGTAGCGGTTGTCGCCGGCGCAGAACTGGTTGGCCGCGACGCCCGAGGCGAACGTCAGGTAGCGGACCCGCGCGTCGTTGACGTAGGGGTTGGGGCTGTTGGTGGAGCTGGAGTTCCACGAGAAGGTCGTCCCGTTGGTCGTGCACTGCTGGCCCGTGTAGGCGTACGCCGGGTCGTAGACCTGCAGCGTGATCGCCTGACCGACCGCCGAGGGGGCGACGCGGACGATGTAGAAGTAGCCCTCCGGCCGGAACTCCTGGTTGGTGCTGCCGCTGCAGCCGTCCTCACCGCCGCTGCAGTAGCGCGACATCAGCTGGTCGCCGTCGATCTTGTAGATGTTGGGACCCGCGACGTGCGCCCAGAACTTCGGCACCTGCGGGCAGCTCGCCCCGGTCGGCACCGACAGGATGCTGCCCTGGTTGGGGGTGACGGCGGAGCCCGAGGTCTGCGCCGGCTCGTTGCCGAAGGTGTTGCAGGGGCTGCCCATCGGCGCGGGGCCGTTGTAGTCGGCCGTTGCTGAGCGGGTGATGGTCGCGAAGCTCTGGTTGAAGGAGGCCGCGATCGAGTTGGGGATCGTGGTGGAGATCGTGACCACGAGCTGGGTGGGCTTGGGGCCGATGCCGACGGTCACCGTGGAGTTGCCGCCGTCGGTGTAGCCGTTGCGCGACGTGACCGTCTTCGCGGTCGCCGTCGCGCTCGCGAGGTCGACGGGCAGGAAGGTCACGCCGGCCATGGCGGCCGCGTCGGCGGCGTTCTGCACGCGCTCCGCCTCGACGTACCAGCGGGAGACGTCGACCGCCAGCGCCGAGAGCGGCAGCAGGATGCTCGCCGAGAGCATCGCGACGAGGATCGCGGCGTACCCCGCTTGAGTACGCCGGCGCCTCCGCACGAAGGTGCGGAGGTCGAGGCGATGCCGGACGCGCGCGCGCCCGCTCTCTGGCTGGGTCACTGGTGCGTCCCGGGCATGCACTGTTCGCTGGGCAGTGGCTCGAAGTTCATGACAGTGCGCTCCTTGACTTCCACGCCGTCACCGAACAGCCCGGTGATCCAGGGGTGGTCGGCCACCATGGCGACACCGACGGCCATCCGGTTGGCGTGGTTGACGCACGCGTTGATGGTCGTGGAGATCCAGGTGCCGCCGGCGTAGCGGAACTTGTTGAGGCCGCTGTCCCAGACGTACTTCACGCAGTCGCTGAAGCAGGTGATGCTGGTGTTGCCCGCGGGCATCGGGTAGCCGCCGGTGTTGGCGCGGTAGACCAGGATGTACTGGATCTGGTCCTTCGGCATGGCGCTGCCGGCGCGCTCGATCGCGTCCGCGGCCGCCTGTGCCAGGGCAGGGGTGTTGGCCGGGGAGCAGGGCGGCGGGTCGGCGCTCGCCTCGCACACGCCGGGACCGGCGCCCGCCGAGACCGAGGCGACACGTCCACCGACGCGCACGGCGCTGGTGGTGGCCACGGTGTCGCGCATCAGCAGCGACATCTCGATGATCCCGAGAACGAACAGAAAGAGGATGGGCGTCACCAGGGCGGCCTCGACCGCCACGGCACCGCGTTCCCCACGCTTGCGCGTCCTGAACATGACACACCTCTCCGGTTATTCGTTCTCCAGCGCGGACCGTACCTACGCGGGATGGGCACCCGGAGCCGAATGGAGATTTGTGCCACAAACCACACACACAGGGGGTGTGACCTGCGGCGATGCACAGGCCGGGTGCGAGGGACGGTCTAGACGGCTCACGGCGGGGGAGCCTTCGTCCAGGAGGTGCGCATGGACGAGCAGCAGCAGCGGCACGCCGCACAGGGTCGTCACGACCGTCAGCAGAGGGGCCGCAACGGCGCCCTCGGGCGCTACGGCGAGCGCGTCGCCGAGGGTCACCTGACGGCGCTCGGGATGGTCGTGCTGGACCGCAACTGGCGGTGCGACCTCGGTGAGCTCGACCTCGTGCTCCGCGACGGTGGCGTGCTCGTGGCCTGCGAGGTCAAGACCCGCAGCTCCCTCGACTACGGCTCTCCTCACGAGGCGGTGACACCCCAGAAGCTCGGTCGGCTGCGGCGGCTGGCCATGCGCTGGCTTGCCGAGCACGACGTGCGCTGCCCCGACGTACGCATCGACCTGGTCGCGGTGCTCCGGCCGCGGCGCGGTCCCGCCGTGGTCGACCACGTGGTGGGGGTCTGCTGATGCCGGTGGCCACGACCTACACCGTGTCCCTCCAGGGCTCCACGGGCCACCTGATCGAGATCCAGTCCGACGTCAGCGCGGGGATGCCCGGCACCACCGTCGTGGGTCGGCCCGACGTGGCGCTCCACGAGTCCCGGGACCGGTGCCGGATGGCGGTGGTCAACAGCGGGCTGGAGTGGCCGGGCACCCGCCGGGTGACCGTGCTGCTCTCACCCGCCGACCTGGTCAAGCGGGGCACTCACTTCGATCTGGCCATCGCCGTGTCGGTGCTCGCCGCGGCGGGTCAGCTCACCCGCGAGTCCGTGTCCGGCTCGGTGTTCGTCGGTGAGCTGACCCTGGTGGGTGGGCTGCGAGCCGTGCCGGGGGTGCTGCCGATCGCGCTGGCCGCCGCCGAGCGAGGGCTGCGCCGGCTGTTCGTGCCCGAGCCGCAGGCCGCGGAGGCGTCGATGGTGCCCGGACTCGAGGTGTTCGGCATGCGCTCGCTCACGCAGGTCGTCGCCCTGCTCAAGGGCGAGCCGGTGCCCGAGGCCGCGCCGGTCGCGGCGCTGTCGGGGAGCCGGCTCCTCTCCTGGAGAGGCCAGGACCGCCTCGACGACCTCGACCTCGCCGACGTCGCGGGGCTGGCGGACGCCCGATACGCGTTGGAGGTGGCGGCCGCCGGCGGCCATCACGTCCTGCTGTCGGGCCCCAAGGGCTCCGGCAAGACCACCCTCGCCGAGCGCGTGCCGGGCCTGCTGCCCGACCTGACCCGGGAGGAGGCCGTCGAGCTGGCCGCGATCCACTCCCTTGCCGGCACGATGGAGCCCGGGGAGGAGATCCCCAGCAGGCCGCCGTTCTTCGCTCCTCACCACGACGCCAGCAAGGCCAGCCTGGTCGGCGGAGGCACCGGCCTGGTGCGGCCGGGGGAGATCAGCAGGTCCCACTGCGGGGTGCTCTTCCTCGACGAGTTCCCGCTGTTCCGCGCCGACGTCATCGAGGCCCTGCGCCAGCCGCTCGAGAGCGGCGAGGTGACCATCGCGCGCGGCTACGAGTCGGCGACCTACCCCGCGCGCGGCATGGTCGTGCTCGCCTGCAACCCCTGTCCGTGCGGCGACTACCACCCCTCGGCCGTCCACAGTCGGTGCGCGTGCTCCGAGGTCGCCCGACGGGAGTACCGCCGCAAGCTGAGCGCGCCTCTCGTCGACCGGATCGACATCACCCGGCACCTGGTCCCCGTCTCCGCCCACGAGTCCGCGGACCCTCTGGCCCGGCCCGAGCCGTCGATCGCCGTCCGCGCCCGCGTCGAGGCGGCGCGGGCGCGACAGGCGCTGCGCTACGCCGAGGACGCCTGGCGTCTCAACGCCCACGTCCCGGGTCCGGTCCTCCGGGCTCGTTGGCCGCTGACCAAGGAGGGCCAGCACCTGGTCGACGAGCAGATGTACGCCGGCCGGATGAGCCGGCGGGGAGCCATCCGGGTGCACCGGCTCGCCTGGACCATCGCCGACCTGCGCGGCGCCGGCCCACCCACTCCCCAGGACGTGCGCACGGCGCTGGACCTCCGGCTCGGAGATCCGCTGTCGGCGGCCGCGCTGCGGAGCGCAGGATGACGGCTCTCGAGGACGACCGACTGGCGCGCGCGGCACTGAGCCGCCTCGCCGAGCCAGGCGACCCCCGCCTGGCCTCGCTGGTGGCCGACCTGGGGGCGGTCGTCGTGCGCGACCACCTCGTGGCCGAGCGCGACCTCCACGGGCTCGAGACCGATGTGGCCTCGCGGCTCGGCGCCGTGCAGCCCGAGCGCGACCTCGAGCGCGCCGAGCGCCGCGGGATCCGCTTCGTCGTCCCCGGGGACGCCGAGTGGCCGTCCTCGCTCGACGACCTGGCCGCCGTGCCGCCCGTGCAGGCCCGCGGTGGTGCGCCCCTGGGGCTGTGGGTGCGCGGGCCGCTGAGTCTCGACCGCCTCCGCACGTCGGTGGCCATCGTCGGCAGCCGTTCCTGCACGACCTACGGGACCCAGGTCGCCGGTGATCTGGCGGCCGGCGTGGCCCGGACGGGCACACCGGTCGTGTCGGGCGCAGCGTTCGGCATCGACCAGGCCGCCCATCGTGGTGCGCTCGGTGCCGGTGGAGACACGGTGGCCGTGCTGGCATGCGGCGTCGACCGTGCCTACCCGATGGCCGCCCAGCCGCTGCTGGAGCATCTGGCCGCGCACGGCGCGGTCGTCGCCGAGGTGCCGCCGGGATGCTCCGTGACCAAGTACCGCTTCCTGGCCCGCAACCGGTTGATCGCTGCGCTGGCCCGGGGGACCGTGGTGGTCGAGGCGGCGCTCCGCAGCGGAGCGCTCCACACCGCCGGCTGGACCACCGCCCTCCACCGACCGGTCATGGGAGTGCCCGGGTCGATCCACAGCGAGCCCTCGCAGGGCGTCCACGAGGCCATCCGCGCCGGCTCGGCCACCCTGGTGACGAGCCCGGCCGACGTGCTGGAGCTGGTGGGGGCCTCCGGACAGCACCTGGTCGAGGGGCGTCGCGGTCCGGAGCGCCCCACCGACCGACTCACGCCCCGCGAGCGACAGGTGCTCGACGCGGTCCCGCTCCATCGACCGGCGCCGGTGGAGTCGATCGCCCGCACGGCGGGGATCGGGTTCCAGGAGGTGCAGACCGCGCTCGACCGCCTGGGGGCGCAGGCCATGGTCGAGTCGTCCGGCGGCGGGTGGCGGCTGCGCCGGGGTGGGTGAGCATCGGCGCGCGGTCCGCGGCCCGGGGGCTCGGAGTTCCTACACTCGGACCATGACCGACGCGCAGGTACCGTTGGCCGACGTCGGGCCGGCGGCACTCCCGGAGCCGATGTCGGTCACGCTCGGGGACTACGAGCGCCACCTCGGCGCCGAGCGCGACCTGACGCCCCACACGATCCGGGCCTACCTGGGCGACGTCTCCGGGCTGCTCGACCACGCGGCGCGCCTGGGGTTGCGCGACGCGAGCGAGCTGGATCTCCGGACCCTCCGCAGCTGGCTGGCCAAGCAGCAGACGACCGGCAGGTCACGCACCACGCTGGCCCGCCGAGCGACGGCGGCTCGGGTCTTCACCGCCTGGCTGGCCCGCACCGGTCGGGCCGCGTCCGATCCGGGCGCGGCACTCGGCTCACCGCGCGCCCGGCGGACCCTGCCGGCGGTGCTGCGTGTCGACGAGGCCGCCGACCTCGTCGCTGCGGCGGCGGAGATGGCCGCCGAGGACGGCCCGACCGGCCTGCGCGACGTGGCCGTCATCGAGCTGCTCTATGCCACCGGCATGCGGGTGGGTGAGCTGGTGGGACTCGACGTCGACGACCTCGACCACGACCGCCGGGTGGTCCGGGTCTTCGGCAAGGGGCGCAAGGAGCGCAGCGTCCCCTACGGGGCGCCGGCCGCACACGCACTGGGCGCCTGGCTGCGCGACGGCCGCCCCCACCTCGCCCGGGAGGGCTCCGGGGCCGCCCTGTTCCTCGGCTCCCGCGGTGGGCGGCTCGACCCGCGCGCCGTGCGCACGCTCGTCCACGCCCGCGTGGCGGCCGTCCCCGGTGCTCCCGACATCGGCCCGCACGGGCTCCGACACACCGCGGCGACCCACCTGCTCGAGGGCGGGGCCGATCTGCGCAGCGTGCAGGAGCTGCTGGGGCACGCGTCGCTGGCCACCACGCAGCTCTACACGCACGTGAGCACCGACCGCCTCAGACGGGCCTACCAGCAGGCGCATCCCCGCGCCTGAGGAGGAGGGCGCCACGGGCCCCACGGCGGCCACCCGGTCGGGAGGAGCGTCCGGCGTCGGTAGCCCGGGCGCGGCAGGATGAGCCCGGGTGAGGTGCCCGACAAGGGCAGTAGCCGCACCGGTCCGGCGCCGACCAGCAGCAGGGGATCGAGATAGACGTCTCCGCGCAGCCATCCCCAGTGGAGGCAGGCGAAGGGCGCGCAGTGCGACCCGACCGGGCTCAGTGCCCCCAGGCGGTCGCCGGCGGCGACCACCCCGCCGACCGCCACACCGGCCGCTACCGGTTCGTAGGTGGTGCGGGTGCCGCCGTGGTCGACCACGACGACACCGCGGCCGGCGAGCAGTCCGGCGAACGTGACGTGGCCCGGAAGCGCCGCGCGGACCGCCTGGCCCGGACGGCCGGCCAGGTCGACGCCTCGATGCCCGGAGCCCCAGGGCGAGTCGGGAGGGTCGAAGCGGCGGACCACGTCGGGCCGGGGTCGCAGGGGCCACTGGCCGGCGGCCGCCACCGGCTCGTCGTACGGCGTCGGGCGAGCCGCCGCCGCGGAGGGCGCGGCCGGAGACGGCGTGAGCAGGAGCGCGACGCCGACCAGGCGGGCGAGGGCGCGGAATGTGCGGCTCGACATGGAGGCATGCTCGCGGTGTTGCCTCGACCGTCGCCGCGCAGGCAGGGACCTCTGTGGACGACGCGGGCCTCGGGGTCGCCGGGGACGGGAAGAGGCACCCGTGGACGTGCCGGGTGAGGATCGTGGCCGATTCGCGGGTCGCGTGTCGCTGGACTACCATGGACGACGCAGTCGCCCCAGGCGGCTGACTTCGCACGCACACAGACCACGACGGCTGCGCAGTCCTCCTGTCGGAGCCGACCGCCCGTGGGCGTCGACCCTCGGTCCCGGCCAGTCCGGGTCGGGTCGCGCGTGAGCGTCAGGGCCGGCGGCACCCGCCGCACGGCAGCAACTGAAAACGCCGCGGACGCGGCCCGCCGGTGCGCTGCACCGTGAGGTCCGTGCCGCCCACACAGGAGAACCTCATGGCCGTCGTCACCATGCGCCAGCTGCTCGAGAGCGGCGTCCACTTCGGGCAC
>CAZQCA010000027.1:0-22282 GCA_964591845.1 uncultured Nocardioides sp.
CGGCTCGACCCCGTCGACGAGGTTCTCCAGGCGGGCCCCGAGCGCGGTCAGCGGGGTGCGCAGCTCGTGGGACACCATCGCGACCAGGTCGCGTCGCTCACGGTCGACCTCGGCGAGGTCGCGCGCCATCGTGTTGAAGGAGGCCGCGAGCTGCCCGACCTCGTCGCGGGAGTCGGCCACGATCCGGACGTCGTAGTCGCCGCGCGCCATCCGCCGGGTCGCCTCGGTCATCTGTCGCAACGGAGAGGTCATCCCCGACGCGAGGAGCTGCGTCACACCGAGGCCGAGCCCAACGGCGACGGGGATGGCCAGCCACCAGGCGACCCCGCCGGCCGCCGCCACGGTGCCGAGGACCGCGGCGAGCAGCACGCTCACCGCGACCAGCAGCCCCAGCTTCACCTTGATCGAGGTGAGCGGGGCCAGCGGGGGCGAGGATCCCGCGGGCGGTCTCGGCGCGGTCACGACTCCCCCACGGGCTCGAGGGCGTAGCCGACGCCGTGCACGGTCCGCACCCGCTCCGCGCCGACCTTGGCGCGCAGCGCCTTGACGTGGCTGTCGACGGTGCGGGTGCCGGAGGCGTCCGGCCAGTCCCAGACCTCCGCCAGCAGGCGCTCGCGGCTCAGGACCTGCCCGGGAGCGGCGGCCAGGCAGGCCAGCAGGTCGAACTCGGTGGGCGTGAGGTGCACGAGCTCCCCCGCGGCCGTGCACCTGCGCGCCCCCGTGTCGACGACCAGGTCGCCGACGCTGTGGACCGTCGGGGCCTGACGGGCCAGCGCGGCCGCCCGGTCGACGCGCCGCAGCAGCGCCGCGACCCTGGCCACCAGCTCGCGCATCCCGAAGGGCTTGGTCAGGTAGTCGTCGGCGCCCACCGCCAGCCCGGTGAGGATGTCGGCCTCGTCGTCGCGCGCCGTGAGCATCAGCACGGGCACCGGGCGTTGCGCCTGCACCCGGCGGCACACCTCGAAGCCGTCGATGCCCGGGAGCATCAGGTCGAGCACCACCGCGTCGGGGCCGTCACGCCGGGCTGCCTCCACGGCTCCCGGGCCGTCGAACGCCTGCGTGACGGCGTACCCCTCGGCCTGCAGCCGCCGGCTCACGGTGTCGTTGATGACCGGGTCGTCCTCGACGACCAGGATCATCCGACGGAGGGGCGTCTGGCTCACGCTCAGCAGCCTAAGCAGGTCCGCGGCCGGATCCGGGGTGCGAACCGTGAAGGGTTTGTGCAGATCAGCCCTCGTGGTCCGGCATGACGACCCGACGGTACGGCGACCTCCAGAGGTACGTCGTCGCCGCGAGCATGCCCGCGGCGCCCACGGCGAAGGCCACCCGGGTGCCGAAGGTGGCGGCGAGCCAGCCGGAGACGAGGGCGGCGATCGCCAGTCCGCCCCAGTTGAAGGTCCGGATGGTGGCGTTCATGCGGGCCCGCAGGTGGTCGGGCGTCACGGCCGTGCGGTAGCTCATCATCAGCGCCATCGAGACCGAGCCCGCCCCGAAGATCACCTGGGCGACCACGAGCACGGGCACCGCCCACCGCCCCTCGGGCGTCAGCAGGACCAGCGCCGCCCAGACCGGCGAGGACCACTCCACGAGCGTCACGACGCGACCGACCCCGTAGCGGCGGCCCCACCGGGTCGCGAAGGACGCCCACACCAGACCGCTGAGTCCCTCCACGGCCAGGATCGCGCCGACGGTCACGGGGCCGAGGCCGAGGTCGACGGTCGCGAAGTAGACCAGCACCGTCGACACGAGCGTGAAGCAGAAGAACCAGCTGTGCAGCCACAGGGCGTAGGGCCGCAGCTCGCGGTGCCGATAGACCCAGCGCGCTCCTTCGGCGACCTCGCGTCGCACCGACGTCCGTGTGCCTCGGGAGGTCCGCGGCTCCTCGACCCGGACGCGGCCCAGCAGCACGGCCGAGGTCAGGTAGCTGACCGCGTCCAGGAGCACCGCGACCGGGGCGCCCAGGAACCGCACGAGCGAGCCGGCGACGAGCGGGCCGGCCGAGTCGATGGCGCTGGAGGCCTGCGCCATCCGCGAGAACGCGTCGGGCAGCAGCCGGTCGGGGACGACGCGCGGCACGAACGACTGGAAGGCCGCCACCGACAGGCAGGTGAGGCTGCCCGCTGCGAACACCAGCACCGCCAGGATCGGCACCGTCAGCCGCTCGATCAGCGCCAGCACGCCGATCGTCGCGAAGATCGACGCGGCGAGCAGCTCGGACGCGATGAGCACGGGGCGCCGACGCCAGCGGTCGGCGAAGACGCCGGCGACGAGTCCGAAGAGCAGGTAGGGCACCCACTGGGCCGACCGGATGGCGCCCACCTCGGCCGCGCTCGCGTGGAGCCGCTCGATCAACAGCAGCTGGAGGGCCAGCCTGGAGATGGAGCTGCCGAGCCCCGAGGTGGCGTCGCTGGCGAAGACGTACCAGAACGACGCGGACAGGCGCGGACGGAGCTCGCCGGTCACTCCTGGCCCTCGGGCCAGGACACCTGGATCCGGGCGCCGCCGGAGGGCGCCTCGCCGACCGCCACATGGCCGCCGTGGGCCTTCGCGAGTCCGTTCACGATGTACATGCCGAGGCCGGAGCCGCCGCGGACGCCGCCGGTCCAGAACTTGGTGAACACGCGCCGCCGGATCTCGGGGGCGATCCCCTCCCCCTCGTCGTCGACGGTGATCAGGACGCCGGCCACGTCGGAGGGCGGCGGCCCGTCGCCCGGGGCGACCCGCTCGAGCCGCACCGTGACCGTGCCGTCGCCGTGGCGGACGGCGTTCTCGACCAGGTTGGTCACGACCTGCGTGAACTTGTCGGGGTCGGCCTGGATGTCGGGCAGGCCCGCCTCGGGGGCGAACTCGATCGGTCGCGCGGTGCCGGCCTGGACCATGTCGACGACGCGCTGGACGAGCACCGTCGCGTCGACCGGCCGGGCGAACAGCGACAGCCGTCCGGTGTCGATCCGGGCTACGTCGAGAAGCTCCGCGATCAGCCGGCTGAGCCGGTCGGCGTCGGCGTTGACCGTGGTGAGCATCAGCTTCTTCTGCTCGTCGTTGAGCTTCTCCCAGCGGTTGAGCATCGCCTGCACGAAGCCCTTCACGCCGGTGAGGGGCGAGCGCAGCTCGTGGGCCACCGTGGCCACCAGGTCGGAGCGCTCCCGGTCGAGCCGAGCCCGGCCGCGTCCGGAGCGCAGGCTGATGCCGACCTGCGTCACCGGTCCGCGCGGGACGGCGCGATGGAGGCTGGCCGCGACCAGCACCTCCTCGCCGCTGGGCAGCAGCCACGACTGCTCGGGGATGCCGGTGCGGCTGCGCAGCCCGTCGTACGGCGCGGCGCAGGCGCACCAGTCGCGGCCCTCGGTGTCGAGCAGGCGTACGACGTCGCCGAGCGGCCGCCCGGCCCAGTCGCCGTCGAGCGCCAGCATCGCCGCCGCCACCGCGTTGACCGCGACCACCCGACCCTCGGCGTCGGCGACGACCGCACCGTCGGGCAGCGCGTCGAGCAGCCGCTCGGGTTCCACCTCGCTCACGACGGCCACCCTACGGCCGCCGCTCCTGGCTTGCCCGGACGCGCGCGGGCCTGCACGCTACGCGGGTGCCCACCGACCCCCGCGGCCTGCGCGCGGACGCTCCGCTGCTGGACGCCTGGCTGCGCTTCCACGAGCTCGACCTGACGGCGCCGTTCACGATCCCCGGCCACAAGTACGACCTCGACCTGCTCGGCGACGTCGTCGCGGGCGACGTGCCGCTCTATGGGGGCCTCGACACGGTCAAGGACGCGGCGCACCTGCTCGCCCGGGCGGAGGCGCGGGCCGCCGACCTGTGGGGGGCCGACGTTGCGCGCTTCTCGGTCGCCGGGTCCACCCACGGCAACCTCGCGCTGGCCCTCGCGGTCGCGGCGCCCGGCCGTCGGGTGATCGTGGGGCGCACGCTGCACCGCTCGCTGCTCGTGGGCCTGGTCCTGGCCGGCCTGGAGCCGGTCTGGGTCCGGCCCGAGGTCGATGCGGCACGTGGCGTGCCGCGAGGGGTGACGCCTGCTGCCGTCGAGGAGGCGTTCGGCCGGGCGCCCGACGCCGCGGCGGTCCTGGTCGGCGACCCGTCGTACGTCGGCACGACCGGCGACGTCGCGGGTCAGGCAGAGGTGGCGCACCGCCACGGGGTGCCGCTGGTCGTGGACGCGGCCTGGGCGGCGTACTTCGGCTTCCACCCTTCCCTGCCCCGGCACGCGCTGCAGCAGGGCGCCGACGCGCTGGTCACCAGCGCCCACAAGACGCTCCCCGCGTGGTCGCAGGGGGCGCTCGTGCTGGCGCGCACCGAGCGGATCGACGGCGCCAGGCTCGACGCGGCGTTCGACATCGGCCACACGACGAGCCCCAGCGGGACGATCCTGGCGAGCATCGACGCCAGCCGTGCCCTGCTCGCCCGCGAGGGGGAGGCGGTGCTGGGCCCGATCGTCGACGGCGTGGCCGCGCTGCGGCGGCGGCTTGCCGAGGTGCCCGGGCTGGTGGTCCTCGACGGCCCGGACGTCGATCCGCTCAAGCTGACCCTGGTGCTGTCGGGCACCGGTGCCGACGGCAACGCGGTGGAGGCCGACCTGATCGCCGCCGGCTCCCCGCTGGAGATGGCCGACCGGGACACGCTGGTGCCGATCGTCTCGCTGGCCGACGACGGCCGCTCGCTGGCCAGGCTCGGCGACCTGGTCGAGCAGTGCGTCGAGCGGCACCGCGGCGAGCCGCGCCCGGTGGTGGGGGCGGCCGCGTGGACCCTCACCCCCGAGCCGGTCGTCTCGCCGCGGGAGGCGTTCTTCGCGGCGCGCGAGCGGGTGGCACTGGGCGACGCCGTCGGCAGGGTGAGCGCCGAGCTGGTCGCGCCGTACCCGCCCGGCGTACCGGTGCTGGCGCCCGGCGAGCGCGTCACCGACGGCGTGCTCACCGCGCTCGACGCTGCCCGGCGCAGCGGGGTCCGGATCGCCTACGCGAGCGACCCGTCGCTCGCGACGGTCCTCGTCGTGCGCTGACGGCTGGTCGGCGCGGCGGCCGGCGGCCACCCCACCTCCCCGACTGGTGCTGCGTCGTGGGGACCTGGTGCGCTGCCGGCGGGGCACCCGGTCCCCACAACGCAGCAGGAGTCGGGGAGGGCGTGAGCCCCGGCAACCGGGGAGGGGCCTGAGCCCGGCAACCGGGGAGGGGCGTCAGCCCGGTCAGCGGTGGGCGCGGGCGCTGGCGTAGAGGCAGACGGCGGCCGCTGCGGCGAGGTTGAGGCTCTCCGCGCGGCCGACGATCGGGATCCGCACCCGGTGGTCGGCCAGCCCGGCCGTCTCCGGGGGGAGCCCCTGGGCCTCGTTGCCGAAGAGCCACACGGTCCGGTGGGCGAGCAGCGCGTCGGCCTCGAACAGGTCCACCTCTCCCCCGCCGTCGGCGGCCAGCACGGTCCAGCCGTCGCGCTGCCACGCCGACACGACGTCGGCCACCGGGCCCTCGGGCTCGGTGACGGGCAGGTGGAAGAGGCTGCCCACGGTCGCCCGCACGGTCTTGGGGTTGAACGCGTCGACGCTGTGGCCGGCCAGCTGCACCAGGTCGGCGCCCGCCGCGTCGGCGGTGCGGATGATCGTGCCGGCGTTGCCGGGGTCGCGTACGTCGGCGCACACGACGACCAGGTCGGCGTCGTCGGGGACCCGCGCCTCGAGCTCGGTCACGAGCTCCGTGCGGCAGACCGCGACCAGACCCGTGGGCGTGACGGTGTCGGAGAGGGACCCGACCGCCCGCTCGTCGGCGAGCTGCCAGGCCACCGGAGAGTCGGCGCGCAGCTCGGCGTACCGCTCGGCCGCGTCGGGCGTCGCATAGACCTCCTCGACGGCGCCGCGCACGGCGTACGCCTCGGCCAGCAGCTGCGGCCCCTCGACCAGGAACCGGCCCAGCTCGCGCCGGGAACGAGGATCGGCGAGCCGCCGGGCCGCCTTGATCCGACCGCTCCGGGCGGTCAGCAGGTCGGTCACGTCGGCTCGCCGGTCGGTGACGAGAGGAGCGTCCGGGTCAGGACGCTGCGGGAGCGTTGACGTCCTCGGGGAGCGCCGCACGGGCGGTCTCGACGAGGGCGGCGAACGCGGCCTGGTCGTTGACGGCCAGGTCGGCGAGGATCTTGCGGTCGACCTCGACGCCGGCCAGGTTGAGTCCCTGGATGAAGCGGTTGTAGGTCAGGCCGTGTGCCCGGGCAGCGGCGTTGATGCGCTGGATCCACAGGCGACGGAAGTTGCCCTTGTTCTTGCGCCGGTCGTTGTAGGCGTAGACGAGCGAGTGGGTGACCTGCTCCTTCGCCTTGCGGTAGAGGCGAGAGCGCTGGCCGCGGTAGCCGCTCGCGCGCTCGAGGGTGGTGCGGCGCTTCTTCTGGGCGTTCACTGCCCGCTTGACGCGTGCCATGGTGGTGGTACTCCTTCAGGTTCGGGGGCGGGCGGTGGTCAGCGACCGAGCAGCTTCTTGACGCGCTTCACGTCGGCGCGGTCGACGTCGACCATGCCCTGGTTGCGGCGGTGCTTGCGGCGGCTGCCGGTCGTGGGGGCGGAGGCGAACGCCGCGCCGGACTTCCGGCGCGCCTGCAGCCGCCGGATCTTGCCGGACCCGGTCACCTTGAACCGCTTGCTGGAACCCGAGTGGGTCTTGCTCTTGGGCATCTCTTCTTCGCTTTCGGTGTGTGCAGTCGAGTGGTCAGACGTCGATGTCGGCGTCGAGGTTCTCGGAGCGGCGCCGCTCCTTCTTGGCGGCGACCGGTCCTGCGGCGTGGGCGGCGTCGCGCTCGGCCCTCTCGTCGGCCTCGGCCGCGGCCCGCTCGGCGGCCCGCTCGGCCTTCTGCGCCGCCATGTCCGCCTTGGCCTCGGCCTTCTTGCGGTGCGGACCGAGCACCATGATCATGTTGCGGCCGTCCTGCTTGGGAGAGGACTCCACGAAGCCGAGCTCCTGGACGTCCTCGGCCAGCCGCTGGAGCAGCCGGAAGCCGAGCTCGGGCCGGTGCTGCTCACGACCGCGGAACATGATCGTGATCTTCACCTTGTCGCCGGCCCTCAGGAACCGGACGACGTGACCCTTCTTGGTCTCGTAGTCGTGCTGGTCGATCTTGGGACGAAGCTTCATCTCCTTGATCACCACGTTGGTCTGGTTGCGGCGCGCCTCACGGGCCTTCTGGGCGTTCTCGTACTTGAACTTGCCGTAGTCCATGAGCTTGCACACCGGGGGGCGTGCGGTCGGGGCCACCTCGACCAGGTCGAGGTCCGCCTCCTGGGCGAGCTTGAGCGCCTCATAGGTCGGCACGATGCCGACGGTCTCGCCGTTGGGTCCTACGAGCCGGACCTCGGGAACCCGGATCCGGTCGTTGATTCGCAGCTCGGTGCTGATGTGTCCTCCTGGCTGATGGGTCTCCGGAGGTGCCGCGCCGCCCGGCCTCGGGGGCCGGAGACGACGAAGGCCTCCGCTTGTCCTCAAGCGGAGGCCAGTCACGCGCGTGCACCTGGCACGCGTCCGGGTCGCCCGCACACGGCGTACGCCGTCCGGAGCGATCCGGGACCGGACCCGACGACCTGTGCCGAGCGAGCTCGGCGGCGGCCGGTGCGGGTGGGAGACGGATCTCCGCTTGAGGGATCGGCCACCTCGACCCGCGAGAGCGGGCAGGGGCGTCCGATCGGTCAACGCGTGATGCTACCGGATCATTCCGGCGCCCCACCAATCGAGCGAGGCTCGCGCGGCAGCCGACGGGGTTGCCCCACCGGCCCGTCAGACCTACGGTGGCGGCCTCGGGCGACCGGTCGGTCGTCGCCACGTCACGCGGAAGGACCCGACCATGCGAGCATCGCGTCTCCTGCTCTCGGCACTACTCCTGGCGGTCGCCCTGGTCGGCGTGCAGGCACCGGCGGCGCAGGCCGCGGTCGGCTGCACCTACACCGGTTGCACGGGCAAGAACCCGAACGTGCAGAACTGCTCGGACGACGCCCGGACGGCCGACTCGTTCCAGATCTCCAACCCTCCTGACATGGGCTACAACCTCGGCCACATCCTGGTGGAGCTGCGTCACTCCGACGCGTGCCACGCACGGTGGGTGCGGCTGACCTGGACGCCCAGCGACTTCGGCTGCGGCGGCGGGTGGCCGCTGCGGGGCCGGGTGAGGGACTTCGGCCCGCGGAGCTATGTCCTGAGCTCGCGGGCGAAGACGATCGGCGGCTGCGGGACGGCCTTCAGCGACATGGTCGGCCGCAACAAGACCGCGCCGTCCTTCTACACGGACTTCTGCCTCCACGCGATGGTGAACGGCGATCCGTCCACTCCCACCTGCAAGACCCAGTCGTGGCCGTGACCGGCTGAGCCGGTCCCGCTCCACCCGTGTGGGAGGCTGAGGACGTGGGACTCGCGTACGTCAACCCCGCCACCTGGGCGCTGGCTCTGTCGCTGGCGATCCTGGCGGGCGTCTGGACGTTCTTCGCGTGGCGCGGGCGGCGGCGCGCCGCCGCGGTGCGCGGCGCCGGTCTGGTACTGCTGCCCTTCGGGCTGCTGCTCACCGGCACCCTGACCCTGGCCCTGCGGATCCTCGACGCGGTCACCCTGTGGGCGTCCCGGCTGATCTTCGCCCCGTCGGTCTGGGTGGGCGTGGTCCTGGTGGTCGTGGCAGCGGGCCTGATCCTGGGCGGGCGGGCGCTCGGCCGCCGTCTCGGGGAGCCGCCGTCGCGGCTGCTGAGGCGGCGGGGCTCGGCGTCGGACGCGCCCTCACAGGTGAGCGCCCGCACTCCCCAGCCCTCCGGCGACCCGGAGCTGGACGAGATCGAGGCGCTGCTGCGCCGCCGCGGGATCAGCTAGCGTCGCGACGCCCATGGCCCACGAGTTCGTCGAGCGCAACCGGCTCTGGTCGCGCCTCACTACGGCGGTGGCCGCCACCTCCGCTCCACTCTCCCCGCCCCTCTGCGTGGTCGACCTCGACGCGTTCGAGGCCAACGCCGCCGACCTGGCCCGCCGGGCGGCCGGCAAGCCGGTGCGCGTGGCGTCCAAGTCGGTGCGGGTGCCGGCACTGCTGCGCCGGGCGCTGGCCACGGACGGCTTCTCCGGGGTCCTGGCCTACTCGCTGGCAGAGGCGCTGTGGCTGCACGACGAGGGCCTCGCCGAGGACCTGGTGGTCGCCTACCCCACGGTCGACGCCGACGCGCTGCGCGTCCTGGTGGCCTCGCCGTCGGCGGCGGCGTCGATCACGCTCATGGTCGACTCGACCGCCCACCTCGACGTGGTCGACTCGGTGCGCCACTCCAAGGCCGTGCCCGTGCGGGTCGCGATCGACGTCGACGCCGGCCTGCGCATGGGCGGCCAGCACGTCGGGCCCAAGCGATCCCCCCTCTACGACGCGCGCGACGTGGTCGCGCTCGCGCGCGAGGTCGTCGGCCGCCGCGGGTTCCGGCTGGTCGGCGTGATGACCTACGAGGGTCAGGTCGCCGGCGTGCCCGACGACGTCCCCCACCAGCGCGCCCGCAGCGCCGTCGTACGCCGGTTGAAGGCGGCGTCGCTGGCCCAGCTGGAGGTGCGCCGGCGGGAGGTGTCCGACGCGCTGCGCACGGCCCTGCGCGACGCCGTCCAGCTGGAGCTCTGGAACGCCGGCGGCTCGGGCTCGGTCGCCGAGGCCGCCGCCGACCCGGTGGTCACCGAGGTCGCCGCGGGCTCGGGACTGCTCGCTCCGGCGCTCTTCGACCACTACCAGTCGTTCACGCCGCGCCCGGCCGCCTTCTTCGGCCTGCCGGTCACGCGGCGTCCCTCGCCCCAGGTCGCGACCGTCCAGGGTGGGGGCCTGGTGGCGTCGGGACCGGCCGGAGCCGACCGGCTGCCCGTGCCGTGGGCGCCGCCCGGCCTGCACCTGACCGCCCTGGAGGGCGCCGGCGAGGTGCAGACGCCGCTCACCGGCCATCCGGCCGCGTTGCTCCAGGTGGGTGACCTCGTGTGGTTCCGCCATGCCAAGGCCGGGGAGCTGTTCGAGCACGCCGCGCAGGTCCACCTCCTGCGCGGCGCGAGGTTCGAGGAGTCGGTCGCGACCTACCGCGGGCTCGGGCATGTCTTCTGAGCCCGCCGGACCGACCTCGGTCCTCCAGGCGGCCGGCGTCGTGCTGCACCACGCGATGGGCGCATCGCCCACGCTCGGCCCTGGCCGGCTGGTCTGCATCGACGGCCCCGCGGGAGCGGGCAAGACCACGCTGGCCGACGCGGTGGTGGCCGCGGCCCGGCGCCGGGTCGCATCGGTGGGGCTGGTGAACCTGGACGACCTCTACGAGGGCTGGGCCGGCCTCGGAGCCGCGCTCGGCCCGCGGATCGCGCGCGAGGTCCTGCATCCCCTGGCCGCCGGTGAGCCGGGGCGCTACCGGCGCTGGGACTGGTACGCCGACGCGTGGGCCGAGGAGCATGTCGTCGACCCGGTGGCGCTGCTGGTGCTCGAGGGCGTCGGCGCGGCGGCGACGGCGTACGACGACCTGGTGACCACCCGCGTCTGGGTGGACGCGCCCCGCGAGCTGCGCCGCCGGCGCGGTCTCGAGCGCGGCGGCGAGGGTCTCGCGGAGCACTGGGACCGGTGGCTGGACACCGAGCAGGCGCTGCTCGCCGCCGAGGGGACGCTGGGCCGCGCCGACGTCGTGGTCGACGGGACCGGTGCCGCCCGTCCCACCGTGACCGGGGTCAGCAACCCGCCTCGGTGAACGAGCACATCCGCTCCGCGAGCCTCCTCGACAGCTCGCTCTGGCGCGGGATGCCGAGGGCGACGGTCTCGATCGAACCCTCGCCGTAGCCCATCGTGACCACCACGGACCGCCCGACCCGCGTGAACTGGTAGAGCTCGGAGCCCAGTCCCTGCTCGTAGGTGATCGCGAACGTCAGCGAGGCCCACCCGGTCTCGGCGTCGAGGCGGGTCACGATGCGGTCGGGCCCCGCGCCGGTCGGGATGCGGCGGCACGAGTCGAGCAGCGCGTCGAGTCGGTCCATCGTCGCGACGGCGTCGTCGGCGGAGGGCCAGACGCGCAGCTCGCGCGCGTCGGCGACCTCGGGTCCGGTGGCCGTGACGGCGAGCCGGTCGGCCGCCGTCGGCCAGGCAGGCCGTCCGCACAGGTCGAGCCCGACGCCCTCCGCGTCGGGACCGGGGCCGTCGACGGTGGTGTCCGCGGCACCCCAGTCGCCCAGGTCGACCGCGATCGGGAAGTCGGCCGGGATGTCCGAGCCGGTGCCACTCGGCGTCGTCGGGTCGGAGGCGGCGCGCTCCGGGTCGTCCACGGCCAGGGCGGTCAGGAGACCCTCGAGCTGGGCCTCGACCTCGCTCACGGCGCGCACGGGGTCGGAGGCCTCGCTGCTCCCCGTGGCGACCAGCACGCGGTTGCCGATCTGGACCAGCCGCACGGCGGACACGTGGACCGTGCCGGTGCCGCCCAGGACGGTGGCGATCGCGGCCGAGAAGCCGCGGGGCGCCTCGGTGAAGTCCACGCGGATCTCCTCCTGGGCGCTGAGACGCTCGGAGGGGCAGGCCTCGAAGACGTGCCGCAGCCCGTCGGCGTACTTCGCGGCGACGACGTCGTTCTCGAAGAGCATCAGCTCGCGCAGCAGCCCCACCTCGGGCGCCTTCCAGAGCGCCGACACCTGGTCGGTGGTGGCGAAGTCGGGCGGCGCGCCGTCACAGGGCAGCCGGAGCTGATCGGTAAGGGTGGTCAGACCCGGCTCAGGACCGAAGAGCCCGAAGCTCGGTCCCTCGGTGCTGGCGGGCGGCCAGCCGAGGGCGAGCGGGAAGCCGTCGGGGATCCGGCTCCAGCCGGGGTCGGGCGGGGGCGCGGGCGGGACCTGCTTCTCGTCCTCGTGGGTCGGCGCCACGGACGGGGTGTCGACCGGTCCGGGAGCGGAGTCGGCACCGCGACCCGCCAGCAGCGCCGCAGGCCCGGCCACCGCGACGACCGCCGCGGCCGCCGCCGCGACGGCGACCAGGGCGTGGCGCCGGCGGCGCAGCACTGCTCCGCGTCGCCGTACGTCGGCGGCCGGCGCTGCGGTGAAGGTCGGCGCGGTGTCGCGCAGCGGCCGGAGCAGCTGGGTGAGGTCGTCAGCCATGGTCGGCTCCGTTCGCGTCGAGCGTGGTCAGGAGGTCGTCCCGCTCCGTGAGCAGGTCGGCGAGGGCGGCCCGGCCACGGCTGAGCCGCGCCTTGACGGTGCCCTCTGCGGCGCGGGTCTCCTCGGCGATCTGAGCCACCGAGAGGTCGCACAGGTGGTGCAGGACGATCGCCCGCCGCTGGGCCTCGGGCAGCTGCTGGAGGGCCGCGACGAGCGCCACCCGCTCAGGCCCCGGCGGTCTGCCGACCAGAGCCGGACCCACCGCGCGGTCGGGATCACGTCGTGCCGTCCGGGCCCGCCGCCAGCGGCTGACGGCGTACCGATACGCCGCGGTGCGCACCCACGCCTCGGGATGGGCGGCCCGGTCGAGCCGTGCCCGGTGCGCCCAGGCCCGGGCGAACGCCTCCTGCACGCACTCACGCGCCTCCTCGTGGTCGCCGATCATCGCGTAGAGCTGGGCGGCGATCCGCCCGAACGACGCCGCATAGAGCTCGTCGAAGGCTGCTTCGTCCATCGCCGACGCCTCCCCGCTCAGCCGGCGCACCCCCGCGCCCGGTCTCGGAGGTGATACGCCCGAACGCGCAAGGTGGTTGCGTCCGAGCCGAGGTCGGGCATCGCCCCGACGCGGTTATGCCCGGTTGACGAGTCGCCGAGGCCGAGAGAGCCTCGCGTCATGCGAAGCCGTGCACGCCTGATCGCCGCCGTGGCCCTCGTCGCGGTCGGCGCGGCGGCCCTCGGGTGGGGGCCCGGCGTGGCCTATCAGCTCCGCTATCCACGCGACGAGGCTGCCTACCGGGAGTACGTCGCCGCCCACATCGACGGGTGGGCCAGCAGCTCCGATCCGGGCGGGCCGGCGCGCGACCGGGCCTGGGCGGCCGAGAATCCCGACCTGGTCCTGGCCGAGGGAGACAAGGCGTGCGCCTGGCTGTCGAGGCGGCTCGACGCACCGGACGTGGACCCCACCCGACGCTTCGAGTTCGAGGCGGTCTATCAGGATTACCTGCGATCGGTCAGCGACACCCGCCCGGTGGCCATGATGAGCCAAGGCACGATCGTGGCCGGCGCCTGGGCGTACCTCTGTCGCCCGACCCGACGCGACAAGACCGCGCCCACCGGCGCCGACGGCGACTGAGCCCAGGGATCACCAACGTCTCGGCGTGATGAGCGGCACCAGGCGGGTGTGACGCATCCGGAGGCCGGAGTGCCGAAGGCGAGCCGGGAACCGGTGCGGCCTCGAAGCGGCACCGCCGCCCCTCGCCCCACGATTCACCGGTTCTCCTGTGGTTCTCGCACCTCCCACGTCATGCATCGCAGGGGAGGCGCCGGATCCACAGGAGAACCAGCGAATCGGGAGGTGGCTCACACCATCCAGTTGGCCACGAACTCCGGATCGGTGAGCCCGGGGCGGTCGAAGCCCCAGTCGGAGATGGCCGAGGTGGTCGTCCCGGTGGTCGCCAGGTCGGCCAGGATCCGGCCGAACGTGGGCGCGAACTTGAACCCGTGGGCCGCCCCCAGACCGACCCACACGTTCGGGTGCCCGGGTGCGGCGTCGAGGAGGAAGTCGCGGTCGGGGGTCAGGGTGTACTGGCAGCGCAGCGAGCGCACCGCCGGCCCCGAGCCCGGCAGCATCCGCGCCATGTGGTCGGCCAGTCGGCGCTCCATCACCGGGTCCGGATCGGAGGTCCGGCCGTCGGGGTCGACCTCGGGTCCCCCGCAGTCCTGGGCCGCCTTGACGGTCGCCTCGCCGTAGGCCGGGAAGCCGTAGTAGCACGGCTCGTCCATCCAGATCCACAGCGGCAGCCGGCCAGGGGCATGGGCGTCGACGTCGTCGGGGGCGAAGTAGGTCACCTGCTCCAGTGTCACCGTCAGCGGCACCGACACGCCGAGCCCGGCCAGCACCCGGTTGGTCCAGGCGTCGGCGCAGACCACGACCGAGCCGCAGACGTACGACGTGTCGCCGGCGACCACCTCGATCCCGTCCGCGCCACGGTCCCGGAGACGGGTCACCGGCGTCTCGTCGCGCAGCACCGCACCGTGCGTCGCCGCGAGCCGCTGCATGGCCGCCGTCCCCCGCGCGGCCGGGACGATCGCGCCACGCGCCTGGAAGAGCCCGACGGTGCCGTCGGGAAGGGAGAACTGCGGCCAGCGCGCCCGGATCGCCGCCACGTCGAGCAGCTCGTGATGGATCCCCTCGGCCGTGAGGCTGTCGACGTAGTCGGCGAGGCCGATCACGGCGCCCGGAGGGAAGAGGTCGAGGCCGCCCACCGTCGTCACGAACGAATCCCCCGCGTCGGCCTCGAGCGCCGCCCAGTCGTCGTAGGCCTCGGTGGTGAGCCGCACGTAGGCCGGCGTGTGATAGCTGTGCCGGAGGATCCGGCTGGTGTCGTGGCTGGCGCCGCGGTCGTGACCGAGCGCGAACTGCTCCAGCCCGACGACGGACACCCCGCGCCGTGCCAGGTGGTAGGCGGTCGCCGAGCCCAGCGCCCCCAGCCCGACGACGGCGACGTCGTACTGCTCGGTCATCCCGCCGTCCCGCGCGCGCCGACGAGGTGGCAGGCGACCCGGTGTCCGACGAGCTCGCCCGGCAGCACGGGCAGCGCCGTGCCCACGCACGCGTCGGCGACACCGGCACTCTGCGACTCCCCCTCCGCGAGCGCCGGGCAGCGCGGGTGGAAGCGGCAGCCCGACGGGATCCGGGTCGGGTCGGGGATCTCGCCCTTGAGCACCACCGGGGTGAGCGCCTCGATCTCGGGGACCACGGAGAGCAGGGCCTGGGTGTAGGGGTGCTGGGGTGCGGCGAGCACCTCCTCGGTGGGACCGGCCTCGACCACCCGGCCGAGATACATCACGGCGATCCGGTCGGCGATGTTCCAGGCCAGCCCGAGGTCGTGGGTCACCACCAGCACGCCCAGCCCCATGTCCTGACGGAGCTTGAGCAGCAGCGCCAGGATCTCGCCGCGGATCGAGGCGTCCAGGCTGGAGACGGGCTCGTCGGCGATCAGCAGCTCCGGCTGCAGCGCCAGCGCGCCCGCGATCAGCACCCGCTGCCGCTGCCCCCCGGACAGCTCGTGGGGGTAGCGCAGGAAGAGTCGCTCCGGCGGACGCAGTCCCGCCGAGGCCAGGGCCGCGGCCACCAGCTCGGTCTCGGGACGGCCCTGCGGGTCGGCATCGACCAGACCGTGCAGGCGCAGCCCCTCGGCCACCGAGTCATAGACGGTGTGCCGGGGGTTGAGGGCCGACGACGCGTCCTGGAGCACCATCTGGACCCGCCGCCGGAGCGCCTTGAGGCCGCCGGCCGAGTAGTCGAGCGGGGCGCCGGCCCAGCGCACCTCACCCTCGGCCGGGCGCTCCAGGCCGATCAGCGTGCGGGCGAGGGTGGTCTTGCCGGAGCCGGACTCGCCGACCAGCGCCAGGCACTCGCCGGGCTCCACCCGCAGGTCGACCCCGTCGAGCGCGCGCGCGACCGCACCCGACCGGGTGACGAACTCCACGGCCAGCCCGACGGCCTCCAGCACGGGGCGGGCACGGTCCGAGCCGGCCCTCTCGGCACTCACGGCTCCCCCACCCGCCAGCAGGCGGCCATGCGATCGTCGCCGTGGCTCACCAGGGGCGGCACCTCGGCGCTGCAGGCGTCGACCGCCCGCGGGCACCGCGGCGCGAACGAGCAGCCCGGGGGGAGGTCGGCGGGGTCGGGCGGGTCGCCCGGCAGGCCGGCGGGCGCGAACCTCGCCGCGGGGTCGCCCACCTTGGGGAAGGCGGCGGCCAGGGCGGCGGCGTAGGGGTGCAGCGGCGCCTCGAAGACCTGGTCGCCGGGACCGGACTCGACCACGCGGCCGGCGTACATGACGACGATCCGGTCGCACAGCCCGGCGAGCACGGACAGGTCGTGGCTGATGATCAGCATGCCCACGCCCAGCTCGCGGACCAGCCCGGCCAGGAGGTCGAGCACCTGCGCCTGCACCGTCACGTCGAGCGCCGTGGTCGGCTCGTCGGCCACGATCAGCGAGGGCCGGCAGGCCAGTGCCATCGCGATCATGATGCGCTGCTTCTGCCCGCCCGACAGCTGGTGCGGGTACGCCGCGGCGCGCTGCCGAGGGAGCCCCACCTGCTCCAGGAGGTCGCCCACGCGGGTCTCGACCTCCCCGTCGGACACTTCCGGCTCGTGGGTCGTGATCGCCTCCCCTATCTGGCGGCCGATGCGGTGCACGGGGTTGAGCGAGTGCAGCGCACCCTGGAAGACGATCGACGCCCCGGCCCAGCGAAGAGCCCGCAGGTCGCCCCAGCGCATGGTGAGGACGTCGGCCCCGTCGACCAGCACCTCGCCGCTGACCTCGGCCGACGCCGGCTGCAGCCGCAGGATGGTGCTGGCCAGGGTCGACTTGCCGCATCCCGACTCTCCCGCGAGCCCGACGATCTCCCCGCGAGCGACCTCGAGGTCGACCTTCCGGACCGCCGGCACGTCGCGGTCGTGGGTGCGGTAGGTCAGCGAGACGTCCCGCATGGCGAGCAGCGACGGGGTACTCATCGGCGCGCCTTCAGCCGCGGGTTGACGACCTCTTCGAGCGCCTGGCCGATCAGGGTGAACGACAGCACCACCAGGATCACGCACACGCCGGGAGGCACGAAGAACCACCAGGAGCCGGTGGTGATGGCTCCCACGCTGTAGGCCTGGTCGAGCATCGTGCCCCAGGAGACGCGGGTCGGGTCGCCGAGCCCGAGGAAGCTCAGCGTGGTCTCGGTCAGGATGGCGATCGCCACCGTCAGCGTGGTGTTTGCGAAGACCATCGGCATCACGTTGGGCAGGATGTGCCGGCTGATCTGGTGCCACCTGCTCGCGCCGAGCACTCGAGCCCGCTCGAGGTAGGGCCGCTCCTTGATCGACAGCGTCTGGCTGCGGATCAGCAGCGCGGTGGCCGGCCACGACGTGATGCCGATGACCAGGATGATGTTGAACATCGAGCGCCCGAGCACCGTGGCGAGCACGATCGCCAGCGGCAGGAACGGGATCACCAGGAACCACTCGGTGACCCGGAAGAGCATCGACCCGGTCCACCCCTCGAAGTAGCCCGACAGCAGGCCGATGAGGGTGCCGATCACCATCGAGATCAGGGTGGCGGTCAGGCCCACCAGCAGCGAGACCCGCGCGCCCCAGATGAGGAGGGCCAGGACGGGCCGGCCGCTGTCGTCGGTGCCGAGCCAGTACGTCGACGAGGGGTGCTCCAGCACCCCGCCCGGCGCCCGGGTGACCGAGACGTCGTCGGCGTCGGCCAGCAGCGGTGCCGCGAGGGCCATGACCGCGAAGAGCGTCAGGACGACCAGCCCGACCAAGCCGGCGCGATGCTGCCGGAAGTCCGCCCAGCCGCGTCGGGCCGTCTCCACGCGGCGGCGGCGGGTCAGCTGCGCGGCGCTGGCCACCGGCGGGCGAGGGGCCGTCGGGGCGCTCACACCCGCACCCGCGGGTCGAGGAGGCCGTAGAGCAGGTTGGCCACCAGGTTGGCGAGGATCACGCCCGCAGAGGCCACCAGGAACGTGCCCTGGAGCAGCCAGAGGTCGGGCCCGCGCAGACCCTCCACGGCGAGCAGCCCGAGTCCGGGGATCGAGAAGACGGTCTCGACGGTGATCGCGCCCGCGACGACGAACCCCAGGTTGAGCGCGATCAGCGTCGTGGTCGGGAGGAGCGCGTTGCGAGCGGCGTGGCGGTTGCGCACCTGGAGGTCTCGCAGGCCCTTGGCCCGGGCCGTGGTCAGGTAGTCCTCCCCCAGCTCGTCGAGCAGCGAGGAGCGCATGATCAGCGAGTAGTCGGCGAGATAGGCCAGGGTCAGCGTGATCACCGGCAGCGTGAGATGCCAGATCGTGTCGAGCACCTCGGGGTTGGACGAGTCGGAGTGCAGCCCACCGGTCGGGAACAGGTCGGGCAGCGGCCCGACCCCGGACGCCAGCACGGCGATCAGCACCATGCCCAGCCACCACTCGGGCATCGAGTAGAGCACCAGCGAGGACCAGGTCGTGGACTTGTCGAAGAGGCTGCCCCGCTTCCAGCCCTGGTTGACGCCGAGCCAGACGCCCAGCACCGTCGCCAGGATCGTCGAGGTCCCCACCAGCAGCAGCGTCGGCCACATCCGGTCCACGATCAGCTCCGCGACGGGAGCGCGAGTGCTGATCGCCAGCCCCATGTCACCGTGCAGCAGGTTGCCCAGGTAGGTCAGGAACTGCTGCGGCAGGGGCTGGTCGAGACCGTAGGTCCGGTTGAACTCCGCGATCGCCTCCTCGGAGTTGAGCCGCCCTCGCCCCAGGGTGCGGGCGGGGTCTCCCGGCAGCACCCGGAAGAGGAAGAAGTTCAGCACCACGACGAAGGCCAGGCTCGCCAGCGACCCGAGCACCTTCGAGACGACATAGCCGCCGTAGCTGCGCCGGACCCCGGCCGACCGGGCCGCGGCCCCGGGGTCGGGCGCGGCGGCCGGGTCGGCCGCGGCCAGTGCCGTCACTCGCGGTCCCCGGCGCTGGAGCGCCGGCGCATCATCACGACGCCGATCGCCGCCAGGGCCGCGACGCCCACGCCGCCCAGCCCGACGACCAGGCCGGTGGAGGGGCCACCGGACTCCTCGCCAGGAGCGCTGGCCTCGGTGACCCCCGCCTGGCCTCCGCAGTCGCCGGCCTCGTCGGCGGGTCGCATGTTGAGGTAGTTGTAGACGCCGTACTGGTAGAGGTAGATGCCGCCCGGGTCCGGCTGCGGACGCAGGCAGGCGAACCGGTCGCTGCGGAACGCCTCGCCGATCGTGTTGTAGGCCGTCACCAGGTAGGGCGAGTCCTCGAACAGCATCTGCTGCATCTGCGTGACCTGCTCGACGCGCGCGGCGTCGTCGGTCTCGCTGTGCTGCTGGTCGTAGAGGGCGTCGTACTCCTCGTTGCAGTACCACGAGTCCGACCAGTTGCCGAGCTGGTCGCAGGTCAGGTAGGAGAGGAGCGAGTCGGGATCGGGCTCGACGTACCAGCCCCAGTAGAACGCGTCGTAGTCGCCCTCGAGGATGACGTCGGTGAGCTTGCCCTCCTCCAGCGTGCTGACCTTGGAGTCGATGCCGATCTCGGCCAGCCACTCGGAGAAGAAGTCCATCGCCTTGAGCGACTCGTCTGCGTCGGCGCGTGCGTAGAGCCGCAGCGTGCCGACCGGCTCGCCGTCTGGCCGCTGCCGCTTGCCGTCGGCGCCGAGCGTGTAGCCCGCCTCGTCGAGCAGCTGGCCCGCCTTGTCGAGGTCGAACGTGAACGCCTCGTCGCCCTCGGGCGTCCACTTCCAGTTGGAGTAGGCCGGCGGCACGACCGTGTCACCGGTCTTGCCGGCGCCGTAGTACGCCGTGTCCAGGATGCGGTCCAGGTCGAGGGCGTAGCCCAGGGCATGGCGGAACTTCGCGTCCTTGAGCACGGGGTTGCCGTCGCCGATCGGGTCCCCGGTCTCGGTGTCGACGGCGCCGGTGTTGAACGCGATCTCGTCGAAGCCCGGGGAGTCGCCGTTGATGGCGGTGATCCCGGGGGCGCCCTGGAGCGCGTCGACCTGGAGGGCGTTGATGCCCTCGGCGAAGTCGATCTCCCCCGCCTTCAGCGCGGCGATCATCGGGTCGTCGGCCTTGTAGACCTTGAACACGATCTGGTCGATGTGGGGCGCGCCCTTCCAGTAGTCCGGGTTCGCCTCGAAGCGGTACTCCGACCCGCCCTCGGTGCCTGACACGGGGCGGAACGGCCCCGAGCCGACCACGGTCCCGTCGTCGGGCGCGTTCGAGAACGTCTTGACCGCGGCCTCGTCGATGTCGGTCCAGACGTGCTCGGGGACGATGGGGATCGGGAGCAGCGGCAGCACCGCGTTGGGCTTCTTGAGGGTCAGCACCAGAGTGGTGTCGTCGGGCGCGGTGATGGAGTCGGTGCCCCTGAGGTAGGAGCCCCACGTGGCCGCCTCGGGCCCGCCGTCGAGGATCCGGTTGTAGGTGAAGGCGATATCGGACGCCGTGAGGTGCTCACCGTCGGACCAGTCGACGTCGTCGCGGATCGTGAACGTCCAGGTGAGCCCGTCCTCGGACGTCTCCCACTTGGTCGCAAGGCCCGGCTCGGGCGACATGTCGGTCATCGAGTAGCTGATGAGGTAGTCGTAGGTGAGCGCCCACATCTCGAACGACGGCACCTCGATGCCGAGGAACGGGTTGAACGAGTCGACCTCGTTGCGGATGCCGACGGTGAACACCACCGGCTCCTCCGCGGCCGTCGCCTGCGGTCCGAGGGCCAGCGCCGGCCCCACCGCCGACAGCAACAACGCCAGTGCGGCGGCCGCGCGGACGCGGGTACGTTGACGCCCGTGACCGCCCCGACCGAATCCGCCCATCCGCCGCAGGCCCGCGAGGAGGCGTTCGCCCACTCGGAGCACGGGGTGGTGCGGCCGGACCCGTTCCACTGGATGCGGGACCCCGAGAGCCCCGAGGTCCTGGCGCACCTGGGCGCCGAACGCGCCTTCTACGACTTCTCCTGCGCTCATCTTCACTCCCTGGTCTCGACCCTGAAGGCCGAGATGCATGCGCGACTCGCTCCGACCGAGATCTCGCCGTCCTGGCGCCGTTCGCGTTTTTCCTACTACACGATTCATCCCGCGGGAAGTGACTACGCCCAACTGTTACGGGAAATCCGTATGCCGGGCGGGGTGGGAGCAAGCGAATCTGAGGTCAAGGGACCCCACGGCGACGGAAATCGTGCGGAGATGGTGCTCGACCAGAACGTCCTGGCGCAGGGCACGGACTACCTCGATCTCGGACTCTGCAGTGTGAGTCCCGACGAGAACCTCCTGGCCTTCTCCGTGGACGTCTCGGGCGACGAGGTGTTCGAGCTGCGCTTCCGCGACCTCCGCACGGGGGCGGATCTCGACGACGTCGTGCCGCGCACCTACTACGGCGGCGCGTGGAGCGCGGACTCGACGTGGTTCTTCTACACCGTCCACGACGAGGCCTACCGTCCCTTCCAGGTCTGGCGGCACCGGCTCGGGACGCCGGTGTCCGCCGACGTGCTCGTGGTCGAGGAGCCCGACGAGCGCTTCGAGCTCGTCGTCCGGGGCGCGCGCAGCGGTGACGCGGTCGTGGTCTGGTCCGAGAGCAACTCCACGTCCGAGTGCTGGTTCGTCGACGCCCACGACGTGACCCGCGGGCCGTGGTCGATCGGCGGCCGGCGCCCGGGTGTCCGCTACCACGCCGAGCACCGCCGGCTGACCGACGGCGCAGCGGATCTCCTGGTCGTGACCAACGACGACGCGGTCGAGTTCCGGCTGATGACCGCGCCGGTGCCGGCGAGCGGCGACCAGGACCACACCTCGTGGGCGCAGGCGCGGGCCGAGCACGAGGGCGATCGCGTGGAGCGGGTCGACGCATTCGCCGACGGGGTGGTGCTGGGCCTGCGCCACGGCGGGGACCACGTGCTCCGTCTGCTCCCCCACGACGACCTGTCGGCCTCGGGCACCGACGTGCGCTCGCGCTTCCCGGGCGGCGAGGTCTATCTCTTCCGGACCCCGGCGTACGACGCCCCGGCCGTGGCCTTCGTCGACGAGTCCTACACCGAGCCGGCCGTGTGGTCGGAGGTCTCCTGGACCGGCGAGGTGACCGATGTGCACCGGGAGGAGGCGCCGGGTCATCGGACGTCGGACTACCTCACCGAGCGGCGGAGCTTCCCCTCCGCCGACGGCACACTGGTCCCGGCGACGCTGGTCCGACACCGGGACACGCCCCTGGACGGGACCGCGCCCGCGCTCGTCTACGGCTACGGCTCCTACGAGGCGGTCTTCGAGCCCGAGTGGGACCCGGCCCTGCCCAGCTTCCTCGACCGCGGGGCGGTCTTCTGCTTCGCCCACCTCCGCGGCGGCGGTGAGCTGGGTCGCCACTGGTACCTCGACGGCAAGCTCGGCCGCAAGCAGCACACGTTCGACGACCAGATCGCGGTCGCCGACGGGTTGGCGCGCGAGGGGCTCGTCGACCCCGCCCGGATCGCCACGAGGGGCCTGTCGGCCGGCGGGCTGCTCCAGGGCGCGGTCTTCTCCCAGCGGCCAGACCGGTGGCGCGCGGTGGTGGCCGAGGTGCCCTTCGTCGACGTCGTGACCACGATGTTCGACGCGGCGACGCCGCTCACCGCGACCGAGTGGGAGGAGTGGGGCGACCCGCGGGTGCGCGAGGAGTTCGACTGGATGC
>CAZQCA010000028.1:0-22223 GCA_964591845.1 uncultured Nocardioides sp.
GCGCGTGAGCGGATTCGCCCGCCACCTGGCGAGCGGCCGGGTGATCGCGACGTTCACCGGGTTCGAGGCCGACCTGCTGCGGTCGCTGGCGTCCCAGCTCGTCGAGCTGCTGCGCAACGAGCGCGCCGTGCCGTCCGACACCGGCGACCCCCTGGAGGCGATGCTCGACTTCTCGGGGCCGACCTCGGAGCCCGACGACCCCGTCCTGCAGCGCCTCTTCCCGACGGCCTACCCCGACGACGAGGAGGCCGCCGCCGAGTTCCGCCGCTTCACCGAGGGCACGCTGCGAGACGGCAAAGCCGCCGCCGCCAGCAGCGTGATCGACGGCCTGGAGGAGGCCGGCCTCCCACCCACGCTCGAGGAGTCGGGCCTGGTCATCGACGTGGAGCTCGACCCGGGGGAGGCGGAGGTCTGGATGCGCTCCTTCACCGACCTGCGGCTGGCGCTGGCGACCCGCCTCGGCGTCGAGCAGGACGACGAGGACTACTGGCACGCGCTGCCCGACGACGACCCCCGCGCCCAGGCCCACGACATCTACGAGTGGGTGGGCTACCTCCAGGAGACCCTGGTCGTCGCGCTGAGCGAGTGAGCGCGACGCCTCCCTGGCCCCACCCGGATCGTGGGCGCTCCGCCCCGCGGCCCGGCCGGGCGCCTAGGCTTGTCTGTCGTGCTGACCCTGGACCGAGCGACGTACGACGCCATCGTGGCGCACGCGCGGCGTGACCATCCCGACGAGGCGTGCGGGGTGGTGGCGGGGGCTGCGGGCAGCGACCTGCCGACCCGCTTCGTCCCCATGGTCAACGCGGCCGGCAGCCCGACGTTCTACGAGTTCGACTCCACCGAGCTGCTGCAGCTCTACAAGGAGATGGACGCGCGCGACGAGGAGCCGGTCGTGATCTACCACTCGCACACGGCCACCGAGGCCTACCCGAGCCGCACCGACATCAACCTCGCGATGGAGCCGGGGGCCCACTATGTGCTCGTCTCCACACGCGAAGGTGGGAATAACGAGGGTCCGGTCGAGTTTCGGTCCTACAGAATCGTCGACGGCGAGGTGACCGAGGAAGAGATCACCGTCGTCGACACCCCAGACAGGAGCACCACCTGATGGCCATCGAGGTCAGGATCCCGACCATCCTCCGCAGCTACACCGGCGGGGAGAAGTCCGTGACGGCGCAGGGCGACAGCCTGGCCAAGCTGATCGAGGACCTGGAGGCCCACCACCCCGGTCTCCGGGAGCGTCTGATCGACGGCGACGACCTGCGGCGCTTCGTCAACATCTACGTCAACGACGAGGACGTCCGCTTCCTCGGCGGCCTCGAGGCCACGCTCGGCGACGGCGACCAGGTCGTCATCCTGCCGGCCGTCGCCGGCGGCTGAGCCCGGGCCCGGCAGGGCGGCACACGTGGCACGGTTCGACAGCCTCCTCGACTCGGTCGGCGGCACCCCGCTGGTCGGGCTGCCGAACCTGTCCCCGAGTCCCGACGTGCGCCTGTGGGCCAAGCTCGAGGACCGCAACCCGACCGGCTCCATCAAGGACCGTGCCGCACTGTCGATGCTCGAGCACGCCGAGAAGGAGGGCCGCCTGCGGCCGGGCTGCACGCTCCTGGAGCCCACGTCGGGCAACACGGGCATCAGCCTCGCGATGGCGGCCAAGCTCAAGGGCTACCGGCTCGTGTGCGTGATGCCTGAGAACACCTCCGAGGAGCGCCGCCAGCTGCTGCGCATGTGGGGCGCCGAGATCGTCTCCTCGCCCGCGGCGGGCGGGTCCAACGAGGCCGTGCGGGTCGCCAAGCTGGTCGCGGAGGAGCACCCGGACTGGGTGATGATGTACCAGTACGGCAACGAGGCCAACGCCCTCGCCCACTACCACGGCACGGGTCCCGAGCTGCTGCGCGACCTCCCCTCGATCACCCACTTCGTGGCGGGGCTCGGCACCACCGGCACGTTGATGGGCACCTCCCGCTACTTCCGCGAGCACAAGCCTGAGGTCCGCATCGTCGCGGCGGAGCCGCGCTACGGCGAGCTCGTCTATGGGCTGCGCAACCTCGACGAGGGCTTCGTGCCCGAGCTCTACGACGCGTCGCTGATCGACTCCCGCTTCTCGGTGGGCCCGCGCGACGCCGTACGCCGCACGCGCGAGCTGCTCGAGCTCGAGGGCATCTTCGCGGGCATCTCGACCGGAGCGATCCTGCACGCCGCGCTCGGGCAGGCGGCCAAGGCCGTCCGCGCGGGCGAGTCCGCTGACATCGCGTTCGTCGTGTGCGACGGTGGGTGGAAGTACCTCTCGACCGGCGCCTATGAGGGCACGATCGACGAGGCGGAGGACAAGCTGGAGGGACAGCTGTGGGCGTAGCCCGGCGGATCGTGCTCAGCCTCGTCGTGGCCGCAGCCGTCCTGGCTCCCGCGCCGGCAGGGTCGGTGGCGCTGGGCACCACCGACATCGTCAACACCGTGCCCCCGGCGCTGACCGGCGAGGCGGTGTTCGGCCAGAAGCTGGTCACCAGCGACGGGTCCTGGACGCCCGACGGGCTCACCTTCACCTACACCTGGGCGCGCGACGGCGTGCGCATCAATGGCGAGACCAAGCGGTCCTACCGCCTCGCGCTGCCCGACCTCGGACACCGGATCACCGCCACCGTCACCGCCACGGCCACCGACGGCTCCAGCCTCGCGGTGACGACCGAGCCGAGCGCCAAGGTCCGCAAGGCCACGCTGACCTCCGAGACGGCGCCCACGATCAGCGGCGTACTCCGCTGGACACATCGCCTCACGGCCACGTCCGGCACCTGGTCCAAGCGGCCGACGACCCTGCGCTACCGGTGGCTGCGCTCGGGCACGCCCATCCGTGGCGCTCGGCGGTCGTCGTACGTCCTCGGCGTCGACGACGTCGGCGAGCGCATCCGGGTCGAGGTCACCGCGCGCCGCGAGGGCTACCACCCCGCCACCGCCCCCTCCGCGCCGACCCGGCGGGTCGGCCACCTGGTCGCCGTCAAGCGCAAGGTGACCTACTCGGTCACCACCCGCGGCAAGATCCGGGCCAGTCTCGGCGTCTTCAAGCGCCAGGTGCAGCAGACCTACGACGACCCCCGTGGCTGGCGCTCCGCCGGCGTGGAGTTCCGGCGCGTGGCCAGGGGAGGCACCTTCACGGTCGTCCTGGCCCAGGCCAGCACCGTGCCGTCCTTCTCGTCGGCCTGCAGCGCCGAGTGGAGCTGCCGAGTGGGCCGGTTCGTGATCATCAACCAGACCCGCTGGCTGCGCTCTTCGCCGTCCTGGCGCCAGCAGCACCTGGCCCGGCGCGACTACCGCCACATGGTCGTCAACCACGAGACCGGCCACTGGCTGGGCCACCCGCACGCCTACTGCTCGGGTGCCGGGCGGCTGGCCCCGGTGATGCAGCAGCAGTCCAAGGGCCTGCAGGGCTGCCGCCACAACCCCTGGCCCCTGGCCAAGGAGCGCTGGTTCCACCTCGGCGGACGCACCCTGCCGGCCCGGGTGGCGGGACGCGCCCTTTCTGCCTGGGCGGTCGCGGGTTAGGGTGACCGCGACCCCTCGGTTCGCGACCCCGACGGAGCGCCGGTGCCCAAGAACGACGTCCCCAAGGCCGTCCGCGACGTCGTCGTCTTCAGTGGTGGGGCCCACCGCCCCCTCGCCGAGGCCATCTGCGCCGACCTCGGTGTGCCGCTGCGCTCGGTGGAGATCAGCCGGTTCAGCAACGACTGCCTCCAGGTGCAGCTGCAGGCCAACTGCCGGCAGCGCGACGTCTACATCGTGCAGCCGCTGGTGCCGCCGACGCAGGAGCACCTCATGGAGCTGCTGCTCATGGTCGATGCCGCCCGCGGCGCGTCGGCCGCCCAGATCACGGCCGTGATCCCGCACTACGCCTACGCGCGGTCCGACAAGAAGGACGCCTCGCGCATCTCGCTGGGCGGCCGGCTGGTCGCCGACCTGCTGACGGCGGCGGGGGTCCACCGGGTGCTCACCATGACGCTCCACTCGCCGCAGGTGCACGGGTTCTTCTCCGTGCCGGTCGACCAGCTGACCGCGCTCGGCGTACTCGCCGACCACTTCCTCCAACAAGACCTGAGCGACGCCATCGTGGTCTCGCCCGACCTCGGCAACGCCAAGACGGCCACCCAGTTCGCCCGTCTCCTCGGGCTGCCGGTCGCCGCGGGCAGCAAGCGCCGGCTGGCCGACGACAGGGTCGTGATCGACATGATCGTCGGCGACGTCCACGGCAAGCGCGCGATCATCCTGGACGACGAGATCGCCACCGGCGGGTCCATCGTGGAGCTGCTCGAGCGGCTCGCCGACGAGGGCTGTACGTCGGCCGCGGTGGCCTGCACCCACGGGCTCTTCGTGGGCAAGGCGGTCGACCGCCTCCGCGAGCACCCGATGGTGAGTGAGGTCGTCACCACCGACACCGTGCCGCCACCGCGCGACTGGCCCGAGCTGCAGGTGCTCTCGGTGGCCGGTCTCTTCGCCGAGACCATCGGCCGCGTGCACGCCGGCCGGTCCGTCAGCAGCCTCTTCGACGGCGTCGACCCCACGTTCGGCCCGCCGCAGCCCAAGCTCTTCGGCTGACCACACCCGCTCGCGTGTCCGACCAGGTCTTCAACGCGCTCGCCGCGACCGCGCTGGGCCTCGTGGTGGCGATCCTGCTGCTCGTGCCCACGGCGGCGGTGCAGTACCGCCGCGACGGGAGGCTGGGCGCCGGCGACCTGCTCACGCTCGTCGGCGCCGCCGTCTACGGCCTCGCCCTGTGGACCTACACGCTGCTGCCCTTCCCACCCGAGGACTCCTTCCGGTGCGTGGACACGAGGCTGAGCGTCTGGACGTCGCTGCGTCCGGTCGTCGAGCGAGGGCTGCTGCCGCTGTCGGACCTGCTGCGCCAGGCGGCGTTCCAGCAGCTCGCCTTCAACGTGCTGCTCTTCGTCCCGCTGGGCTTCTTCGTGCGGCTGGTGGTCCACCGCGGTCTCGTGGTGACCAGTCTGCTCGGGATGGCCGTGTCGCTCGCGATCGAGGTCACCCAGCTCACGGGCGTCTGGGGCTGGTACGACTGCGCCTACCGCACGTTCGATGTCGACGACCTGCTCACCAACACGCTGGGGGCGGTCGCCGGCGGTGTGCTGGCGTGGCTGGTCCTCGGCACGGACCGACGTGAGCCCGAGCGACTGCCGACCCGGATCTCGCTCGGGCGCCGCTGGGTGGGCTTCGTGAGCGACGCGATCTTCGTGGTGGTCCTCGGAGGTGCGGCGGGGGTCGCGTGGCGTGCCTGGCAGGTGCACGTCGCGGACGTGCCGACGCCCGACCGCGGCACGACCACTCTGGTGCAGCTCGGAGTGCCCTTGCTGGTGGAGGCGGTGCTGGTGCTGGTTGCCGGGCGGACCGTGGGGGAGTGGGCGATCTCGGTGCGCGCGGTGTCGCGTCGGCTGCCCACGCCCGTCGCCCGGGTGGTCAAGCTGGTCGCCGGGGTCGGCGGGTTCGCCGTGCTCGCCGTCCCCGACCTGCGCTGGGGCGGCCTGCTGCTGACGGCGTACGTCGTGCTGGTGCTGGCCGCGAGCATCCCCACCCGGGCGCACCGCGGGCTGTCCCACTGGCTCGCCGGGATGGACCTCGAGATCTCCCGCTGACCTCGGGGTCGTGTGCCTCGCCCCCGCTGGAAGTAGGACGGCACAGGCACACAACCCCGAGAAGGGGTGGGACCGACGTGGGCGGCGTCACGGTGCGTCGCGGGTGAGCCCCGCCTACGCTTGCTCCTTGTGTCCCACGTCGACCTGAGCGCGCCGGTGCCGGTGCTCGGCGCGTCCGGAGCCGACGCGCCGATCGGCATCTTCGACTCGGGCTTCGGCGGGCTGACTGTGGCCCGGTCCGTCATCGACCAGCTGCCGCACGAGTCGATCGTCTACCTGGGCGACACCGCCCGCCAGCCCTACGGGCCCAAGCCGATCAGCGAGGTCCGCGAGTACGCGCTGGAGTGTCTCGACCACCTCGTCGCGCGCGGGGTGAAGGCCCTGGTCATCGCCTGCAACTCGGCCAGCGCGGCCATGCTGCGCGACGCCCGCGAGCGCTACGTCGTCCCCGTCGTCGAGGTCATCCTGCCTGCCGTGAAGCGCGCGGTGGTCGCCACCCACAGCGGACGGATCGGCGTGATCGGCACCCGCGCCACCATCGAGTCCCAGGCCTACGACGACGCGTTCGCGGCCGCCCCGCAGGTGCACCTCGTCGCGCAGGCCTGTCCGCGATTCGTCGACTTCGTCGAGCAGGGCGTGACCGGCGGCGACGAGCTGCTGCGGGTGGCCCACGAGTATCTCGACCCGCTGGTGGCGGAAGAGGTCGACACCCTCGTGCTCGGCTGCACGCACTACCCCCTGCTCACGGGCGTCGTCTCCTATGTCATGGGCGACCGGGTCACGCTGGTCTCGTCGGCCGAGGAGTGCGCCAAGGACGTCTACCGCATGCTCGCCTCGACGGGCCTGATGCGCGACGGCGGCGATCCCGCCTACACGTTCCTGACGACCGGGTCACCCGACGAGTTCGAGACGCTCGGCCGCCGGTTCCTCGGCCCCGAGCTCCACGCCGCGTCGCAGTTCGCCGGAGGGCTCGCGTGAGGCTCACCGTGGTCGGCTGCTCGGGCTCCTACCCGGGGCCCGACTCACCGTCGAGCTGCTACCTCGTGGAGGCCGACCAGGAGACCGCCGACGGCGTGCGCACCTGGCGGATCCTGCTCGACCTGGGCAACGGCAGCCTCGGGGCGCTGCACCACTACGCCGACCCGCTGGCGATCGACGCCGTGTTCCTCAGCCATCTCCACGCCGACCACTGCCTCGACCTGTGCGGCTACTACGTCATGCGCAAGTACCACCCGTCGGGCGAGCAGCCGCGGATCCCCGTCTGGGGCCCCAGGGGCGTCGCGGCGCGGATGGCCCGGGCCTACGACCTGCCCGAGGACCCCGGCATGACCGAGCAGTTCGCCTTCGGCGAGTACGCACCCGCCGACGCGCCGGCACCGGTGACGTGTGGGCCGTTCGTCGTCGAGCCGGTGCCGGTGGTCCATCCGGTGCCGGCGTACGCCCTGCGCGTGAGCGCCGGCGGCCGGGTGCTGACCTACACCGGAGACACGGCGGTCTGCGACTCCCTCGACCGGGCGGCCGCGGGTGCCGACCTGCTGCTGGCCGAGGCGTCGTTCCGGGTGGGCCATCACGAGCCACCCGGCATCCACCTCACCGGCCGAGACGTCGGGCGCACCGCGACCGCCGGCGGCGTCGGCCAGGTGCTGCTGACCCACATCCCCCCGTGGCACGACCCCAAGCGGGCCTACGACGAGGCACGCACCACCTGGACCGGCCCGCTCGACCTGGCCCGTCCCGGCGAGATCCACGAGGTCTGACGTACCGGCACCCGACGGTGGCCGGGCGGTGCCCTTTCCGGTCCGTCCCCCGACCGCAGGAGTCGGGAGGGTCAGCCTTGGGCCCGGCGGCGCCAGCGGGCCGACTCACACCAGCCCGGCGTCGTGGACGCAGATCGCCACCTGGACCCGGTTGGTCGCGTCGAGCTTCTCGAAGAGTCGCGAGACGTGGGTCTTGACGGTCGGCACCGACAGGAAGAGCCGGGCGGCGATCTCGGCGTTGGAGAGCCCGTGGCCCACCGCCACCGCCACCTCCAGCTCCCGCTCCGTCAGCGCGTCGAGACGCTGCCGGGCCTCCGCGGAGCGGTCCTCCGCCGCCTCCTGCCGGACGCGCGTCACCAGGCTGCGGGTGGCCGACGGGGACAGCATGGCCTCGCCGTCGACCACCCGCCGCACCGCGTCGACGATCTCGGACGGCGGCGTGTCCTTGAGCAGGAAGCCGTCGGCCCCCACGGCGACCGCGCGGACGACGAACTCGTCGGCGTCGAAGGTCGTCAGCACGATCACCCGGGGCGGATCGGGGTCGCCCAGCAGCTGCCGGGTCGCGTCCAGGCCGTTGAGCACGGGCATCCGGATGTCCATGAGGACCACGTCGGGATGCAGCTCGCGCGCCCTGTCGAGCCCCGCCGCGCCGTCGGCGGCCTCCCCGACGACGTCGAGGTCGGCCTGGCCACCGAGCATCAGCGACAGCGCCGACCTCACGAGCGGGTCGTCGTCGACGACCAGGACCCGGATCAGGCCGCCCACGGCAACCACCCGTGCAGCTCGAACGTGCCGTCACGGCGCTCGACACGCAGCGTGCCGCCGGCGAGCTGGGTGCGCTCGGTGAGCCCGACCAGCCCCAGCCCCGAGCCGGGCGTGGTCGTCGCGCCGAAGCCCATCGGGTTGAGCACGCTCACGTCGACCCCCTCGTCGGGCCCACCGGTCACCCGCACCTGCACCCGGGCGCCCGGGGCGTGCTTGGTCGCGTTGGTGATGCCCTCCTGGACGATCCGATAGACGGTCCGTCCCAGAGCCTCCGGCACCCGCTCGGTCACCTCGTCCTCCAGCACGATCGCGAGACCGGCCCGGCGGCAGTCGGCGACCAGCCGCGGCACGTCGTCGTACGTCGGCTGCGGGCTGTCGGTGGGCTCACCGGTGGCGGGGTCGCGCAGGACGCCGAGCACCTGCCGCAGGTCGGTGAGCGCCCGGTGGGCGTGGCCCTGGATCTCGCCGAGCCCGGAGCGGAGCTCGCCGGCGTCGAGGTCGTCGCGGAACGACAGGGCTCCCGACTGCATCGCGATCTGGGAGATCCGGTGCGCGAGCACGTCGTGCATCTCGCGCGCGATGCGGGCCCGCTCGTTGGCCTTGGCCTGTGCGGCGCGCAGCAGCTGCTCGGCCTCGGCGCGCTCGGCCCGCTGGCGCAGTGCCGCCATCAGCTCGCGGCGCGAGCCGAGATACATGCCCCAGGCCATCACGGCGGCGGTGAAGAGCACGTTGACCGTGAGGTCGACCCACCAGAAGCTGTTGGAGTCGGTCGGGACCACCACGGCGTAGAACTGCCCCGCCGCGACGGCGAGCAGGCCGACCGGGATGATCTCGTTCCACCGCCGGCGGGTGGCCAGCGAGACCCCGGCCAGGAGCCCCGGACCGGTCGCCGAGGCCGACAGCGCGCTCGCCATGGCCAGCAGCACCGCCACCTGCACCGGCCAGCGCCGCCGGAAGTGGACCAGCACGAACCCGGAGACCCCCAGCACGAGGTCGACGACCAGCCAGGGGACGAGGTCGATCGGCGACCCGCCTACGTAGGAGCCCGTGGTGACCCCGATGCTGATGAAGAGCATGAGCGCCAGGCGCCACGCGTGCTGCCACCAGACCAGCCGGGGCTGGAAGACGGCAGGGTCGACGCGGTCCACGCCGCCAGGCTAGAGAACCGGCACCCCCGCCCACCATGCGCCACCGGTCGCGGCCGGCGTACGACTTTGGTCGGACGCGGGTCCAGCCGCGCGCCCGATGTGCGCGCTCGAGGCGCTCGGGCAGGCTGGCGCCCATGATCACTGTTTCCGGACTGACCAAGAGATACGGGGGGTTCACGGCGCTCGACGCCGTGACCTTCTCCTGCCGGCCCGGGCGCGTCACGGGCTTCCTCGGCCCCAACGGTGCCGGCAAGACCACGACGATGCGGGTCATGGTGGGGCTCACGCCGGCCACCGCGGGGGAGGTGACGATCGGGGGTCACCACTTCTCCGACATCCCCAACCCGGGTCGCCATGTCGGCGTCCTGCTGGACGCGTCCGCGCAGCACGCCGGCCGCACCGGCCGCGAGGTGCTGATGGTCGGTGCCCGCACGATGGGGCTGCCTCAGGAGCGGGTCGACGCGATGCTCGACCTGGTCGGCCTCACACCCGAGGAGTCGCAGCGCCGGGTGCGCAACTACTCCCTCGGGATGCGGCAGCGGCTCGGCATCGCCCACGCCCTGCTCGGGGACCCGTCGGTGCTGATCCTCGACGAGCCGGCCAACGGCCTCGACCCGGCCGGCATCCGCTGGATGCGCGACCTGCTCAAGAGCTTCGCCGCCCGCGGCGGCACCGTCCTGCTGTCCAGCCACCTGCTGCACGAGGTCGAGCAGGTCGCCGACGACATGGTGCTCATCGGCAACGGCCGGATCGTGGGCGCGGGCGACAAGACCACCCTGGTCGCCTCGAGCCACGCGGGGACGTTGGTCCAGTCCCTGGACCGGGACACCCTGGCGGTGGCGCTCGCCGACGCCGGACTGACCGCGACCCCGGCGGGGGAGGGGTTGCGGGTCGACGCCGAGCCGGTCCAGGTGGGCACCGTCGCCGCCAAGCACGGCCTCGTGCTCACCGATCTGCGGCCCGACGGCGGAGGCCTCGAGCAGATCTTCTTCTCGCTCACCGCGGACACCTCGCGTGAGCCCACTCCGACCATGGAAGGGACGCCCTCATGAGCGCCCAGACCTTCGAGCCCGGCCGCGACCTCCCGTTCGAGCCGGGTGTCCTCGACATCTCCCAGACCCCCGACGTCCCGTTCGGGCGCCTGGTGTCGGTCGAGGTGCGCAAGATGGTGGACACCCGCGCCGGTCGCTGGCTGCTGATCTCCACCGGACTGGTGACGGCTCTCGTGCTGGTCATCCAGCTCTGGGTGGTCGTGGCCCAGGACCTCGCCGTCGACTTCGGCGACTTCATGATCGGCATGAACACGCCGATGGGCATCTTCCTGCCGGTGCTGGGCATCATGGCGGTGACGCAGGAGTTCGGTCAGCGCACGGCGCTGACGACGTTCACGCAGGTGCCGTCCCGGTTGCGGGTCTACGGCGCCAAGTTCGTCGCCACGCTCGGCCTCGCGCTGGTCGCCGTGCTCGTGGGTCTGCTGCTCGCGAGCCTCGCCAACGTGCTCTACGGCGCGCTCGCCGACGCCGACCTGGTCTGGGCCGTCGGTCCCGACGACCTGGGCCGCTACTTCCTGCTGCACGCCATCGGGCTCGCGACCGGCTTCGCGTTCGGGACGCTCTTCCTCAACACGGCGGTCGCGATCGTCCTCTACTTCGTCTACTCGTTCGTGCTGCCGACGCTGTTCGAGATCGGTGCCGCACTGGTGGGATGGATCAAGGACGTCCGGCCGTGGGTCGACTTCAACTTCGCGCAGGGCCCGCTCATCGAGGGCAACCCGTCGGGCCAGGAGTGGCTGCATCTGCTGGTGTCGGGGCTGGTGTGGCTGGGGCTGCCTCTCGTCGTCGGCCTGTGGCGCGTGCTCCGCGCCGAGATCAAGTAGCGCCCACAGCCGTCGTACGCCGGTGACGTTCGGGGGGACGTCGCCGGCGTACGGCATGTCCGGGGCGACTCCTAGGATCGTGGCCATGACCACCCCTGCCGCGCCCCTCTCCCTCCCACGCGCCGACGGCCGCGCCGACGACGAGCTGCGCCCGGTGCGCTTCACCCGTGGCTGGCTCGACCACGCCGCCGGCTCGGTGCTGGTGGAGTTCGGCCGCACCCGCGTCCTGTGCGCGGCGTCGGCGACCGAGGGCGTGCCGCGCTGGCGCAAGGGCTCGGGCCTGGGCTGGGTGACCGCGGAGTACGCCATGCTCCCGGCGTCGACCAACACCCGCAGCGACCGCGAGTCCGTCAAGGGCCGCATCGGTGGCCGCACCCACGAGATCTCGCGGCTGGTCGGACGCAGCCTGCGCGCCGTGATCGACTACGCCGCGCTGGGGGAGAACACGATCGTGGTCGACTGCGACGTCCTCCAGGCCGATGGCGGCACCCGCACCGCGGCGATCACCGGGGCCTACGTCGCCCTGGCCGACGCGGTGGCCCACCTGCGGGGCGCCGGGGCGCTGGTCGGCGAGCCGCTGCTGGGCTCGGTGGCGGCGGTCAGCGTCGGCATCATCGACGGGGTCCCGCGACTCGACCTCCCCTACGAGGAGGACGTCCGCGCCGAGACCGACATGAACGTCGTGATGACCGGCGACGGCCGGTTCGTGGAGGTCCAGGGCACGGCCGAGGGCGCCGCCTTCGACCGCGCCGAGCTCGACGCGCTGCTCGGTCTGGCCACCGCGGGCTGCGCGACGCTCACCCGGCTCCAGCGCGAGGCGCTGGCCGGATGACGGAGGCTGCGCCGACCGGGCGTCCGCAGGTCTTCCTGGCCTCGCGCAACGCCAAGAAGATCGCCGAGATGGAGCGCATCCTGGCCGAGCACGTGCCGGGCGTCCACATCCTCGGCCTCGACGACGTCTTCCACTACCCCGAGCCGGTCGAGGACGAGCCGACGTTCGCCGGCAACGCGCTGCTCAAGGCCCGCGCCGGACTCGCAGCCACCGGGCTCCCGTCGATCGCCGACGACAGCGGGCTGTGCGTCGAGGCGCTCAACGGCATGCCCGGGGTGCTGTCCGCGCGCTGGGCCGGGCCCCCCAAGTCGGACCTGCGCAACAACGAGCTGCTGCTGGCCCAGCTGGCCGACGTCCCCGACGAGCGCCGCGGCGCGTGGTTCGAGTGCGCCGTCGCCTTCTGCCACCCCGACGGCACCGAGGTGGTCGACTCCGGCCGGATGGCCGGCCGGGTGATCCGCGAGCTCCGCGGCACCGGCGGGTTCGGCTACGACGTGCTGTTCGTCGCCGACGAGTGGGACTCCCGGGGTCTCACGACCGCCGAGCTGAGCGTGCCCGACAAGGACGCCATCTCCCACCGCGGCCGGGCGCTGCGCGCGATCGCGCCCCGCATCGCAGAGGCGCTCGTCAGCAGCTAGCGATACTCCGGGTTGGGATGCTCGGCGTTGCTGAGGTCCCAGTTCGTGGTGACGTTGCCGTGGGCGGGGATCCCGCCCGAGTCCTTGATCCGACGCGCGGCATGGAGCATGTTCCACGCGGCGAAGACTGTGTTGCGGGTGGTCCAGTGGTTCTGGGCCCCGCGGTTGTCGTCGAGGTACGACGGCCCCGGCCCGGCCTCGCCGTTCCAGTAGGCGTCGGCCTGGGGCGGGATGGTGAAGCCGATGTGCGACAGCGCGTAGAGCAGCTGGGCGGCGCAGTGCTTGCCGCCGTCCTCGTTGCCCGTCACGATCACGCCCCCGACCTTGCCGTAGTAGGACCACTGGCCGGCAGCGTTGAGGTCGCCCGACCAGCCATAGAGACGCTCCACCATCAGCCGCGTCGGCGAGGACTGGTCGCCCAGCCAGATCGGCGTACACATCACCACGATGTCGGCCGGCTCGATCAGCGACCGGTAGAGGTCGGGGAAGTCGTCGCGCTCCCAGCCCTGCTCGCGCATGTCGGGGTAGACCCCCGGCGGGATGACGTGGTCGACGGTGCGGATCACGTCGACCCGTGCCCCCACCCCCTCGAGGACACGGCGGCTGACGGCCATCAAGCCGTCGGTGTGGCTGGGCTCGGGGGAGCGCTTGAGGGTGCCGTTGACATAGACCGCCTTCAGGTCGGAGAAGTCGGTCGTGTTCGCCGCGATCTCGGCGTCGATGAACGCCTGGACGGAGTCGGGGAGCATCCGCTCACGCTAGCCCGGTGAGCCGCGACTGGGGAGCCCACCGAGCCATCCGCAAGAGATCCGCAAGGGTGCGCCCGGCGAGAGTCGAACTCGCACTGGCCAGGACCTAAACCTGGTGCCTCTGCCAATTGGGCTACGGGCGCGTCGGACCAGGCTAGCTGCGAGGCTCAGGCCAGCCCGAGGTCCTTGCGCAGCTTGGCGACGTGGCCGGTGGCCTTGACGTTGTACTGCGCCACCTCGACCTTGCCGTCCTCGTCGACGACGAAGGTCGAGCGGATCACGCCCTGCACGGTGCGGCCGTACATCTGCTTCTCGCCGAAGGCGGCGTACGCCGACAGCACGGCCTTGTCGGGATCGGAGAGCAGCCGGATGGTCAAGCCGTCCCGGTCCCGGAACTTCGCGAGCTTCTCCGGCTTGTCGGGCGAGATGCCCAGCACCTCGTAGCCCTGGGCCCGCAGGGAGTCGAGCGAGTCGGTGAAGTCGCATGCCTGCTTGGTGCAGCCGGGCGTCATCGCGGCGGGGTAGAAGTAGACGATCACCTTGCGGCCGCGTAGGTCGTGCAGTGACACCTCCGCGCCGGTGTCGTCGGTCAGCGTGAAGTCGGGGGCCTGGTCCCCGACGGTGAGGCGGTCGCTCATCGAGATGCTCCTGGGCGGTCGGAGGTCTTGTTGCACATGTCTTGCAATAACGTAGTCTGGGCGGGAGTCGCCCGCCCGACCAATCTAGCGGTGTCAGGAGAATCCCCGTGCACGTGCCCGACGGCTTCCTCGACGCCCAGACCTCGGTCCTCACCGGGGTCGTGGCCGCCGCCGGCGTGGGCGCCGCCCTCTACGGCGCCCGCAAGGAGCTCGACGACCGGACGGCGCCGATGGCGGGACTGGTGGCCGCCTTCGTGTTCGCCGGCCAGATGATGAACTTCCCGGTGGCGGGTGGCACCAGCGGGCATCTCCTCGGAGGCGCGATGGCGGCGGTCCTGATCGGTCCGTGGACGGCGGTGCTCTGCGTCACCGTCGTGCTCCTGGTGCAGGGGCTGCTGATGGCCGACGGCGGCGTGACCGCGCTCGGCACCAACATCACCCTGATGGGGCTGGTCGGGGTGCTGGTCGGCTGGGCGGCGTTCCGGGTCGCGCTCGCGCTCCTGCCGCGTCGTACGTCGTCGGTGCCGATGGCCGCCGCGGTCGGCGCCCTGGTCAGCGTGCCGGTGGCCGCCCTGGGCTTCACCCTGCTCTTCGCGATGGGAGGGACGGCACCGGTGGCAGTCGCCACGGTGGCGAAGGCCATGCTGGGCTGGCACCTGGTCATCGGGATCGGCGAGGCGGCCATCACCTTGCTGGTGGTCAGCTCCGTCGTCGCCGTCCGTCCCGACCTCGTCTTCGGCGCCCGGTCGGTCCTGGACCGGCGTGAGCTCGAGATCAGGACGGCGACGGCAGCGTGAGCGACTCTCAGCCGCGGGTGAGCACCCGGACGCTGATCCTGACGGGTGTCCTGGTGGCCCTGGTCATCGCCGGGATCGCGAGCTACTACGCGAGCAGCCATCCGGACGGGCTGATGTTCGTCGCGGAGAAGACCGGATTCGGTTCGACCGAGAAGGCGTCGCCGACCGCGGACGGCCCGTTCGCCGGCTACGAGACGACGGGCATCGACAACGCACGGGTCAGTGGGGGAGTCGCCGGCGTGGTGGGCGTGGTCGTCGTGCTCCTCTCCGGGACCCTCCTCTTCCGGCTCCTCCGGCGGCGGCGTCCCGACGTACCCACCGAGAACGAGTGACGTGGGCGCCGGACACGGGCACCGCCTCTACTACCACGGTCACAGCGCCGTTCACCGAGCCTCGCCCCGCCTCAAGCTGATCTCGCTGCTCGGCTTCGTCCTGCTGGTCGTCGCCACCCCTCGCGAGTGGTATCCCGCGTTCGGGTGCTACCTGGTGGCGGTCGTCGCGGTGGTCCGCTGGGCCGGGGTGCCACTCACCTACGTCCTCAAGAGGCTGGTCATCGAGCTGCCCTTCGTGGCGTTCGCGATCCTCATCCCCTTCGTCGCCCTCGGTCCGACCGTCGACGTGCTGGGCCTGGAGGTCAGCCGCCCCGGTCTCCTGGCGGCCTGGGCCCTGCTCGCCAAGGGCACGCTCGGCGTCCTCGCCTCGCTGACCTTCGCCGCCACCACCGAGGCCGACCAGGTGCTGGTGGGACTGCAGCGGCTGCGGCTGCCGCAGCAGCTGGTGCAGATCATGGGGTTCATGCTGCGCTACCTCGACGTGGTGACCGCAGAGATGGGCCGGATGCTCGTGGCCATGCGCTCGCGCGGTCGCGACCCACGGTCGCCCAGGCAGTGGCCGGCGCTCGCGAAGGCGCTCGGCGCGTTGTTCATCCGCTCCTACGAGCGAGGGGAGCGGGTGCACCTGGCGATGCTCTCGCGCGGCTACACCGGGCGGCTTCCCGACCTGACCGCGCCCGGACACCCGGCCCACGCTCATCCCACCGACCACGGAGCCGCGTGATGACGCCCGTGCTCGACGTCCGAGGACTGGCCTACGCCTATCCGGACGGCCACCAGGCGCTCTTCGGCGTGGACCTCCACGTGCACCGCGGTGAGCGCGTGGCCCTGCTCGGGCCCAACGGAGCCGGCAAGACCACCTTGGTGCTCCATCTCAACGGCATCCTGGCCGCCGGGGCGGGCTCGGTGGAGGTCAGCGGCCTACCGGTCGAGAAGGCCCACCTGCAGGAGATCCGTCGCCGCGTCGGCGTCGTCTTCCAGGACCCCGACGACCAGCTCTTCCTCGGCTCGGTCCGGCAGGACGTGGCCTTCGGGCCCGCCAACCTCGGGCTGCGCGGCCCCGAGCTCGACAGACGCGTGATGACGGCGCTGGAGCAGGTCGGGATGGCGTCGTACGCCGACCGGCCCCCGCATCACCTCTCGTTCGGGCAGCGTCGTCGGGTCGCGGTGGCGACCGTGCTGGCGATGGAGCCCGAGATCCTCGTGCTCGACGAGCCGTCGTCCAACCTCGACCCCGCCTCTCGGCGAGAGCTCGCCGACATCCTGCGCGCCCTCGACGTCACGGTGCTCATGGTCACCCACGACCTGCCCTACGCCCTCGAGCTCTGCCCGCGCTCGGTGGTGTTGAGCGAGGGCGTCGTGGTGGCCGACGGGTCGACGTACGACGTGCTCACGGACGCAGAGCTGATGCGGGCCCACCGGCTGGAGCTCCCGTTCGGGTTCGACCCGCGGACGGTTGATAGCCTTCCGACGTGACCACGGACCTCTCCTCCCTCGAGACCGAGATCGAGCAGACCCGCGAGCGTCTCGCCTCGACCATCGACGCCCTGGTCTACCGCGCCAGCCCCAAGACCATCGTCGGCCGGCAGATCGAGTCCACCAAGGCCCATTTCGTCGACGTCGAGACCGGCGCTCCCCGCACCGACAACATCCTCAAGGTCGTCGGCGGGGTCGTGGGAGTCGTCGTGGCGTTCGCCGTGATCCGCAAGCTGGTCCGGTGACCACGGCCGCTCAGCCGACCACCCGACCGATCCAGTCGAAGCCCCGTCCCATGCCCAAGAAGCCCAGCCCACCCCGAGACGCCGCCGACAAGACGCCGGTCAAGATGATGTACGACCGTCTCCTGGTCGAGCTCGACAAGGAGGCGGGGGAGCGCCGGTCCTCGGGCGGCATCGTCATCCCCGCGACCGCGGCGATGGGCGCGCGACGGCTGTCCTGGTCGAAGGTGGTCGCCGTCGGGCCCAACGCCCGCTCCGTCGAGTCCGGCGACCGGGTGCTCTTCGACCCGGAGGACAAGGCCGAGGTCGAGGTCAACGGGGAGATCTACATCGTGCTCCGTGAGCGCGACATCCACGCGGTGGCCGCCGAGCGGCTCGGCGACTCCGCCACCGGCCTCTACCTGTGAGGCGGCCGACCTCTTCCTCAGGCCGCCTCTACAGCCCCGGGATCCGGAGCAGCACCAGCTGTCCGCCCTCCCGCTTGTAGGTGAAGTCGGGCTCACCGTTGCCGTTGTTGTCGTCGCCGGGCGCCTGCTCGGTCCACAGCGTGTGGGCCTGCACGTTGAGCAGGAAGGCCCCCGGCCCGAGCGCTCGGGAGGCGTCGACGATGCCGGTGGTCTCCCAGGCCCCCCAGTTGCCCGGGGCGCGCCCGTCGACGTCGGTGGGGCCGCCGTCCGCGGTCTGGTCGACCGCGACGACGACCTGCGGGTCGCCGGTGAAGGGCACGAACCACAGCCGAGCCGTCGTCGCGTTGGGGTCGGTGGAGCCCGCCGGGAACTGCTGGCTGGAGCCGGGGTCCTCGGTGACCAGGAGCCCGGAAGGCGTGGACTCGAGGTTGTCGGGCTGGTGGACCTCGGCGAGCGTCTTGACGGGGTTGTCGTCGCCCTCGACCAGCACGGTCAGCGACGTCACCGTCGTGGGGTCCTTCTTGTCGAGCACCATCCGCCACACCCGCCCGTTGGTGGACTTGAAGTTCGGGGTGTCGAGGCTCTGGTCCACCCGCCGGCCACGGCCGGAGTCGGCCAGGTAGACGACGTTGCCCATGCCCGGGCGCTTGTCGTAGGCGATGTCCTCGATGCGCACGAACTGGAAGACGTCGTGCAGGTCGCTCCAGTACTCCAGCACCCACTGGGGCCCGTCGATGCCCACCGGGGTGGCGGAGCGGAGGTCGGTCTGCCAGCTGCCGTCGGCCGGTGGCGCCGGGAAGCCGAAGTCGGCCGCGGTCACGTCGGTGCCGTCGGCGTGGCGTCCGGTCGCGATCGCGCGCGGCACCTTGATGAAGTGCCCGGACACCTCGGTGCCGGACCCGGGCAGCACGTCGTAGTAGTGGCGCACGCCGGGCGTGTCGGAGACGAACGCCCAGAGGTCGCCGTCGTCACGCAGCACGGCGTCGCCGCTGCGGGCCATGTAGGAGTAGAGCTGTGACTGGGAGGGCACCGCCCCGGCCGGGAAGACGCCGGTCAGCGGACCACTGGTGAACGTGTCGTCTCCCGAGAGGATCACCGGGTGCCGGAAGCCTGGCAGGGCGACGGAGTTCTCGTGGTTGTGCCGGCCCATGCCGTAGATCGGCCGGTGCGTGCCTCGGCGTACGTCGACCGCGACGACCACACCGCCCTCCTCGGCCGCCGGGTCACCGATCGCCGGCGGCCAGGAGGCCTCCTGCCGCAGGACGTAGTCGGGAGTCTCCTCGTTGGTGAAGAGGATGGGCCGGGAGAAGCCGTGCCGCTCGGTGGCCAGGAAGTTGGAGCAGAAGCGCTGATAGCCCGCGGAGCTGTCCACCACGACCGAGCCGCGCAGGACACCCGCGGTGCTTGCGTCGAGCACGAGCCGGCTGACCTGGGCGTTGTCGAAGTCGTTCTCGCCGGTCAAGGCCGAGGGAGCGGTCGGGCTGTAGGGGAACGGCACCTTGCCCGTCTCGTGGTTGACGAAGACACCCGCCCGGCCGTCCTGGCGGGGGAGAACCGCGATGCCGTCGGGGATGGACAGGAAGGTGTAGCCGTCGCGCAGCGTGTCGCCCACCGTGAGCAGGGGGGTCGCGGTGACTCCGGCCATCACGGGCGTGACCATGGGCGGCTGCGCGGTCACGAACCCGGGCGGTGGGTCGGCAGACGCCGATCCGCCTCCGGCGGCGGCCGAGGCCAGAGCGGTGAGTGCGCCTGCGGTGATCGCGACGAGAGTCCGGGGCCTGCGCATGATCGCCTCCTGAGCCGCGGGGCGCCGCCGGCCTCCACGCTGGAGCGCCGAGACGACCCGGTGGGATGGTCTAGATGTCTCTACACGGTGTCTGGACCGATGGCAATAGCCCGAGATTTTCATTGACACCCAGTCGCCCACGCTGGGTATAAACGTCTCCTGGGGGGTTGTCCGCGCAGGTCGAGCGACCGTGGCGGGCCATCTTCGGAAGGCTCTCGACTCCGGACTCTGCGGTGTTCGGTTCGAGGCGTCATGCGTCTCGGGACACCTGAACATCGGATTCTCATGAACTCGTGGGGGGGTCGTGAGCAGAGTATTGGTGGTCGACGACGAGAAGCGCGTCGTCGAGTTCATCAGCAGGTTCCTGGTGGCCGACGGTCACGAGGTGGTGGCGGCGTACGACGGCGCCGAGGCGCTCGAACGCCTCGCCACGGGTCCGGCTGTCGACCTGATGCTGCTCGACCTCTCCATGCCGCGCACGAGCGGCATGGCCGTCCTGCACGCGCTCGCCGACCGACCGGGTGTCCCCACGATCATCGTGCTGTCCGCCGTCGAGGAGGTCGGCACCCGCGTGGCCGCGCTGGACAGGGGCGCGGCCGACTTCGTGTCCAAGCCGTTCCACGCCGCCGAGCTGATGGCACGCGTCCGCCGGCACCTCGCGGCATCGGTGCCGCGGCCGCGGCCGGAGGCGTCCGGGCGCTTCCTCATGGCCGGAGGGGTGTCGGTCGACCTCGACCGGCGACGCGCGCGGCACGCCGGCGCCGACGTCGCCCTCAGCGAGCGTGAGCTGGGACTGCTGTCCCATCTGATGCGGCGCAGAGGCTCGGTCTGTCGTCGCGACGAGCTCCTCCACGACGTGTGGGGGTTGGACTTCGACCCTGGCAGCAACGTCGTCGACGTCTGCATGCGCCGACTGCGCACCAAGCTGGGCGACCCGCCGATCGAGACCGTGCGCGGCCTCGGCTACTGCTTCGTCGGCGACTGACGCCCTCGGTGGTCCCATGCGTCGCTATCCGCTCCTCGTCCTCTGGCTGGCGACGGCCGTCCTCGAGACGGCGTCCATGGTCATGGCGCCCGGATCCGAGACCGTCGCCTACCATCTGATCTGGATCGGACTCGCGCTCGCGCACGACCGCGAGGTCTGGCCGTGGCGGATCACGGTGGTCGCGGTGGTGGCGACCACCACCATCACCGGCTTCGTCATGGTCCTGCGGGTGTGGGAGGGAGTCCTCCAGTGGGAGGAGACCACCGAGATCCCGCTGATGACGACGCTGCTGCTGCTCGTCCTGTGGAACAGTCGCCGACGCCACGAGGCCAACGAGGCGCTGCGTCGGGTCCACCGCCGCGACCGCCGGCGGGCGGCGCTGCGGGTGCGGCTGAGCCGACTCACCTCCCACGAGATGCGGACGCCGGCCACCATCGCGCAGGGCTTCACCGACCTGTTGCTCGCTCGCGAGACCGACGAGCAGAGCCGGCACGACCTCGAGGTCATCCGCTCCGAGCTCAACCGCCTCGTGCTCGCCAGCGACCGGCTGGTCCGGATGATGCGGATGCCGGAGATGGACGGCTTGACCCCGGTCGACCTGGCCGACCTGCTGGAGGACACGACGGCCCGCTGGCACGTCGTCGCCGAGCGGCGCTGGGTGGTGGAGGCCGACCCGATCCTGTTCGCCTGCTCCACCGACCGGATCCGGGCCTGCCTGGACACGCTGATCGAGAACGCCGTGCGCTACACGGCGGCCGACGACACCGTCCGGGTCGTCGGCCGGGCCGACCGCGATCTGGTCCTCCTGGGCGTGGCCGACTCGGGGCCAGGCCTGTCCGCCGAGATGGCCACCGCCGTCAACCAGGCACGCGCGGTGACCGATCCCTACGAGCTGGACTCCCAGCCCAGCTCGGATCCCCTGAGCCAGACGGGTCTCGGCCTGCACCTCGTGCGCGAGGTGGCCGCGGCGCGCGGTGGCCGGCTGGTGGCCGGACGCTCGGCCGAGGGAGGAGCTCTGCTGCTGATGGCCCTTCCCGCTGCCGTGGTGCAGCGAGGGCCGCTGACGCAGCCGGCTCTCGGCGCCGCGGTCGTCGGCGCTCGTTGATGAGCGCTTGATGACAACCCGATGACACGGCAGTCACTAATCGCCTGCTGAGCCGCTCCGTCGCTCACCTTGGGACGCGTCGAACTGTGTTCCCGCGGAAGGGTGACGTCGATGCGTGATGGGGCAGGCATGACGAAGGTGACTGCAGCTCTGGCTGGACCGGGTGGGCATGGGGTCCACCGGGTACGCCGATGGGCGACCTCGGGAGGTCTGGCGCTCGCGCTCGCCCTGGCCACGATGGCGGGGCTGCCCGCGACCGTGGCCCAGGCGGCCCCGACCAGCACCCTCACGCTCGACGTGGTGAGTGCGCGCACGGAGCCCCGGTGGAACGACGGAGCCGGCGTGTCCCAGGGCGACCCGGTCGCCGACTACAAGTTCATCATCAACGAGAACAACATCGGCGGCACCGCCGTCCGCACCCCCACGGGCGCCTGCTCGCCGACGGGTGACGCGGAGTATCCGCAGAACTGCCCCTGGACCTCGATCAACGCCGCCAGTGACCGCTCACCCATCGTCGCGCAGGGCGACCAGGACACCCTCGCCGCCGGCCTCGACCTCCCGGACGGCGACTACCTGATCTCGGTGCTGGCCGACGGCTACAAGCTCGACGGCGCCTACTTCTCGATCCCGCTCCCCAACGCGGACCCGGTCCCGGTGGGTCTGCAGCCCTTCCCGCTGCCCGACTCGACCGTGAAGGGCCTGGTGTTCGAGGACGTCGCGCCCACCAACGGCGCCTTCGACAACGGCGACGTGCCTCTCCAGGGCTTCGAGGGCCACCTCTTCGACATCCTGGGCGAGATCAGCACCGACGTCTACGGCAACCCGCTGTGCACGACGTACCTCGGCGAGGACCCGGTGACGCACGAGATCGACACCAGCAACCCGGCCAACTGGGTGGACGGAGCGCCCGTCGTCGACCAGATCGGTGGCGTCTGCCGCAGCGACGCCGACGGCATCGTGACCTACCCCCACATGGGCACCAACCGCTACACGCAGTCGGTCACGCCGCCCGACAACCAGACCTGGATCCAGACGACCACCCTCGAGGGCAACCACG
>CAZQCA010000029.1:0-22103 GCA_964591845.1 uncultured Nocardioides sp.
TTCCAGTACGGCGCGCCGCCGCACGGCGGCATCGCGTTCGGCTGGGACCGGATCGTGGCGCTGCTGGCCGGCACCGACTCCATCCGCGAGGTCATCGCGTTCCCCAAGTCCGGAGGGGGATTCGACCCCCTCACCTCCGCTCCCGCACCCATCACCGCGGCCCAGCGCAAGGAAGCCGGGGTCGACGCCGTTCCGAGCGAGAATCTCTCTTCGGAGGCCTGATTCGCCGGACGATTGCGGCCCCTCCTGAGACCAGATCGTTACCGCACGGTGATCGAACCTTCGCCCCTGGGTCCTCTAGGGTGACGGGCGTAAGGTGCGCTCGGGCGGTGGCCTGCCGCCGGGTCAATCACTACACAGGGCTTCATACGGGGGCCCGGCAGGGGTGGGCATGACAACGTCGATGAGTCCGGACCTCATCGAGAACCACGGCATGGCCGACGAACCGCCACAGCCGGGGGATGCCAAGAAGCTGGCGGGCCGCTCGCCGACGCAGATCGCCCTGAGCCGCCTGCGCCACGACCCGATCGCGATGGTCTGCCTGTTCATCGTCGTCTTCTTCGTGGTCGTGGCGGTCGGCGCCCCGCTGTGGGCCAGGCTCTTCGGCGTCTCGATCGACACCGTCCTCGCCAGCGAGCGGATCGACTTCGTCACGGGCCTGCCCAAGATCGGCCCCCCCAACCACGGCTTCACCATGGACCACCCGTTCGGCGTCGCGCCCGGGACCGGCAACGACAACCTCGCCTACTGGATGTACGGCGCCCGCACCTCGCTGATGCTGGCGTTCGTCGCCACCCTGGTCTCGACGGTCATCGGGGTCACGCTGGGTCTGATCGCGGGCTACGCCGGGGGCCTCGCCGACGCGATCATCTCCTTCTTCACCGACATCTTCTTCACGTTCCCGTTCATCCTGGCGGCCCTGGCGATCGCGCCGATCCTCTCCGACCGGTTCGGCACCGATGTCGACAAGTACGAAGACATCACGTTCTACGCGCTGATCATCATCCTCATCATCTTCGGCTGGATGGGCATGGCGCGACTGATCCGCGGCGAGGTGCTGTCGCTGCGCGAACGCGAGTTCGTCAAGGCCGCACGGGTGCTGGGCGTGCCGACCCACCGCATCCTGCTCCGCGAGATCCTCCCCAACCTGATCGCGCCGATCGTGGTCTCGATCTCCCTGGGCCTCCCCGCCTTCGTGGCGGCCGAGGCCGGCCTGTCCTACCTCGGCATCGGCGTCGTCGGTCGCCCCTCGTGGGGTCAGACCATCGACACCGCGACGGCCTACTGGGAGACCTACCCGTTGTTCCTCTGGGAACCCGTCATCGGCATCACCGTCCTGGTGGTCGCGCTCAACCTGCTGGGCGACGCCATCCGGGACGCGTTCGACCCCAAGACCCGGCGCTGACAAGCGCCCCCATACGTGGGTCACGCGGCTCGCGTGCCACGGCACAACAAGGAAAGGCTGGATACATGAGACGCAACAAAGCGTTCGTGGCTGCTGCCAGCGTCGCGGCCATCACCCTTGGCCTCGCGGCCTGCGGTGGTGGTTCGAGCGACGGCGACAGCCCCGGTGCGAACTTCACCGAAGGCGCCAGCTCGAGCGGGGACAAGATCCCCGACGCTGAGGGGCCCGCTCCCGAGGTCGACGGCGCGAAGACCGGCGGTGAGATCACCGTCCTGGCTCCGGACCCCGACGACGGCCCGACCAGCCTCGACCCCGCGGGTCTCTGGTCCGTCACCGACAACGGCATCGCTCAGGACCTGCTCTTCCGGTCGCTGACGCAGTTCCGTCGTGACGCCGAGACCGGCCAGTACGTCCTGGTTCCCGACCTGGCCACCGACCTCGGCCGGCCGAGCGAGGACTTCAAGACCTGGACCTTCACCATCAAGGAGGGCCTCAAGTGGGAGAACGGTGACCCGATCACTCCCGAGGAGGTCGCCTTCGGCATCAAGCGCTCCTTCGACGCCGACAACTTCCCGACGGGTCCCGGCACCGCGTACTCCAACCCCTACTTCCTGGGTGGCGACAAGTACAAGGGCCCCTACGTCAGCAAGAAGGACTTCGACGCGGTCACGGTCGACGGCCAGGACATCATCCTGAAGATGGCCAAGCCGTTCGCCGAGATGGACTACTACGGCATCTTCCCGGCCATGGGCCCGGTGCCGCTCGAGGGCTCGGAGCCCCCGGAGTACGGCCTGGCGCCGCTCGCGACCGGTCCCTACAAGATCGAGAAGTACGTCCCCAACCAGGAGCTGGTGCTGGTCAAGAACGACCAGTGGGACCCCAACAGCGACCCGGCTCGTCACCAGTACGTCGACAAGTACACCTTCAAGTTCGACGGTGACCCCTCGGTGGCCGACAAGACCGCCCTGGGCGACAGCGCCGACAGCGCGACCACCATCGTGACGTCGATGCTGGCGCAGGACTACCAGACCGGCCTCAACAACGGTCAGGACGCGCAGATGCTCGTCGGTCCGCAGCCCTGCACGGGCATGTCCATGCCGAACTACTCGAAGATCCCCGAGCTGGAGGTCCGCCAGGCGCTCGCCTTCGCGTACCCCTACGAGGACGCGTGGTCGGCAGCGGGCGAGCTCCCGGGCGTGACCCTGGCCAACGGCGTGACGGACCCCGACCTGGGCTTCGGCATCCTGCCTCCGGGCATGGCCGGGCGCGAGCCGTGGAACCCGACGATCGAGGGCAAGACGATCCAGTACGACCCCGAGACGGCCAAGGCGCTGCTGAAGAAGGCCGGCTTCGAGCCCGGTGAGTACGAGGTCTCGTGGGTCTACGACTCGAGCACCCCGGAGGGCAAGGCCGCGGCCGAGCAGACCAAGCTGGGCTACGAGAAGTCCGGCTTCAAGGCCAAGCCCTACCCCTACGGTGGTGGCAGCCTCTACGACGTCTGGACCGACCCGGACAACGCTCTCTACAAGAAGATCAACATCCTCGGCACCGCCTGGTGCCAGGACTGGCCCTCGGCCTCGACCTTCCTGCCGGTCATCGTCGGCACGGGTAGCCCCTACAACACGGGTGGCTTCTCCGAGCAGGCGGTGGACGACGAGATCAACCGCATCCAGACCGAGGTTCCCCTGGAGGACCAGCCCGCCGCTTGGGGCGAGCTGGAGCAGACGGTGATGAACGACTACATGCCGATCATCAACCGTGGCTACTACCAGGTGATCTTCGGGTTCGGCACCAGCATCGGCGGCTTCGCCAACGACACCTCCGTCGGGGGTGCGCCGAACTACCGCGACATCTACGTGAAGTAGGGTCGCAGCCAGTCCCCTGACGTCGCCGACGTCGGAGCGAGCCGGGTGGAGCCAGCCTCCACCCGGCTCGCGCGGGGCAACCCCAGGAGAGGAAGTTCTCGATGTTCGCCTTCCTGGTCAGGCGAATCCTGTCCGGATTCCTGATCGTCGTCCTCGTGTCGCTGGCCGTCTTCACGCTCTTCTTCTACGGGCCGAAGAGCCCGGCGCTCGAGCTGTGTCGTCGTGACACCAACAACCGCTGCGGCCCGACCTCGCCCAAGCTCGAGGTCTACGAGGAGAAGCTCGGCTACAACAACCCGATGCTCTCGGAGTACGGCAAGTGGGCCAAGGGCCTGGTCTCCGAGCGCACGATCACGATCGGCACCGTGGGGCACAAGTGTCCCGCGCCCTGTCTCGGCGTCTCCTACCGCGACCGCACGTCGGTCACCGAGCAGCTCAAGGACAGGTTCCCGGTGACGTTCAGCCTCGCCGTCGGCGCGGCCGTGCTCTATCTCGCCATCGGAGTGACCGTCGGTGTGCTGGCCGCGCGAAGACGCGGCACCACCTCCGACAAGATGCTGGTCTCCTCGACCCTCATCTTCAGCTCGATCCCCTATTACCTCGTCGCGTTGCTGAGCATGCTCACGCTCACCATCTCCAGCGACATCTTCCCCAAGGTGGAGTACACCTCGATCTTCAGCAACCCGGCCAAGTGGTTCACCGGTCTCCTGCTGGTGTGGCTGGTCCTCGGGCTCTACGGCTCCACCTCCTACACGCGCTACTCGCGTGGCGCGATGGTGGAGTCGCTCAACGAGGACTACGTGCGCACCGCGCGCGCCAAGGGCCTCAAGTCGCGGACCGTGGTGGTCCGCCATGCCCTGCGGGCGGCACTCGTGCCCGTCGCGACGATCTTCGGCATCGACTTCGCGTTCCTGCTGGCCGGCACCGTCTTCACCGAGAAGATCTTCGGCCTGGAGGGCATCGGCAAGTGGGGTCTCGACGCCACCTACATCAAGGACCTCCCTGTCGTGCAGGCGACCTCGTTGGTGCTGGCGGTGCTGGTCGTCGCGGCCAACATCATCGTCGACATCATCTACAGCTGGCTGGACCCGCGAGTGAGGCTTTCATGACGGCAACCCCACCCGGTGAGGCCGGCGAGCCCTTTCTCGTCGTCGAGAACCTCACCGTCAAGTTCCCGACGGCTGACGGGCTGGTGCATGCCGTCTCCGACCTGAGCTACACCGTGGAGCTGGGCAAGACGCTCGGCATCGTGGGGGAGTCCGGATCGGGCAAGTCGGTCTCGAGCATGGCGGTGCTCGGCCTGCACGATGCGCGCAGCGCGCGCATCGAGGGCTCCATCCGCGTGGGCGGCAAGGAGGTCGTCGGTCTCGGCGAGGACGACATGCGCGACCTGCGTGGCAACGCGGTGGCGATGATCTTCCAGGACGCGCTCGCGGCCCTGCACCCGTTCTACCGGATCGGTGCCCAGCTCGCCGAGGCCTATCTGGTCCACCACCCCAAGGCCAGCAAGCGCGACGCCCGCAAGCGGGCGATCGAGATGCTGGACCGGGTCGGCATCCCGCAGCCCGACCGCCGGGTCGACGACTTCCCCCACCAGTTCTCGGGGGGCATGCGACAGCGCGCCATGATCGCGATGGGCCTGATCAACGACCCGTCCCTCCTGATCGCCGACGAGCCCACGACGGCCCTCGACGTGACGGTGCAGGCGCAGATCCTCGACCTGCTCCAGGACCTCCAGCGGGAGTTCAACTCCGCGATCATCATCATCACCCACGACCTGGGCGTCGTCGCCGAGATGGCCGACGACGTCCTCGTGATGTACGGCGGCCGCGCGGTCGAGCTGGGCCCGTGCAAGGAGATCCTGGTCCACCCCGAGATGCCCTACACCTGGGGCCTGCTCTCGAGCATCCCCGAGGTGGGGAGCGACCCCAACGCGCGGATGGTGCCGATCCCCGGCAACCCGCCCAGCCTGCTCGACCCGCCGACGGGCTGCCCGTTCCACCCTCGGTGCGTCCACAAGGACAAGGTGCCGGGAGACCTGTGCGCCAGCGTGCTGCCCGAGCTGTTGCCCGCAGCGCACCCCGGCCACTTCAAGCGCTGCCACCTCGTCGACTCCGAGTCGATCTACCAGTCCGAGGTGCTGCCGGAGATCGCCCCCGACCTCGTCGATGTCGACCTCGCCGACCACGCAGGAGAGAGCTGATGTCCGCCCAGTTGCCCGGTGACGAGGAGCTTCGGCCCGACGCCGCGTCCGCCCCGCCGACCACCGACGGCGTACCCGACGGCACCGCGACCGAGACGCTCGACGAGCTGCTCGCGCACTCGCACGCGGCGGCCGAGCTGGACCCGAACGCCGAGCCGGTGCTCACGGTCGACCAGCTCCGGATGTACTTCCCGCTGAAGTCGCCGCTGGTGCGGCGGACGCTCGGCTACGTCAAGGCCGTCGACGGGGTGTCCTTCGAGGTGCCCAAGGGCGGCTCGCTGGGCCTCGTGGGCGAGTCGGGCTGCGGCAAGTCGACGACCGGGCAGTGCATCACCCGCCTCTATGACCCCACCGGCGGGTCGATGATGTTCGAGGGGCAGGATCTCGCCAAGCTCAGCCACCGCGAGATGAAGCCGCTGCGGCGCGAGGTCCAGATGATCTTCCAGGACCCCTACAGCTCGCTCAACCCCCGCCACACCGTGGGCTCGATCGTCGGCTCGCCGCTGCGGGTGCACAACGTCGTCCCCAAGAACAAGGTGCTCTCGCGGGTCCAGGAGCTGCTCGAGGTGGTCGGGCTCAACCCCGAGCACTACAACCGCTACCCCAACGAGTTCTCCGGGGGCCAGCGCCAGCGCATCGGGATCGCGCGGGCCCTCGCGCTGCAGCCCAAGCTGCTGGTCGCCGACGAGCCGGTGTCCGCGCTGGATGTGTCGATCCAGGCGCAGGTGATCAACCTGCTCGAGGACCTCCAGCACGAGTTCGGGATCGCGTTCCTCTTCATCGCGCACGACCTCGCCGTGGTCCGGCACTTCTGCCCTGAGGTGGCGGTGATGTATCTCGGCAAGATCGTCGAGATCGGCGACCGCGACAGCATCTACGGCAACGCCCACCACCCCTACACGCAGGCGCTGCTCTCGGCGGTGCCCGACGTGCGGCAGGCGGCGGTGGGCGGCCGCCGCGAGCGCATCCGTCTGGAGGGCGAGGTCCCGAGCCCGATCAACCCGCCGTCGGGATGCCGCTTCCGCACCCGTTGCTCCATCGCGCAGGAGATCTGCACGCGGCAGGAGCCGCCGCTGCTCCAGATCGGCAAGCGGCACAAGGTCGCCTGTCACTTCCCTGGTCGGCTCGGCGAGCACCCCAGCGCGCCCGTGACGCCACGGATCCTCGGCACCGACGACCAGGGTGCTCCCGACCCCGGCGCCAGCCCGAGCGGCGACTTGGTCACCAAGCCGGGGTACGACGACACGTGGTTCGACCTGGACAAGCGGACGATTGGACGAGTCTGAGGGCCTCTTCGAGCCGCTGACGGCTCGACCGACTCCCGCCGGTGCCGGTGGGCTCCCGCGGGGAGAGGTGCCGGCCTCGGCGCCGCTGGCGGTGCGGATGCGGCCGCGCACGCTCGACGAGCTGGTCGGGCAGCCCCAGCTGCGCGCACCCGGGTCACCGCTGCGGCAGCTGGTCGAGGGCGACCAGGCGATGTCGCTGCTGCTGTGGGGTCCGCCCGGCACCGGCAAGACGACGATCGCGTCGATCGTGAGCCGTCAGACCGAGCGGCGCTTCGTGGAGGTCTCGGCGGTGATCGCGGGTGTCAAGGAGGTGCGGGCGGCGATGGACGCCGCGCGCGCCGAGCTGGCGGCGACCGGTCGCGAGACGGTGCTCTTCGTCGACGAGGTGCACCGGTTCAGCAAGGCCCAGCAGGACGCCCTGCTGCCGGGAGTGGAGAACCGGTGGGTCACCCTGGTCGCGGCCACGACCGAGAACCCGTTCTTCAGCGTGATCTCGCCCCTGCTCTCGCGCAGCCTGCTGCTGCGGCTGGAGTCCCTGGGCGACGCGGAGATCGGCGAGGTGATCGACCAGGCGCTCGCCGACGAGCGCGGGCTGGCGGCCGCGGTCGAGCTGGCGCCCGAGGCGCGCGACCACCTGGTCCGGCTGGCCGGTGGCGACGCCCGCAGGGCGCTGACCTACCTCGAGGCGGCCGCAGGGGCGGCGCGCAGCCAGGGGCGCGACGAGATCGACCTCCCCACGGCGGAGGCGGCGGCGGACCAGGCGGCCGTGCGCTACGACCGGCAGGGCGACCAGCACTACGACGTGACCAGCGCGTTCATCAAGTCCGTGCGCGGGTCCGACGCCGACGCGGCGCTGCACTACCTCGCGCGGATGATCGAGGCGGGAGAGGACCCCCGCTTCATCGCGCGCCGTCTGGTCATCCTCGCCAGCGAGGACATCGGGCTGGCCGACCCGACCGCCCTGACCACCGCCGTCGCGGCCGCCCAGGCGGTGCAGCTGATCGGCATGCCCGAGGCACGGCTCAACCTGGCCCAGGCGACGATCGCGCTGGCCGTCGCGCCCAAGTCCAACGCCGTGATCCGCGCCATCGACGCGGCTCAGGCAGACGTGAGGGCCGGCAAGATCGGCGCAGTGCCGTCGCACCTGCGAGACGCGCACTATCCGGGGGCCAAGAAGCTCGGCCACGGCGACTCCTACACCTACAGCCACGACGAGCCCTTCGGCATCGCCGCCCAGCAGTACGCCCCCGACGTCGTGCTCGACGCCGAGTACTACCAGCCGACCGCCCTCGGCGCCGAGGCGACGCTCAAGGAGCGCTGGGAGAGGATCCGGCGCAGGGTGCGGGGCCGGCCGGACCGGGAGACGGGCCGGGAAGGATAGGGTTCGGCGTTGTGACCTGGCTGACGCTCACGCTCCTGGCCGGCTTCGCCGCGGCCGTCGTGGCGGTGGCCGTGCTGGGGCTCGCCCTGCGCCGCGAGCGGGCGCGGACGCGCGCCGACCTGTCGGCGACCCACGCCGAGTCCGCGGCCCTCCGGGCACGGCTCGACGAGCTGGACCGACGACTGGAGCCGCCCGCACCGGCCCCCACCGAGTTCGTGATCACCGACGTGGGGGAGCACGAGCCGGACCGGCTTCCCGCCCCCCGCGTCGAGGGGCGCCTGTTCGCGGACCTGGTGCTGCGCGAGACGGTCGTCAGGGCGGCCGGGCTGCTGCACGGCGTACGCCGTGCCAGCTCGCCGGAGAACCGCTTCCGGATGCGCTACGCCTACGCGCGCGAGGTCAAGCAGGCCCGCAAGCGGCGCCGCGCCGAGCTGCGCCGCCTGCGCCGGGAGGCAGGGCTGCGGGCTCGGCGCGAGGACGCCGCATGAGGCGCGGCCTCTGGTTCGCGGCCGGCGCGACCGCCGGGGTCTATGCGGCGGCGCGCGCCCGCCGGCTGGCCGAGACGTTCACCGCCGACGGGCTCCGCGACCGGTGGCACGGCCTGCGCGCGGGCGCGCGGGTCTTCGCCACCGAGGCAGCGGCGGGCCGCGCCGAGAGGGAAAGCGAGTTGCGCGACCGGCTCGGCCTGGTGCCTGATGGGACCCCCGAGCTGCCGCCGCAGCCCCCACTCAGACTCGAGCAGAGAGGCACCACCCGATGACGACCGGGCCGATGAGCACCGAGCCGATGAGCAGCGAGCTCATGTCGACCGCGGAGATCCGCCGACGGTTCGTGGCCCACTTCGAGGCCGACGGCCACACGGTGGTGCCGTCGGCCTCGCTGCTCCTCGACGACCCCACGCTGCTGTTCGTCAACGCTGGCATGGTGCCGTTCAAGCCCTACTTCCTCGGCCAGGAGTCGCCCCCCTACGACCGCGCGGTGAGCGTGCAGAAGTGCGTGCGCACCCTCGACATCGAGGAGGTCGGCAAGACCACCCGGCACGGCACGTTCTTCCAGATGTGCGGCAACTTCTCCTTCGGCGACTACTTCAAGGAGGGGGCCATCCGGCTGGCCTGGGACCTGGTCACCAAGAGCCAGGCCGATGGCGGCTACGGCTTCGACGGTGACCGGATCTGGGTCACCGCGCTGGACGGCGACGACGAGGCGATCGACCTCTGGCGCAGCGTGGCCGGGCTGCCCTCGGAGCGCATCCAGCGTCGCGGCCTGCTCGACAACTACTGGCACATGGGGGTGCCCGGCCCCGGGGGTCCGTGCAGCGAGATCTACGTCGACCGGGGTCCCGCGTTCGGACCCGACGGCGGGCCCGTCGTCGACGAGGACCGCTTCCTGGAGATCTGGAACCTCGTCTTCATGCAGGAGCAGCTGTCGGCGGTGCGCAAGAAGGACGACTTCGACGTCGTCGGGCCGCTGCCCGCGAAGAACATCGACACCGGACTCGGCCTGGAGCGGGTCGCCTATCTCCAGCAGGGCGTGGCGAACCTCTACGAGATCGACGAGGTGTTCCCCGTGATCACCCGCGCCGAGGAGCTCTCGGGCCGCCGCTACGGCGCTGCGCACGAGGACGACGTGCGCTTCCGCGTGGTCGCCGACCACGTGCGCAGCGCGCTGATGCTCATCGGCGACGGGGTGACGCCGTCCAACGAGGCGCGCGGCTATGTGCTGCGCCGGCTGCTGCGTCGCGCCGTGCGCTCGATGCGGCTGCTCGGCGTCGAGGACCGGGTGCTTCCCGAGCTGCTGCCCGTGAGCCGCGACAAGATGGCGCTCGGCTATCCCGAGCTCGACCGCGACTGGGCGCGCATCTCGGCGGTCGCGTACGCCGAGGAGGACGCGTTCCGGCAGACGCTCCGCGCCGGCACCCAGATCTTCGACCTCGCGGTCGGCGAACTCAAGGGCGCGGGGGTCACCCAGCTGTCCGGAGATCGCGCGTTCGCGCTCCACGACACCTACGGCTTCCCGATCGACCTCACGCTGGAGATGGCGGCCGAGCAGGGGCTGAGCGTCGACGAGGCCGGCTTCCGCAGGCTGATGACCGAGCAGCGTGAGCGGGCCAAGGCCGACGCCAAGGCCAAGAAGGGCGCCCACCGCGACGCGGCTGCCTACCGCGCGGTGGCCGACGACCTCGGCCGGCCGGTGGAGTTCACCGGCTACGACGAGGTCGTCTCCGAGGGCGTCGTGCGCGGGATCGTGACGCCGTCGGGGGTCGCCTCCGCGGCGTCCGCGGGCGACGACATCGAGCTGGTGCTGGACCGGACGCCGTTCTATGCCGAGGGAGGCGGCCAGCTGGCCGACCACGGTGTGATCGAGCTCGCCAACGGCGCCCGCGTCGAGGTGCGCGACGTGCAGACGCCGATCAACGGGCTGGTGGTGCACCAGGCGACGGTCCTCTCGGGCGAGGTGGCGCTGGGCGTCGGCGCGCACGCGGTCGTCGACACGGAGCGTCGCCGGTCGATCTCGCGCGCCCACACGGCGACCCACATGGTCCACAAGGCGTTCCGCGAGGCGCTGGGGGAGACCGCGACGCAGGCGGGGTCCGAGAACGCTCCGGGCCGCTTCCGGTTCGACTTCTCCGCCACCGGGGCGGTCCCCGAGTCGGTCATGCGCGACGTCGAGGCCCGGGTCAACGACGTCGTCCTCGACGACCTGACGGTCCAGGCCGAGGTGATGAGCCAGTCCGAGGCGGTGGCCTCGGGCGCGATGGCGCTGTTCGGCGAGAAGTACGGCGACCAGGTGCGCGTGGTCTCGGTCGGCGACTGGGCGCGCGAGCTGTGTGGCGGCACCCACGCGGGCCGCTCGGGACAGCTCGGAGTGATCAAGCTGCTCGGCGAGTCGTCCATCGGCGCCGGCGTACGCCGGGTCGAGGCGCTCGTCGGATCCGACGCCTACCGCTTCCTGGCGCGTGAGCACGTGCTCGTCGCGCAGCTGTCCGAGGCGCTGAAGGCGCGGCCCGAGGAGCTCCCGGAGCGCGTGCACGACCTCGTCGAGCGGCTCCGCGTCGCGGAGAAGGAGATCGAGCGGGTGCGCGTGGCGCAGCTGCTGGCGGTGGGTGCCGACGTCGCCGCCGCGGCGTCCGACGTCGCGGGCGTGGCGGTGGTCGCCCACCGCGTCGACGGCGCCGGAGGGGGCGACCTCCGGTCGCTGGCACTGGACGTGCGCGGCCGACTGCCGGCCGGCCGGCCGGGCGCGGTGGTGGTCCTCGGTGCGGCCGACGGCAAGGTCTCGGTCGTGGCGGCCGTCAACGACGAGGGTCGCGCGCGCGGCGTCTCCGCCGACGAGCTGGTCCGGGCGATCGGTCCCCTGGTCGGTGGCAAGGGCGGTGGCAAGGACGACGTGGCGCAGGGCGGCGGCACCGACGTCTCGCGCCTCGACGAGGCGCTGGCCGCGGTGCCGGTCGAGGTGGCCCGGATGGCCGGCGCGGGCGGGGCGTGACCGTGCGCCACGGCGTACGCCTGGGGATCGACCCGGGCGACGCCCGCATCGGCGTCGCCCGCAGCGACCCGTCGGGCTTCCTCGCCACGCCGGTCGAGACGGTGTCGCGGGGCGCGGGCGACCTGGCCAGGCTGGCGGCCCTCGCGGCCGAGGAGGAGGCCGTCGAGGTGGTCGTCGGGCTGCCGCGCTCGCTCTCCGGAGGCGAGGGGCCGGCGGCCCTCAAGGTGCGCGCGTTCGCCGCGGACCTGGCCCGAGAAGTTGCTCCCGTGCCCGTGAGGCTGTGTGATGAGCGTTTGAGTACCGTGTCCGCGGAGTCGATGCTGCGTGGGCAGGGCCGCTCCGGGAGGAGCCGGCGGGCGGTCGTCGACCAGGCGGCAGCCGTCGTGATCCTCCAGCAGGCACTGGACACCGAGCGCGCGACGGGGGTTGCGCCGGGTGAGCTCGTGGAGACCGGGCTCACGACCGAGGAAGGCGACGAAGGCCCCGATGACTGACGACCGCACCGACCACTCCCTCGTGGACGGCTCCGAGGACGCCGAGGAGTACGTCGGCGACCCCTACGCCGACGACGACCACGTGCCGGGTGGGGCCCGCAAGAAGGGCCGCGGCCTGTCGGGCTGCCTGGCCGCGCTGGTCGCGCTCGCGGTGCTCGCCGCGGGCGGCTTCTTCCTGGTGTCCAAGGGTCTCGACTGGGTCGGTGACCAGTTCGGCAGCGCGGACGACTACCCCGGCCCCGGGTCGGGATCGGTGTCCTTCGAGGTGGAGCAGGGCGACACCGCAGCGGCGATCGGGCGCAACCTCAAGTCCGCGGGCGTCGTGGCCTCCGTCGACGCGTTCCTGGAGGTGGCGTCGGCCGAGCCCAAGTCCAGCAAGATCCAGGTCGGCACCTACGAGATGAAGAAGGAGATGGCGGCCGCCGACGCGCTGGCGATCCTCATCGACCCCGACAACCTCGTGAAGAACACCGTGACGATCCCCGAGGGGCTGCGGCTGGAGGACATCGTCGACCGGCTGGCCGAGGAGACCGACTTCAGCAAGGAGGACTACGAGAAGGTCCTCGAGAAGCCCGAGAAGCTCGGCCTGCCGGCGTACGCGGACGGCAACCCGGAGGGCTACCTCTACCCGGCGACCTACGAGCTGAGCTCCGACGACACCGCCAAGTCGATCCTCAAGGCCATGGTCAAGCGCTTCAACCAGGCGGCCGAGGAGGTCGACCTCGAGGCGCGGGCGGCCGAGCTGGGCTACGAGCCCGGCGAGATCGTCACCATCGCCAGCCTGATCCAGGTCGAGTCGCCGATCCGCTACATGCCGCAGGTGTCGCGGGTGATCTACAACCGGCTCGAGATCGCGGGCGAGACCGCCTACTACCTCCAGCTCGACGCGACCGTGAACTACGCCCACGGCGAGAACCTCGGGGCGACCACCACCGACGAGGAACGGCAGATCGACTCGCCCTACAACACCTACGAGAACACCGGGCTGCCACCCGGGCCGATCTCGGCTCCGGGGATGGACGCCCTCGAGGCGGCGCTCGCCCCCGCCGAGGGGCCGTGGTTCTACTACGTGACCGTCAACCTGCGGACGGGCAAGACGCTCTTCGCGGTCACCCTCGACGAGCACAACGCCAACCGCCAGAAGCTGCTCGACTACTGCGAGACGCAGTCCGACGCCTGCTGACCCGGAGGACTGTCCATGCGCTGCGCGGTGCTCGGCGACCCGATCGCGCACTCGCTGTCGCCGGTGCTGCACCGGGCGGGCTATGCCGCGGTCGGGCTCGACTGGTCCTACGACGCCGTGCGGGTCGCGGCCGGGGGACTGGCGGCGTTCCTGGCCGGGCTGGACGAGTCGTGGCGCGGGCTGTCGCTGACGATGCCGCTCAAGCGCGAGGCGATGGCGCTGGTGGACGAGGCGACGGAGCCGGCGCTGCTCGGCGGCGCGGCGAACACGCTCGTGCTCTCCGCGGAGGGCCTGGTCGGCGACAACACCGACATCCCGGGGGCCCGGCGCGCGCTCGCGGAGCGGTACGACGGCCCCGTCGGCCGCGCGGCGATCCTGGGCGGGGGCGCCACCGCCGCGTCCACGCTGGTCGCGCTGGCCGGGCTGGGCTGCCGGTCGTTCACGCTCCACGTGCGCGACGCCTCCCGCGTCGCCGAGACCCTCGCCGCGGCGGACCGCGTGGGTGGCCTCAGCCTGCGGGTCGCCTCGCTCGAGGAGGCGCCGGAGGGTGACGTGCTCGTCTCCACGGTGCCGGCGGCGGCGCAGAGCCCCGACCTGGTCGCCCGCTGCGCCGGCGTACCCGTGCTGTTCGAGGTGCTCTACGACCCCTGGCCGACGCCGCTGGCGGCAGCGGCGCAGGGGCGGGTCGTCGTGAGCGGCCTGGACCTGCTCGTCCACCAGGCGGCACTGCAGTTCGAGCAGTTCACCCAACTCGCGGCGCCGCTGGACGTGATGCGGCAGGCTGGGCAGGCTGCCCTGGACGAGCGGCTCGGGGGAAGGACCTGACGGTGGACTGGACTGCGTCACTCGGCACGGCCGCCGGTGCCGCCCTCGCGTGCGGGCTCGGTGGGCTGCTGGTGCCGTGGACGATCGGCCGGCTGCCGGAGCCCGAGCCGGACCCCGAGCCGCACGCCGAGGAGCCGCCCAAGGAGCTCTACCGCGACCTGGCCGCGGCGCCCGGGCTCGGCCTCACCGCCGCCGTGTGGGCGGCGGTCTGCGGGGGTCTGGTCGGGTGGTCGCTGGGCTGGTCGTGGGACCTGCTGGTGCTGCTGCCGATGGTGCCGGTGCTGGTGGCGCTCTCCGTGGTGGACTTCCGCACCCGGCTGCTGCCCACCGTGCTGGTGCGGGTGGCCCTCGGCCTGGTCGTGCTCGGGATCGTCGTCTCCTGGCTCGTGACCCGCGACACGCCCGACGTGCTGCGCGCGGTGGTCGGGGCGGCGATCGCGTTCGTGGTGTTCTTCCTCGCATGGTTCATCCACCCGCGCGGCATGGGCTACGGCGACGTGCGTCTCTCGGGTGTGCTGGGGCTGGCGCTGGGCCATCTCGGCTGGGGCGAGCTCTTCGTCGGCCTCTATGCCGGCTTCCTCGTCTTCGGGCTGCCCGGCCTCGCGCTGGCCGTCGTACGCCGGGACCGGGCGATGCTGCGCAAGGGCTACCCGTTCGGGCCGTTCATGATCCTGGGAGCCCTGGTCGGCGTGCTCTGGGGCGCCGCCCTCTGGTCGCGTTTCACCGGCGCCTGACCCGCGTCGGTGCTCGAGCCCACCATGAAAGACTGAGGCCATGCTGCGCTGGCTGACCGCGGGTGAGTCCCACGGCCCCTCCCTGGTCGCGATCCTCGAGGGGCTGCCCGCGCACGTCCGGGTGACCACCGACGACCTCGCCGACGCGCTGGCGCGGCGCCGGCTCGGCTACGGCCGCGGTGCCCGGATGAAGTTCGAGGCCGACGAGGTCCGCATCGTCGGCGGCGTCCGGCACGGCGAGACGCAGGGCGGCCCGGTCGCGGTGGAGGTCGGCAACACCGAGTGGCCCAAGTGGGACCGGGTGATGTCGGCCGACCCGGTCGACCCCGTCGAGCTCGAGGCGCTGGCGCGCAACGCGGCCCTCACCAGGCCGCGCCCGGGGCACGCCGACCTGGTGGGCATGCAGAAGTACGCCTTCGACGAGGCGCGTCCGATCCTCGAGCGGGCCTCGGCGCGGGAGACCGCGGCGCGCGTGGCGCTGGGCCGGGTGGCGTCGAGCTTCCTGGAGCAGGCGGTCGGCGCCCACGTGGTGTCCCACGTCGTGCAGATCGGCACCGCGACGGCGCCGGCGGGCGTGGTCCCCGGGCCTGGCGACGTGCCTCGGCTCGACGAGGACCCCGTGCGCTGTCTCGACCCCGAGGCGAGCGCCGCGATGGTGGCTGCCATCGACCAGGCACACCACGACGGCGACACGCTCGGCGGGGTCGTCGAGGTCGCGGTCGACGGACTGCCTCCCGGCCTCGGCTCGCACGTCCACTGGGACCGGCGCATCGACGCCCGCCTGGCGGCCGCGCTGATGGGCATCCAGGCGATCAAGGGCGTCGAGGTGGGCGACGGGTTCGCTCTCGCCGGCACCCCCGGGTCGCAGGCCCACGACGAGATCGTGCCGACCGACGCCGGGCTGCGTCGTACGTCGGGCCGCGCCGGCGGCACCGAGGGCGGGATGACGACGGGTGAGCTGCTCCGGGTCCGGGCGGCGATGAAGCCGATCGCGACCGTGCCGCGCGCCCTGCGCACTGTCGACGTGACCACCGGTGAGGAGGCGGTCGCCCACCACCAGCGCTCCGACGTCTGCGCCGTGCCGGCCGCCGGGATCGTCGCCGAGGCGATGGTGGCACTGGTGCTCGCCGACGCGGTGCTGGAGAAGTTCGGCGGCGACTCGCTGTCGGAGACCCGCCGCAACGTCGAGAGCTACCTCGACACGCTGAGGTTCCGGTGAGCCAGGCCGCGGACCAGGCCCTGCCCGACGGGCCGGTGGTCGTGCTCGTCGGCCCGATGGGGGCCGGCAAGTCGACGGTCGCCGCGCTGCTGGCCGAGCGCTGGGGCCTCGGCGTCCGGGACACCGACGCCGACGTGGAGGCCGCGGAGGGACGCACCATCTCCGACATCTTCGTGGACTCGGGGGAGGCCTACTTCCGCGAGCGCGAGGCCGCCGCCGTGGCCGCCGCGGTCGCCGAGCACCGGGGGGTGCTCGCGCTCGGCGGGGGCGCTGTGCTCGACCCGGCGACGCGCGACCTGCTGGCCGGGCGCCGCGTCGTGTTCCTCCGGGTCGGGCTGTCCGACGCCGTGAAGAGGGTGGGGCTGGCGACCTCGCGGCCGCTGCTGCTGGGCAACGTCCGCTCGCGGATCAAGGCCCTGCTGGACGAGCGGACGCCGGTCTACGAGTCGGTGGCCTCGGTCGTGGTCGATACCGACGGCCGGACCCCCGACCAGGTCGCCGACGCGGTGGCCGAGGCCGTCGCCGACGCGGTGGCCGACGTGGGCGCAGAGGTCGCGGGCCATGACTGAGTCGGCACCGACCGTGATCCACGTCGCGGGCGCCTCGCCCTACGACGTGGTCGTGGGTCATGACCTCCTCGACCGGCTGCCGCCGGTGCTGGGGTCGTCGGTGCAGCGGGTGGCGGTGATCCACGACGGTGAGCTGGGCGATCTCGCCGATCGCGTGGTCGAGGCGCTGCGCGCCGACCGGGACGGGACGGCGTACGACGTGCTGGCGCTGGGGCTGCCGTCGGGGGAGGCGGCCAAGCGCGCCGCCGTCACCGCGGAGTGCTGGGAGTCGCTGGGGCGGGCCGGCTTCACCCGGTCCGACGCGGTGGTGACCCTCGGTGGCGGTGCGACGACCGACCTGGGTGGCTTCGTGGCCGCGACCTGGCTGCGCGGCGTACGCGTCGTCCACGTGCCGACGACCCTGCTGGGCATGGTGGACGCCGCCGTCGGCGGCAAGACCGGCATCAACACCGGAGCGGGCAAGAACCTGGTCGGCGCGTTCCACGAGCCCGGCGGCGTGCTGTGCGACCTGGCTCTCCTGGAGACACTGCCCCGCCCCGAGCTCGTCGCGGGCCTCGGCGAGGTCGTGAAGTGCGGCTTCATCGCCGACCCGGAGATCCTCGACTTGGTCGAGACCCACCACCCCGACTCGCTGACGCACGACTCACCGGTGCTGCGGGAGCTGGTCGAGCGCTCGATCCGGGTGAAGGTCGACGTCGTCGTCGCCGACCTCAAGGAGACCGGTGGGGCCGACGGCCACCCTGGACGCGAGGTGCTCAACTACGGCCACACGCTGGCGCACGCGATCGAGCGGGCGGAGGACTACCAGATCCGGCACGGCGAGGCGGTGGCGATCGGCTGCGTCTACGCCGCCGAGCTCTCGGCTCGCGCCGGCACCCTGCCTGTCGAGGTCGTCGCGCGACACCGCGACGCGTTCGGTCGCGTCGGCCTGCCCACCGGCTACGACCGGGCGCCGTTCGAGGCGTTGCGCGAGTCGATGGCCGTCGACAAGAAGTCGCGCGGGTCCCAGCTGCGCTTCCTCGTGCTCGACGACGTCGCGCGCCCCCGCATCCTCACCGGCCCCTCGGAGGAGCACCTCCGCGCGGCGTACGACGCTCTCGCAGGAGGTGCCGCGTGACCCGGGTCCTCGTCCTCAACGGCCCCAACCTGGGCCGCCTCGGCCGTCGGCAGCCCGAGATCTACGGGTCGACCACCCATGACGAGCTGGCCGCCTCGTGCGTCGCGTGGGGCAGCGGCCTCGGGCTCGAGGTGGAGGTCCGCCAGACCAACCACGAGGGCGAGCTGCTGGACTGGCTCAACACCGCCGCCGACGACCAGACGCCCGTCGTGCTCAACGCCGCCGCCTGGACCCACTACTCGCTCGCGCTCTACGACGCGTGCGCCCAGCTGACCGCACCGCTGATCGAGGTGCACATCTCCGAGCCCCAGCAGCGCCCAGAGGTCTTCCGGCACACGTCGTACGTCGAGCCACACGCGGCCGCCACCGTCTCGGGGCAGGGCGTCGACGGCTACCGGCAGGCGCTGGTGATCCTCGTCGACCTGCTGCGCTGACGGCCGTCCTGGGGTCACGGGGTCCAGACCGCGGCGTCGTGGGCGAAGACGACGCGGCGCGGGTCGAACTCCAGCAGTCGAGCCAGCCACGGGCTCGGGTGGGGGAGCGGCTCCTCGTGCCCCAGCGCCGGCGCCCGGGCCGCCAGCACATCGGCCGACCACGCCGACGCGGTGTCGTGGGACTGGCCGGCCAGCACGACGGTCCCGTCGTCGCAGACCAGGACCACCGACTGATGGCCGTCGACGTGCCCCGGGGTCGGGATCACGTGGACGCCGCGGGCCAGCTCGGACTCGCCGTCGAGCAGCTCCCACCGCGCACCGTCGAAGTCGAGGAGCTCGGGGAAGGTGTAGTCGCCCGCTCGTGCCGTCTCGAGCTCACCGCGCTGGCAGTGGATCGGGATGTGCGGGAACGACGGGTTGCCGCCGATGTGGTCGAAGTGGAGGTGGCAGTTGACGACCAGGTCGACGTCGCCCGCCGTCAGCCCGACCCCGGCCAGCGCCGCGTCGATGCCGATCCGTCTGGGCCGGTACCACGCCTCGGTCTCCTCGTCGCCGTGTCCGAGCCCGGTGTCGAGCAGCAGGGTGCCGGCCGGCGTACGGGCGAGGTACCCCAGCACCTCCTCGACCCGAGGCGCTCCCGTTGCGGTCTCCGCTGCCGGACGCACGAACGTCCCCAGCCGGATCCGGACGACGTCGTCGATCCTCATGCCTCGACGGTAGGGGAGGGGCGCCGCGAGCGCGGTCGAGCGCGCCGAGGCCCCCCGCCAGTGGTGTCTGGCGGGGTGTGGGGCGGGGTGGTCAGCCGGGGGCGGGGTCGGGTGACGTGACCAGGCAGCCCGAGCCGGGGCTGTGTCCGGTGGGGGTGACGTCGGTGGTGCCCGTCTGGTCGGCGAGGTAGCGGTAGCCGTGGGGGCTGGTCCAGAGGTAGGTGCCGGGCTCGAGGGTCCGGTAGCGCCAGCCGGTGTGGGTCTTCAACCGGTGGTGGCTGCGGCACAGGGGCGCGAGGTTGCAGATGCAGGTGGGCCCCCGTGCCGGGTCGGCCGGGTCGTAGGGGGTGACGTGGTCGTGGTCGCAGCCGCGGCCCCCGCTCCGGGACCGGGCTGGGCGGGTGCACCAGGGAAACACGCAGTGTCCGTCGCGGTGGTCGATCAGCTCGACCAGCCGGTCGGGGATCTCGTACTGGTCGACCCGGACGTGCCCGGCCAGGTCCAGCACCGGCCTGATCGTGACCTGGGCGTCGGGATGGCCGCACCAGGCCCGGATGGTCTCGGTGCTGATCGGGGTCCGGGTCGACTCACACCGCCCCACCGGGCTTTGGCCGGTCAGCGCGGACTCCGACAGGTGCACGTAAAGCGTCACGGGACGGGCAGGGCGGGGGTGGTTTCGAGACGGCCGCTGCGCGGCCTCCTCAACCACCTGGACCTGTGCGGCCTCCTCAACCAGTGCAGTAGGAGGGTCGTAGGTGAGGGCGAGCTGGGAGCGGGACATCTCGCCGAGGGCCGCAGCACGGCGGGCGTCCAGGGAGTCGACCGACCCGGCCAGCGCGAGCTGCTGGGCGCCGAGGCTGAGGGCCTGGTCGAGGTGGGTGGCGTCGACCAGGTCCAGGGCGCCGTAGACCTCCACGGTGCCGTCGAAGGACACCTGGCCGGTGTCGATCACCACCCGCCGCCGGTCCGGGAGGTCCTGGTGGGGGTCGCTGGGGTCGGGCCACTCGCCGTGCTCATGGCGGACCTTGGCCTCGACCAACAGGTGCTGGAGCTGGGTGTGGGACACCTTCCCGGCGACCGCGGCGACCTGACGGTCCACGAACCCCGCAGCCGCCGGGGTCAACGCGATGGTGGCCTCGGCGACCTGCCGGGCCCGCCACGCCGGCACCCGCCCGGCCTGGGTCTGGGCCCACAGCCGCGGCAGCCGATGCGCGAGCTCCAACCCGTGCCCGATCAGACGCCGCCCGGCGTCGGTGGTGATCCCCAGCGCGGCGGCGAACTCGGCCACGGCGTACTCCGCCACCTCGGGGGCGCCCTCACCGGCCAGCGGCAGCGACACCCCGGCCTCCCACCAGTCCGCGGCCGGCCGGGCCTCGGTCGGGGCGTGCATCCCCGCCCACTCCACCGCCAACGCCAGCTGCGCCGACGCGGCGGCCTGCTCGGCCAGCCGCGCCGCCCGCGCCGCAGCCAACACCGTCGCCGGAGATCCCGAAGGATGCCCCACCCGCGTGGTGCTCAGCTGCTGGCTCATGACACCCACTCCACCAGCCACCACCGACATTCCGGCCGCCCATACCCGGCTTCTCCACAACCCCGGTGATCACGAATCGGTCACGGATTCTCTACGGCCCGCCGGAGTGGTGGTTTCGAGACGGCCGCTACGCGGCCTCCTCAACCACCTGGTGCGGTGCCGGCCTCCTCAACCACCTGGTGCGGTGCCGGCCTCCTCAACCACCTGGTGCCGATGCCGGCCCCCACCCGTTCGGCCGTGCCGCGGGAACCAGGAGCACGACCACGGCGTCTGACCCCCAGGACGACGAGAGGGAGCCGGTCATGGGTTCGGTGACGGTCAAGGTCAGGTCGGTGCTGCTGGCGGCCGTGGCAGCGGTGGCGGTGCTGGCGGCGTACGTGCTGGGAGGTGCCGCACAGGGGACGGCATCGCCGGCCGCGTCGAACGGCCCGACCACGGCGGCCTCGGCCGAGAAGCCCCGCACCATCCAGGTGCTCGGCAAGGGGACGGCGACGGTGGTCCCCGACCAGCTGGCGTTCACGGTCACCGTGACGGCCAAGCGGACCACGCTCGACGAGGCGCTGGCAGCCGCCAACGCGACGACGCGGCGGGCGCTGGCGGCGCTCGCCGATCACGGCGTCACGCGCGGCGACACCCAGACGACCGGGCTGTCGATGAACCCCGAGTACTACTACCCGAGCAGCGGACCGCCGGTCCTCACCGGCTATCGCGTCAGCCAGCGGGTCCGCGTCCAGGTCCAGGAGCTGGCCGACGGCGGCGGCGCCATCTCGGCAGCGGTGGGCGCCGGGGACGGCGTCCGCGTGGGCTCCGTGCAGCTCGTCGTCGGGGACCCCGAGGCGGCCATCGCCGAGGCCCGGGACGCGGCGATCGAGGAGGCCAAGGCCAAGGCCCAGCAGTACGCCGACGCGAGCGGCGCGACCCTGGGCGAGGTCGCCTCGGTGCGGGAGGTCTCCGCTCCTGCGGCGCGCCGCGACTGGGCCGTCAAGCAGCTCTCCGCCTACCGCGCCAGCGCCGACGCAGCCTCGGTCCCCATCCGGGCCGGGGAGTCCGACCTCACGGTGCGGGTGCAGGTGGTGTGGTCGCTCGCCTGAGCCGATTCGGGGGAGGCCCGCGGCGCCGATAGACTGAGCCGCTGCCGCGGCGTACGCCGCCGCCGGCACCTCCATCGTCGACGCAGAAGAAGGCTGACCCGCGCCCATGGCCACCACCAACGACCTCAAGAACGGCATGGTTCTCAACCTCGACGGCCAGCTCTGGCAGGTCGTCTGGTTCCAGCACCACAAGCCCGGCAAGGGCGGCGCGGTCGTGCGCACCAAGCTCAAGGCCGTCGAGTCCGGCAAGACCGTCGACAAGACCTTCAACGCCGACGTCAAGGTCGAGGTGGCCAACGTCGACAAGCGGACGATGCAGTACCTCTACCACGACGGCACCTCCTACGTGTTCATGGACACCGGCACCTACGACCAGATCGAGGTGTCCGAGGACGTCGTCGGCGGCGCGAGCAACTTCATGCTCGAGAACCAGGAGGCGATCGTCGCCACCAACGACGGGCGCGTGCTCTACATCGAGCTCCCGGCGTCGGTCGAGCTCGAGATCACCTACACCGAGCCGGGCCTGCAGGGCGACCGCTCCACGGGCGGGACCAAGCCCGCCACCCTCGAGAC
>CAZQCA010000030.1:0-21167 GCA_964591845.1 uncultured Nocardioides sp.
GGCCGCAACCGTGGACCTCACGCCGACTCAGAAACACAAAGTTCCTGACAGACCCAAGCCTAGCTGCGTAGTCAGGCCTCGAGGGAATGGTCCACCGACTGAACACCACCGCACTCCCGAGGGCTCTATGGCCGCCACAAGACGACTCACTGCCCGCGCCGGCAAGGTCGGCTCTGTCCGATGAACGGTGTGTGGGGTCCGGCCTGACTGAGAGGAACAGGCCGTGACCGACACGACCGATTTCAATGCCGAGGAATCCACGGTGACCGTCGAGACGATCGACGACGTGGTGATGAACGAGAGTATCGACGAGAGGGAGCTCGCGGAGCGGTTGCTGACCCAGGCCCGGAATCAGGGGGTTGGTTTGGTGGGCCCGGGCGGGTTGCTGTCCAGCCTGACCAGGACGGTGCTCGAGACGGCCCTGGAGGCCGAGATGGTCGAGCACCTGGGCCATGAGCACGGCGAGATCCCGCTCGGGTCGAATGTGCGCAACGGGACCCGGGTCAAGACGGTGTTGACCGAGATCGGGCCGGTCGAGATCGAGGTTCCCCGGGACCGTGAGGGCACCTTCGAGCCGGCGATCGTGAAGAAGCGTCAGCGCCGGCTCAACGGGATCGACGAGATCGTGTTGTCCCTGACCGCCCGGGGTCTGACCACTGGCGAGGTGGCCGCTCACTTCGACGACGTCTATGGCGCGAAGGTCAGCAAGGACACCATCAGCCGGATCACCGACAAGGTCGTCGGGGAGATGGCCGAGTGGGCCTCGCGGCCACTGGATCCGATCTACCCCGTCATCTTCGTCGACGCACTGGTGGTCAAGGTCCGCGACGGGCAGGTCCGCAATACCCCGTTCTACGTCGTCATGGGCGTCACGGTGCACGGCGAGCGCGACATCCTCGGGATCTGGGCCGGCGACGGCGGGGAGGGCGCGCGCTTCTGGCTCCAGATCTTCTCCGAGCTGAAGAACCGCGGCGTCGAAGACGTCCTGATCGCGGTGTGTGACGGGCTCAAGGGGCTTCCCGAGGCCATCACCACCACGTGGGAGCGCACCCTGGTTCAAACGTGTGTGGTTCATCTGCTGCGCAACAGCTTCAGCTACGCCGGCCGCCAGCACCGCGACGCGATCGCCAAGGCCCTGCGACCGGTGTACACCGCCCCGTCCGAGGCTGCCGCGAAGGAACGGTTCGCGGAGTTCGCCGCCGACTGGGGCGACCGCTACCCGGCGATCGTGAAGCTCTGGGAGAACGCGTGGGCCGAGTTCGTGCCCTTCCTCGAATACGACATCGAGGTCAGACGCGTCGTGTGCACCACAAATGCCATCGAGGCGATCAACGCCCGGTACCGCAGAGCGATCAAGGCCCGAGGCCACTTCCCGACCGAGGCCGCCGCGATGAAGTGTCCGTACCTTGTGACCAGGTCGCTCGACCCGACCGGCAAGGGCAGGGCCCGCTGGATGATGCGGTGGAAAGCACCACTCAACGCCTTCGCAATCACCTTCCCCGACCGATTCACGATCGACCACAACCACTGAAATGCCGGGCCTACACACCGTTCGCCGGACAGTCCCCAGCCGGCTGCGGCCGGCTGGCAGCTGGAAGGCGCGTGGGTGAGGAGAGGTCCCGTGGGTGGGGTGGTGTCTCGATGGGCGGACCCTGTGGTGTCCGGGTTGAGTTCAAGTGTGCTTCAACTTCTACAGTGCGTCTACGGATGCGCGAGCGGGTCATGGGCCACGCCCAAATCACCACCACCCAGAAATACCTCCACACCCTCCCCAACACCGACCAGAAGAACCTCGAAGCACTCGAGCGAACCCGATACCGCCCCATCTGAATCTGAATCCGAACCGGTGGGGCGACGTGCAGGCAGCACGCCACGGACTCGGCGGTCAGCCGGTGCTCGTCGGCGCCCGGGGTAGCCGTCAGTGGGTGTCCGGTGGTGTCGTGGTTGCTCGTTCCAGGAAGGCTCGGACTTCGGGTGCGGGTCGGGGGTGGTTCGTCAGGTCGTGGCGCATGGCCTCGACGACGGCCACGATGCCGAACCAGAAGCGTTCGGCGTCGGTGTCCCCTCGTGATCTGGCGTCGGCGGCGTGCTGCATCCTGGCAGCCAGCACGGTCTCGAAGAGGGCCGGCGCGTCGGGCACGTCGCGGCGGTGGGTCCATCGTGGGTGGTCGGGCATGGGGAGGCTCGGTCCTGCTCGGCCCGTCACTGGTCGGCTGTGCCCCCGGGTTGGGGTAGGTCGATGCCGCAGGCCTGGAGGGCGGCTTGGACGTCGGGGTCCTGGAGGGCGCCGAATCCGCCGCCCTGACCTCCTGGGCCGTCGCTGGGGAAGTCCGAGGGCGGGTTGTCGGGGTCGAAGTCGCTGGGCAGGTCGCTGGGCCGGTCGGTCGGGAGGTCCGAGGGGCGGTCGCTAGGGAGGTCGCTGGGGAAGGCGTCCTCGAGCCCGGCGGCCTGGAGGCAGTCCCTGATTTGTTGGATCTGTTCGCTGTCGAAGCCGCCGCCTGGGCCGGGCCCGCCGGAGGCGTCGGTGTCGCTGGGGGTGCTGGTGTCGCTGCCGGTGTCGGTGCCGGTGGTGTCGGAGCCGCAGCCGGTGAGGGCGAGGAGGGTGGCGAGCGCGAGGGCGCCGAGGGTGGTGCGGGTGGTGGTCACGGTGATCGTTCTGCCTTTCGATGGGCCGACGCTGGCTAGCGGAGGGTGATCTGGTCGGCGGCGAGCTTGTTGCCCGTGCTGGTGCCGGTGATGTTGACGGTGTCGCCCTCGGCGACCTGGTCGCCGGTGAGGGTCTGTTCGCGGGTGATCGTGGTGTCGTCGGTCACGGTGATCTGGTGGCGTTTGCCGCCGAGGTCTTCGACGGTCCAGGTGTCGCCGTCGATGGCGACGACGTTTCCGATCACGGCTTCGGTGGCCGACGCGGCGTCCCCTGAGCCGCTGGTGCCGCTCTGGCTGTCTTGGCCTTGGTTGTCGGAGGTCCCGCCGCCGGGGAACCCTCCGGCACCTCCTGGGAAGCCTTGGCCGCCGCCGGGGAGGCCGTCGGGGAGCCCTGCAGCGCCACCGGCTGCGGCGGTGGGGCTGGCGCCGTAGTGCTTCTGGGTGAAGGCGCCGCCGAGGAAGCAGACGGAGGCAGCGAGCAGGGCGACGAGGATGAGGCGGCCGCGGGAGCGTTTCGCCGGGGCGGCGAGCCATTCCTCGTCGAGCAGCGGGTCGTCGATGTGGTCGTTGCGCGGGTCGTGGGTTGTGCGGTCATGTTGGTCGTGGAGGGTGGGGTGGGTCATGGGGTCCTCACTCGTAGCGGAGGGCTTCGATCGGGCGCAGGGAGGCTGCGCGGTTGGCGGGGTAGAGGCCGAAGAAGAGGCCGATGAGGATGGCCACGCCGAAGGCCAGGAACACCGAGTACGGCGCCACGACGGGCTGGACCCCGACGATGGTGAACTGCGAGCCGACGATCCCGATGACGACCCCGACGATGCCGCCGAAGAGCGAGAGCAAGACGGCTTCGGCGAGGAACTGCCCGATGATGTCGGGCTTCCCGGCGCCGATGGCCTTGCGGATGCCGATCTCGCGGGTCCGTTCGGTGACCGACACGAGCATGATGTTCATGACCCCGATCCCGCCAACGAGGAGTGAGATCGCCGCGACGGCACCGAGGAGCACCGTGAAGGTCTGGTTGGAGGAGGTCGCCGCTTCGAGGATGGAGGAGGCGCTGGAGATGCTGTAGTCGCGGTCGGACGCGCTGACCTTGTGCCGGGTGTCCAGGATCGTCTGGATCTCGCTCTGTGCGGTGGTGACGTCGTCAGCGGAGGTGGCCTTCACCGAGATGGAGCTGAGGGCGCCGTAGCCGGACAGGGTGTCCTGAACCGAGGTCGCGGGTGCGATGACCCGGTCGTCCTGGTCCTGCGGGCCGGTGCTGCCCTTCTCCGCGAGCACTCCGACAACCTCGAACTGAAAGCCGTTGAAGGACACCATCTCGCCAATCAGGCTGGCGACGTCGGACCCGGCCAGCTCCTGGGCGACAGTGGTGCCGAGGAGTGCCACCCGGCGGTGGGAGGTGAAGTCGTCGTCGGTGAACGCGTGGCCGTACTGCACGCTGGTGTTGTCGATGAGCAGGTAGGCGGCGCTGGTGCCGGTGAAGGTGTTGACGTCGTGCGAGGCGCCGGAGTACGTCGCGGTGACCGACGAGGCGCTCACGACGGGGGCGACCCCGAGCACGTGAGGAGCCTCGTCGCTGGTGGCGATCGCCTCGGCGTCGTCCATCGTCACCTCTGCGGCCCGGGTCGAGGTGGCGTTCTGGCTGGTGGTGGTGTCCCCGCCACCGAAGGGGCCGCCCGGGAAGCCTCCCCCGCCCGGCCCCCCGCCACCGCCGAACCCTCCCCCACCGCCGCTGCTGGCGGTGATGGTCAGGGTGTTGCTGCCCAAGGAGCTGATCTGGTCCTGGACCGCCTTGCTGGACCCGGTGCCGACGGCGACCAGGATGATCACCGCGGCGACGCCGATCAGGATGCCGAGCGTGGTCAGCGCCGAGCGGGTCTTGTTGGCCGTGACGCCCTGCCAGGCGAACCGGGCGGTCTCGCCGACGTTCACCGCGACACCGCCTCGACCCGGTGCCGCCCGTCGCCGCGGGCACCTGACCACCGGGGCGGCGGTTGGTGCACGTCGACCTGCCGCTCGTCGGCGACGATCCGGCCGTCGTTCATCCGGATGATCCGCTTAGCGTGCTCGGCCACGAGGTCCTCGTGGGTGATCACCACCACGGTTCTGCCACCGGCGGCCAGCTCGTCGAACAGCCCCAGCACCTCCTCGGTGCTGTGGCTGTCCAGGGCCCCGGTGGGCTCGTCGGCCAGCAGCAGCACGGGCTCGGTCACGATCGCCCGCGCCACCGCGACCCGCTGCTGCTGCCCGCCGGACAGCTCGGACGGGATGTGGGAGGCGCGTTGGGCCAGCCCGACCCGGGCCAGCGCAGCCGCGGCCCGCTCGGCGCGATCGCCGGCACGGACACCGGCGTAGGCCAGCGGCAGCTCGACATTGCGCTGCGCGGTCGTCCGGGCGATCAGGTTGAAGCTCTGGAAGACGAACCCGATCTTGCGGTTCCGCACCAATGAGAGCCGCCGCTCGTCGAGGCGGCGTACGTCGATCCCGTCGAGCAGGTAGCGGCCCCGGGTGGCGACGTCGAGGCAGCCGATGATGTTCATCAGCGTCGACTTCCCCGACCCCGAGGCGCCCATGATCGCCACGTAGTCGCCGTGCTCGACCCGCAGGTCCACCCCGTCCAGCGCCCTGACCTCGGCCTCCCCGTGGCCGTAGACCTTGTGGATCCCGGTCAGGTCCAGGACCGGTCGACGGGTCACCGCAGGCCTCCACCGAAGCCGCCGCCGGCGCCGGGGAAGGTGAACCCGCCGCCGGTGTCGGCCTGCTCGGGGATGACGACCGTGTCGCCGTCGGCGAGGCCGTCGAGCACCTCGGTGAACCCGTCGCCCTCCAGGCCGGTGGTCACCTGGACGGTCTCGGTCGACCCGTCGTCGTGCTGGACCGTGGCGGTGGTGCGGTCCCCGATGGTGGTCAGGGCGCTGCTGGATACCCGGGTCACGTCCTGCTTGTCGCCGGTGGCCACCACGACCTGGGTGCTCTGCCCGAGCTTGACCCCCTTGGTGCTGTCCAGGGTGACGGTGACCCCGTACTCCACGACGTTGTTGGTGACCGTCTCGATCGAGTCCACGGCGGTGACCTTGCCGGAGATCTCGGCCCCGCTCGCCTCCAGGGTGATCGTCGCCGCCTGGCCGACGTGGACGTCGGCGATGTCGGCCTCGGCGACATCGGCGGTGACCTGGAGGGCGTTGGTGCCGGTCAGGACCACGAAGCCGGAGGCGTCGGTGGTCGAGCTACCCGAGGTCGTACCCGAGCTGGAGCTGGAGGACGACCCCGACGTCGACGTCGACGGCTCGCCCACGGTGCCGTTGACCTTCGCGACCCGGCCGGCGACCGGGGCACGCAAGGTGGTCTGCGCGAGCGTGGTCTGCGCCTCCTCGACGCCGACCTCGGCGGAGTCGACCGAGGCCTGGGCCTGGGCGACCTGGCTGGCGGTCGCGCCCTGCTGGTTGACCGCGACCGACGCCCTGGTCGAGGCCGGGCTCGCCCGGGCCGAGGAGAGCTGCTGCTGGGCGGAGGTGACCTGCTGCCTGGCCTGCAGCAGCGCGGAGTCCCGGGTCTCCTTGGCCAGCGTCAGCGCGGTCCGCGCCGCACTGACCTCATCCTTGGTGGTCTGCACGGCCTGCTTGTTCTCCGGCGTGGGGTCGGCCTGGTAGGCCGCCTGCGCCTTGTCCAGCTGCTGCTGAGCGCTGGTCAGGGACCGCTGGGCGCGGGTGACGGCAGCGTTCTGTTGGCTGCGGGTCAGCGCCAGGGACTGGTTGGCCGACCGAAGGCTGGCCTCGGCGCTCGAGACGCCCACCTCCGCCTGGTCGACCGACCGGGCGTCCACTGCCTGCTCGGCACTGGTTTGGCCCTGCACGGTGCCGGCGTACGACGCTCGCGCCGAGTCGAGCTGTGCCTGCGCCTGCGCGAGCCCCTGCCGGGCCGAGGTGGCGTCGACCCGCGCGAGTGCCTGGCCCTTGCGGACCTTCTGACCCTGCTTGACCAGGATCGCCGTCACCACCCCACCGTTCCCCTGGAAGTCGACGTTGACCGCCGTACCGGCAGCGATGTTTCCGTTGGCCGACACCGTCGCGGTGACCTCACCGGTGCTCACCGACGAGGTCTGCGCCGCCGTGGTCGGCTCGTCCCCGGTCCCCCGCAGGGTCAGCAGGATCAGCGCCAGGACGACCAGCAGAGCGACCAGGATCCCGCCGTTGACGAGCAGCCCCCGACGCGGCATCCGCCACCGACGACGCCCCAGATCGTTCTCGATGTCGGTATCTCGGTCGAGGTCCGCTTCGTCCTCGACGTCAGTGCTGGGCACGACAGTCGTCGAGTCCAGATCGCTCATGGGTGCTCCTCGCACAGTTGCCCTGACACGTGATGGGCCCGCCCGGCATCCAACGGCCACGATGTGGGGTCCTGACCTCCGGAGCGGGCGGGTCACCCCAGCATGGTCGAGCAACCTGCGAAGCACCTTTGGCCCAGATGGGAGCTCCCTGGCAATCAACACCGCCACCTCCGCGCGCCCGGCGTCGCCGGTCGACATCGAGCCGCCCATTCACAGACAACTCCCAGGCATCTTCCAGACATCTCGCATCGGCATCGGGCAGGCTGGCGTCACAGGCTGTCCCGGCCCAGCACCTCGACCGGCGGGAGGGACGCTATGGGCCAGCTGACGCGCGACTCGGTCGCCAACAGCCAGCGCATCCTCGTCGTGGAAGACGAACCAGCCATCCAGGACGTCCTCGCGATGAGTCTGGCCTTCGTCGGCTACGACGTCCTGCGAGCGGGTAGCGGCGCGGACGCGGTCGCCCAGGCCGAGGCGCGTCGGGTCGACCTGGCGCTGCTGGACGTGATGCTCCCCGACACCGACGGGGTCGACCTGCTCCAACGGCTCCGGCAGATCCACCCCGACATGGCCGCGGTGTTCGTCACCGCCAAGGACGCCCTCGAAGATCGGCTGACCGGTCTGACCCGCGGCGGCGACGACTACATCACCAAGCCCTTCTCCCTCGAAGAGGTCGTCGCCCGCGTGGCCGTCGTGCTGCGCCGCACCCGGCCCGCCACCGACACCACCGACACCCGGCTGGTCTGCGCCGACCTCGTGCTCGACGAGGACCGCCACGAGGTCTGGCGCGGCGACCAACCCATCGATCTCTCCCCTACCGAGTTCTCGCTGCTCCGGTTCCTGCTCCGCAACGCCGGGCGGGTGGTCAGCAGGGCCCAGATCCTGGACCACGTCTGGCGCTACGACTTCCACGGCAACTCCAGCGTCGTGGAGTCCTACATCAGCTATCTGCGCCGCAAGGTCGACGCCGTGGAGCCACCGCTGATCCACACCGTGCGCGGCATCGGCTACGTCCTGCGCCCCCCGCGTGACCCATGAGCAGGCTGTCCATTCGAGCCAGGCTCGTCTGCGGCATGGTGCTGCTCGTCTCGGTCGGCCTCGCCGTGGCCAACGTTGCCGGCGTCCTGCTGATGAGGTCCTACCTGCTGGAGCGGGTCGACAACCAGGTCAGTGCCTTCGCCCCCGGACAAGCCCCACCTGCCGCGGCCTCCCGCGACCTCTGCGACAACCCCGGGGACCCCCGGGGACTGCGGACCGACTTCGTCCTGCTCGTCCTCGACAGCGCGGGCCAGGAGGCCTGTTCCCTGGGTCCCGACCTCGGACAAGGGGCGCCCGACCTGACCCAGACCCAGCTGGCCGGCCAGACCTCCGTCGCGACCGTCACCTCGCTCGACGGACAAACCCGCTGGCGGGTGCGGGCGGCGACGCCGTCGGCGGGCGACCAGACCATCGTCTTCGCCGTCTCCCTCGCCGAGGCTGATGCCACCGTCGCGCGCCTTACCCGGCTCTCCCTCGTCGTCAGCCTCCTCGTCCTGGTCGGCACAGCCGCCGCCGCCTGGGTCATCGCCCGGCTCGGGATGCGCCCGCTGGAGAAGGTCGAGGACACCTTCGAGCAGATCGCCGACGGCGACCTCACCCAACGCGTGCCCGACCACCCGCCGCGGACCGAGGTCGGACGACTCTCCCGCGCACTCAACGGCATGCTCGGACAGATCGAACAAGCCTTCAACGCGCGCGCAGAGTCCGAGGCCAGACTGCGCCGCTTCATCTCCGACGCCAGCCACGAGCTCCGAACGCCGATCGCCGCCGTCCGCGGCCACGCCGAGATGTGGCGCAACGGCGTGACCGACGACCTCGACACCGTCATGGGCCGGATCGAGGCAGAGTCGACCCGGATGGGCGACCTCGTCGACGACATGCTGCTGCTCGCCCGTCTCGACCAGGCCCGCCCGCTCGACCGCGCACCCGTCGACCTGCTCAGCCTCGCCACCGACGCGCTGATCGACGCCCGCGCGCTCCAGCCGGACCGACCCATCACCCTCGTCGCGGCGCCCGGCAGCGACCCAGCCGTCGTGATCGGGGACGAGGCCCGGCTGCGACAGATCCTGGCCAACCTGGTCACAAACGCCCTCACCCACACCCCGACCGACGCGTCGGTCGAGATCCGGCTCGACACCACATCCGACCAGGTGAGCCTCTCCGTCACCGACACCGGTCCCGGCATCGCACCCGAGGTCGTCGACAAGATCTTCGACCGCTTCTACCGAGCCGACGCCGGCCGCACCCGCGCCCACGGAGGCTCCGGCCTCGGCCTGGCCATCGTCCGCTCACTCACCGAAGCCCACCACGGCCAGGTCACCTGCACCAGCGAACCCGGCGTCCGCACGACGTTCGCGGTCACCCTCCCCCTCCGACCCGGCCCCCAAGGACCAACGCCGGCACACACTGCCACGGAGTTGAGAGCAGAGCCACAGGCCGCTGACAGACTGCCCTGACAGCGTTCGACCATGACACGAGAACGATCGGGCCGGCCCACCATGGTCGTGGTGGAAGACGAGCGGCACCTGGCCGAGCTACTGACGCTCTGGTTCGGCAACCACGGCTGGCACGTCATCACCGCAGGCTCCGGCCCCGAGGGTCTCGCCACCACCATCGCCAACCACCCCGACATCGTCATCCTCGACGTCCTCCTCCCCGGCTACAACGGACTCGAGGTCCTCCGCCGCCTCCGAGCCACCGGCACCACCGTGCCCGTCATCCTCACCACCGCCCTCGACGACCTCGCCGACCCCGACCTCCGGGACCTAGCAGGGGCCCAGGCCCGCCTCACCAAGCCCTACTCCCTCGCCGTCCTCGAAGAGCGCGTCATGGCACTGTGCGGTCACGCCGACCACCAACCCGCCCCGGCACGGTGACCTGACGCCCACCCACATTCCCGGAGCGGTTTGACGGGCGCCACACAGGCGCCACACAGGTCCGCGAACCACCATGGCCCCATGACCCACCACCAGGACGACACCCCCGCAGCCACCGAGGTCCTCACCCCCGCCACCTCGACGGCCCAACCCGGACAGTCGCCACGACCCGCCCGCCGCCGACTGGCCACACTCGGCGGCGTCGCCCTGGCACTGGTCGCCCTCGGAGGAGCCGCAGGGTTCACCCTCGCCCGCGCCACGACCGAGCCACCGGCGCAGGTCAGCCCCGCCGCCGCCCCGGCACCCAACGGCGCCCCGCGGCAGAACAACCAAGACGACGCGCCCGACCGCGGCCTCCCCGACACTCCTGAAGGCTCCGGCGGCTTCGGAGGCTGGGACGACATGCCACAACCCCCCTCCTGGGGCGGACCCCAGGACGGTCGCAGGCCCCTCGACCAACGCGGGCCCGTCACCGGCCAAGACGACTCCGACGCAACCGACACCCAGTCCATCGGGATCGTCGAGATCACCTCCACCCTCACCCAAGGGGATTCATCCGGCACCGGCCTCGTGCTCACCGGCGACGGCACCATCGTCACCAACCACCACGTCATCGAGGGCGCCACAAGCATCGAGGTGCGAGTCGTCTCCACCGGCGACACCTACACCGCGACCTACCTCGGAGCCGACGCGACGGCCGACGTTGCGGTCCTGATGCTCGACGACGCCCAGGGCCTGGCCACCGTCGACCTCGCCACGCAGTCCGCCGCCGTCGACGACGACGTCGTCGCCGTCGGCGACGCCGGAGGAGACGGAGGAAGCCTCACCGCCTCACCCGGCACCATCACCGCCCTCGACCAGAGGATCACCGTCAGCGACCTCCAAGGCGGAAGCAGCCGGCTCACCGGCCTGATCGAGACCAACGCCGCCCTCGAAGGCGGCGACTCCGGAGGCGCACTACTCAACGACAACGGCCAAGTCATCGGCATGAACGTCGCAGCCTCGACCAACACCCGCAACACCCAGGGCTACGCCATCCCGGTCAACACCATCCAAGACACCGTCGACGCGATCACCTCCGGAACCACCTCGCCCTCGATCGACCTCGGCTACCACGCCTACCTCGGCATCGCCCTCGACCCTCAAAGCTCGGCCCCCGTGGTCGCCGCCGTCATCGACGGCGAAGCCGCCCAGAACGTAGGCATCCAGGCCGGCGACACCATCACAACGCTGAACGGCAAACAGGTGAAGACCGTCAAGCGACTTCAGGCCACACTGGCAGACCTAGCTCCCGGCAGCCGTGCCCGCATCGGCTGGACCACCAGCGACGGCACCGCACGACAGGCGACCGTCACTCTCGGGCAAGCACCCATCAGCTGATGCCACCCCAGCCCCCGCGACGAGGTCATCATCATCCAGCCTCCTCGGCTTGGGGCCCTGAGTTGACCGGGATCACTGCCGCGGGCGCCCTGGCCACATGCCTGACACTGCTCCCGTGAAGACAGTGGCTCTCCGTGGGTACCGGGGCGCGCGGTTGAACCACACGGACGTACCCAGCGCGGCCGCGGCGAGGAGGCCAGCCAGGCCCGCGAACCAGGCGCACATGTCGGCGCGTTCGCAGGTGGACGCGAGGTGCTGCGGGAGGTCTTGCAAGGCACAATGAGCCATCCTTCTGGGCGAAAGCGGTACGTCGCCAGCGCCCAGTCCCACGTCAGGCCAAAGCAGCTCGCAGCAACCTTTGGCGCCCACTCCCCCGCCGCCCGAGCCCACTGGCTCGCGCCGCTTGACCTCTGGGTTAACCCCCCAGAGAACACCCGGGTCGATCCTTCGCAGACCTTCGTCTGCGCTCGCGACTCTCCGCACGAGTTCCCAGAAGCTGGCCATTCGAGGCGGTGTCAGCAGACGCGGTGCTGACAGCAAACGGCAAAGCCGGGCACGCGGAAGCCCGCGAACCCGGCTCTGACCTGCATCTTCACTTGGTAGCGGGGGCGGGATTTGAACCTGCGACCTCTGGGCGCCGTCGGAGGCGTCGCAACTACTGTGGTCTCAAGCCGGAAGCTACCGATTCGCTCGGTGTGGTGAGGGATTCGCCCTCGCTTCCTGTCTCAGGATACCCGTCTAACACGGAGTGGTACCGGCCCAATGTGGACCGTTTTCGGACACAGCTCGAATCCCTGCTCCTTGACTCAGCAGCAGTCGCAGCCTGTCTCGCAGCCATCGTGGTCGTGGTCGAAGAAGACCTCGGCCGGGGAGCAGCACAGGTCGCCGCGCCTAGCGTTGATGCCCTCGCGGACCGCAAGAGCGGCGATGAACAGTGCCGCGGTCGAGTCGGCCCACCACCAGCCCAGGACGCTGTTCGCCACGAGCCCCAGCAGCAGTGCGGCAGACATGTACGTGCACAGCAGGGTCTGCTTGGAGTCCGCGACCGCGGAGTGGGAGCCGAGTTCGTTGCCGGTGCGGCGCTGGATCAACGAAGCGACCGGCATGACCAGCAGGCTCAGCGCGGCGATCCCGATGCCGAGCGACGAGTGTTCGGCGGCGTGTCCCGTGATCAGGCTGCTGCCGGCGTCGTAGGTCACGAACGCCGCGAGCCCGAAGAACGAGAACGCGATGACCCGGAGCGCGACCTTCTCGCGGGCCTCGTGGTCGCCGCCTGCGAACTGCCACGCGACGGCGAGCGCCGAGGAGACCTCGATGACCGAGTCGAGGCCGAATCCAAGGAGTGCGGCCGACCCGGCGATCGAGCCGGCGGTCAGGGCGACGACGGCTTCGATGACTTGTAGGCGATGGTGAAGGCGACCAGGAACCGGACGCGGCTGATCAACAGCGCCTTGTGCTCGGGGCTCGGCGCCGGACCGTGCAGGCCAGCGGGCGCGACCGAAGCCGTCGTGTCGATGGAGTGAACGGGCAGCTCGGTGCTCATCAACAGCACCCTTGCTCATCGGCGTCAGCGCATGCGTCCGGGTCGGTGACGAGGATGACCTGGTGCAGGTCGGCCAGGGCATGCCCGAGACGCGCGTCGGCAAGCTCGTAGCGGGTGCGCCGCCCCTCAGGGACCGCCACGACCAGCCCGCAGCCGCGCAGGCACGCGAGGTGGTTCGACATCGACTGTCGGGTCACCCCCAAGGCGTCCGCCAGGTCGGCCGGGTAGGACGGAGCCTCGCTCAGCGCCATGAGGATCCGGGACCGGGTGGCGTCGGACAGGGCGTGCCCGAACCGGGCGAGCGCGTCGAGTGAAGCGGCGGTGGTGGCACTCATGAAGGCGAGAATACATCAGACGCTGTATTCAGAGTTACGTGAACTCTCGCCGTGGCTTTGTGCGATTCGGCTACAGGTAGCGGCAGACCTGGTCGGGGCTGCAGGTCTCCGGTTCGACCGTGGCTGCCTGGTCGCGGAGCTGAGTGATGGTCTCTCGGAGCGCGACGAGCTGCGCGATCTGCTCGTCGAGGTCTGCCAGTCGAGAGTCGAGCAGGTCCTGCACGTGTCCGCAGGGCGCCTGTCCGTCGTCACGTATGTCGAGGATCTGGCGGACCTGGGCAAGGGTGAGCCCGGCAGCCTGGCCGCGGTGGATGAAGTCGATGCGCCCGACGGCGTCGGGGGTGTAGTCGCGGTAGCCAGCCGGGGTGCGCTCGGCGGCTGGCAGCAGCCCCTGCTCCTCGTAGAACCTCAGCGTCTTGGCAGTGGTTCCCGATGCCTCGGCGAGCTCCCCGATCCGCATCCCGACTCCCTTGTGTCGCAGGTCTCACTTGACCTTCCACCTTACTGGAAGGTCCATTCTGAGCACATCAGGAGCGTTTCCCAACCGTCGGGGAGGAATCGGGATGCAGTCGAAGTTTGATCTGGCAGTGATCGGGTCGGGTGGCGGGGCATTCGCCGCCGCCATCCGGGCCACGACGATCGGCAAGTCCGTTGTGATGATCGAGCGCGGCACGTTCGGCGGCACCTGTGTGAACACGGGCTGCGTGCCGTCCAAGGCGCTGATCGCGGCGGCCGAGGCCCGGCACGTTGCGGCCGACGCTGGCGACCGGTTCCCGGGCATCGCGACCGACGCGGGCGCGGTGGACATGCCCGCCCTGATCGCAGGGAAGGAGGACCTCGTCGAGGCGCTGCGGGGTGAGAAGTACGTCGACGTCGCGGACTCCTACGGGTGGAAGGTCCGACGTGGTGAGGCCATCTTCGCCGGCACTCCGGAGTCCCCCCTCCTGGAGGTCACCGGCACCGACGGAACGGTCGAGGTGATCGAGGCCGCGCACTACCTTGTTGCGACCGGCGCGCGCGCCTGGGCTCCGCCCATCGATGGTCTCGACGACGTCGGGTATCTGACGTCGACGACCGCAATGGAGCTGGCCGAGGTCCCCGAGTCACTGCTGGTGCTCGGTGGCGGCTACGTGGCGCTGGAGCAGGCGCAGCTCTTCGCCCGTCTCGGAGCGAAGGTCACCCTGCTGGTGCGCTCGCGGCTGGCGTCGAAGGAGGAGCCGGAGGTCTCCCAGGCGCTGCAGGAGGTGTTCGCCGATGAGGGCATCCGGGTGGTTCGCCGCGCCACGCCTGTCCACGTGGCTCGCGACGCGGGGACCGGGCAGGTCGTCGTCCGCGCCGAGATCTCCGGGGGCGAGCAGGAGTTCCGCGCGGACGAGATCCTGGTCGCTCTGGGCCGCCGCCCGGTCACCGACCGGCTCAACCTCGACGCGGTGGAGGTCAAGACCGGCGAGTCCGGGGAGATCGTGGTCACCGACCAGATGCAGTCTTCCAACCCGCGGATCTGGGCCGCCGGTGACGTCACCGGGCACCCGGAGTTCGTCTATGTCGCCGCTCACCACGGCACGATGGTCGCCGAGAACGCCTTCGCCGCCGCGGACCGGTCGGTCGACTACACCAGGCTCCCCCGGGTGACCTTCACCAGCCCCGCGATCGGTGCGGTCGGGCTGACCGAGGAGGACGTCGTCGCCGCAGGGATCCGCTGCGACTGCCGGGTTCTGCCGCTGACCTATGTGACCCGCGCGTTGGTCAATCGCGACACCCGCGGCTTCATCAAGATGGTCGCCAATGCCGACACCGGCGAGATCCTCGGCCTGACCGCGGTCGCGAAGGACGCCGGCGAGCTCGCAGCCGCCGGTGTGCACATCCTCGGCAAGACCATCGCCGAGGTCGCCGACGCCTGGGCGCCCTACCTGACCATGGCCGAAGGCATCCGGATCGTCGCCAAGTCCTTCACCGCCGACGTCTCGAAACTGTCCTGCTGCGCCTGAAAGGAATCACCGTGCCGAATCTCATCACCGACCTGACCAACCGGCTCGCCGACCCCGGGGAGTCGGGCCTGGACGCCGGCCTGCTGGTCCCGCTGCTGCGACTGCTCGTCGATGGCGACCCCGTCAGCATCGAGGAGCTCGCCGCTGCTGCGGGCCGCACGGTCGACGACGTACGTCGTGGTCTGGCCGCTGTGCCGGACACCGAGTACGACGCCCAGGGTCGGATCCTCGGCCAGGGTCTGACCCTGCGCCCGACCAATCACCGGTTCACCGTGGCCGGCGAGGAGCTCTACACCTGGTGCGCTCTGGACACCCTGATCTTCCCCGCGCTGGTGGAGCGGGCGGCACACGTCGAGTCGGTTTCACCGGCCAGCGGCGCAACGATCCGCGTCACCATCGACCCTGCGACCGGCGTCACCAGCGTCGAACCAGCCACCGCAGTGGTGTCCCTGGTGAATCCCGAGCGGATGACGTCGATCCGCCCTTCCTTCTGCAACCAGGTGCACTTCTTCACCTCGCCCGAGGACGCCGCCGGCTGGCTCGTCGGGAACCCCGGGGCCGAGGTCGTCCCGGTCGCCGAGGCCCACCGGATCGGCGCCGACCTCACCGCCGCCCTCCTCGCGGGCACCCAGCCGACCACCGACGACACCTCGACCGACCGCACCCACTGCTGCTGACCCAGCCTCAACGACAGGACCGAAGGACACCGATGACCTCCAACCATGACGGCCAACCCGGCGGCGTCGGCCTGCTGCTGACCGCAGCAGGTGCCGCCGTGCTCATGGTCGCCTGCTGCGCCCTCCTCCCGCTTCTGGTCACCGGCGGCGCCATTGCTGGGATCGGCGCGTTCCTGCGCAATCCCTGGGTCATCGGGGCCGGGATCGGCGTCGTGGTCCTCGCCGTCGTCGGGAGCGCGAGGCGGCACCGTCGCACGGACAGCCCTGACTGCTGTCCGCCCACCCCGCCCACTCGTACCGACCAGACCACTGACACGAGGGACGAACAGACCCGATGACGCGCACCCGAACCGGACTGAAGGCCGTCTCGATCGCCGCGGCCCTCGCCGCCGGATCGCTGGCGCTGACCGGATGCGGGACCACTGCCCCCGCGAGCCCAGTGGCCGACGGTGGTCCGGTGACGGTGACCAGCATCGACGGCCACCAGATCAGCCTGCCCGCAACCGGGGAACCCACAGCCGTGTTCTTCTTCTCGGTCGGTTGCGGCGAATGCGTCAACGGCGTCCGGTCCCTCGGCAGGGCGGCGACCGCCGCCGAGGAAGCGGGCGACAACGCAAGCTTCCTCGCCATCGACATGGACCCCGGCGAGTCCAAGGAGACCATCGGAGGCTTTATGGACTCCGTCGACGCGGAGCACGTCCCGGCGGCCATCGACACCGGCGCGGCCCTGTCTCTGCGCTTCCAGGTCGCCGCGCTCTCCACCCTGATCGTGGTCGACGCCGAGGGCAAGGTGACCTTCCGGGCCACCGACCCCAGCGCCGAGACCATCACCGCTGAGCTGGTGAAGGCGGGAGCCTGAGCCATGGGCGGGTTGCTCACGCTCGCCTTCGCCGCCGGCATGGTCGCCCCGGTCAACCCGTGCGGCTTCGCGCTACTGCCGGCCTGGATCAGCCACACCATCGGCGACGGCGACACCTCCCCGGCACCCGTGCGGCTGCTCCATGCGCTGCGGGCCGGCGCCGCGCTGACCCTCGGGTTCGCCGGCACGCTGGCCGCCGCCGGGCTGGTGGTCAGCGCCGGCGCCCGCGGCCTGATCGAGGCCGCACCGGCGCTCGGCCTCGCCGTCGGCGTACTGCTGGTGCTGCTCGGTGGGGCGATGCTGGCCGGTCGCTCGTTCTCCCTTCGGCTGCCCCGGATCCCCGGCCGGGCAACCGCGGGGCTTGCCCCGACCGCTCAGATGGTGGTCTTCGGCGTCGGCTACGCGATCGCCTCGCTCGCGTGCACCTTCGGGGTGCTGCTCGCGGTCATCGCGCAGGCCCAGGCCACCGCCAGCTACGCCGGCCTGCTCGTGGTGTTCGGGGTCTACGCGGCCGGGTCGGCCACCGTCCTGCTGCTGCTGGCCCTGGCCACCGCAGCCGCGGGCACCGCGCTCACCCACCGGGTGGCCACGCTGGCTCGCTACGGCCCCAAGGTCACCGCGGTGGTCCTCGTGCTCACCGGCGCTTACCTCGCCTGGTACTGGTATCCGGCCGCCACCGGTGACGCGACGTCGGCGGGTCGAGCCGGCGCACTCGCCGGACTGTCCGCGACCATCTCGCAGTGGATCCAGGGTCGGACGACCCTCATCAGTGTCCTCGCCGTGACGGCGGTGCTGGGAGCAGCCACACTTGCCCTCGTCGAACGTCGACGCCGAGGACGCATGGCTCCGGTGCCCGGCGCCTGCTGCCCGCCGGACACCGCCCCGGGACCCGGCGGCGGGACGCTGGGACGGGATGTCGGCAAGTCCGTGTGAGCGGGTTGCCCAACTGGGTCGGGTGGCCTGAGCGGTCGCGGGCGCGAGGTTCAGGGCAGGCGACGGTCCAGGCCGCGCAGCAGCCGGCCGAGGACAGGCAGGTTGTGCACCTCGTGCTGGATGACCCAGGACCGGGTCGCGGCGAAGGCTCCGCGATACCGCGCGGGGAGCCCGCCCCGTCGGGCAGCGGCCTGCTCGGCGGCGCGGCGGTGCACCCAATGGGCGCAGTCCGCGCACAGGCCCACCTCCGGGTGCGACCCGAGGTGGACCAACTCCGGTTCGGCGAACGAGCCGCCGCAACACCAGCACTGCGGCAGGCTGTTGTCTGATTCGGCGGTCTCGGCCTGCGCGCTCACGGTTCGATCATGGTCGTGGCGGCAGGCCGTGTCGAGCGCTCGGACGTCCACCCGCCGTTCCGGCGAGCTGGTCTGCCACGATCGGCGGTGAACCGTGCCAACTGTCGCGGAGCTCAGAGGTCTCCGAGGTTGAGTCGGCGGGCCTCGGTGGCGGCGCGTTCGGAGGCGCGGGCTCGGGTGTAGCGGACGAGCATGTCGCTGCGGGTCCAGCCGGCGATGGCCATCAGGCCGGATTCGGAGCCGCCGGCCGCGAGCCATCGGTGGGCGGCGGTGTGCCGGAGCCGGTGGGGCCGGAAGCCCTGCACTCCGGCGCGCTTGGCGCGGCGGCGCAGGGCACGGCTGAGTCCTTCGCGGCCGAACCGCTGGCCGCGATTGCCGAGCCACAGGTCGGGGCTCGCAGCCAGCGGGTGTTGCTCACGCTGGTCGAGATACACCAGCAGCGCCTCGGTGGTCACAGGGCCGACAGGAATCACTCGGCCGCGCCCACCCTTGCCACGACGGATCGTGATCAGCCGCGCGATGAGGTCTACGTCGTCGAGCTGGAGGTCGACGAGCTCCCCGGACCGGATCGCGGTCTCGAACATGAGCCGGATGATCGCTTCGTCGCGTCGGTCGTTGAGGGTGGCTTCCAGCCGCGCGTGGTCGTCGGAGACAGCGCAGGTGGCGAGGAGCGCGCGGAGCTCGGCGTCGGTGAGCGGCTCGACCAGCGGCGGTTCGTAGCGGGGTGCCTTGACTCCGGGGAACGGGTCGGCGGCGATCTCACCGCCGGCGGTCAGCCAGGCCGCAAAGCGGCGCACGGCGAGCTGGCGGATGCGGGCGGTGCCCGGCGAGGATCCGCCGTCGAGCAGGCCGGCGATCCAGGAGTTGAGCGCGGCGCGGCTCATCGGCAGGTGGTCGCCGTCGGCGCACCAGGTCAGGTAACGAGTGGCTCCGTCGGCGTAGATGAAGATCGTGCCCGGGCTCTTGTTCTCGGCCCGCAGGGCGATCCGCCAGTCGGTGATCCGATCGAGGGCGTGGCTGGCGGGCATGGCTGTCAGGTGGGTCATGTCGGACCCGCATAGCCAACCGCTGTCCCGGGCCGTCGCGGGGGCGGTCGCGGTGTAGGTCACCCGGGGGCGCACTGCGACCGCCGGCCAGCGGGTTGTCCGGGAAACCCGTCAGTAGGTGGTACCGGGTCGAATCCCCACCGCGGAGCATCGGTTCCGATCCGCTCACCATCCCGGGTACCGGTCCGTCCATCTGGTGAATGGGCCGTAGTCGCCATGGAGGCGATCGCCGGATGTGAACTCGAAGACGAAGTCATCGGCCAGGGTGAGGATCGTGTCGCGGCCCTCGACCTCGAAAGCGAGCTGGGGCGGCAACGCCGTCTCGCCGTGAAGTGCTCCGAGGATGTTGCCGCAGATCGCGCCTGTCGAGTCGCTGTCTCCCGAGTGCGTGACGGACAGGGCCAGGGCATCGACCACCTGGCTGGGTTCTGGGTAGACGAGCGAGGCATAGATCGCCATGGCTAGAGCCTCCTCGGCGACCCAGCCTCCCCCGAGCGACTCGATGTGTTCAGGGCTCGGGCCGCGGCGGGCAGTCTCGATCGCTTGCGTGATCGCTTGATAGACCTCCGCGTGGCCGTGACGAGCCCGCAGCTGGGTCAGCGCTTCATCGATCGCCCGATCCAGATCGCTTCCGCGCATGAGCGAGCCAATGAGCACCGCCAGCGCTCCTGATGCCAGCTGTCCTGTGAGGTGGCCGTGGGTGTAGCCGGCGGCCTCCGCCGCCGCGCCAAACTGCCATTCCAGCGGCCACACCCACGGGGGCACGAGACCAAACGGAGCACTGCGCATAACCCCGCCGCACCCCTTGGACGTGTTGGTCGCTTCCGTGCCGAACTGCTCCAGCTTGCGACGACCGCCCCGCGGAACCTCGAGTGCAGAGAGGCACGTGTTGCCCGGAGCCCTTCGGGAGTAGAGCCAGCGTTCGTTGATCAGCCAGCCGTCCCGCTCGCCGTCGGGGCCGTCCTGGAGCTGCGTGTCGAGCCACCGGTCGTAGGCGTGATGCAGCACCCCAACCGTGAACCCGAGACCACGGTCCTGCCGGACCGAGGCACGAATCATGCCGTCGACGGTGAACAGCGTCATCTGGGTGTCGTCGGTGATGCGGCCGTAGATGCGGGCGCCGTCGACGCTCTCCGGGAGGTACTCCTTGACCCCGTCCCGTCCGCACTCGGCACGAATCCGATCGAGGCTCCAGAACTCGACCGGGCCTCCGAGGGCGTCCCCGATTGCCCCGCCCAGCAGGCTGCCTCGGACTCGAGAGCGATAGTTCTCGAGTCCGTGTCGCTCGGGCGCCCTACCGGTTGTCATGAATGCAACGCTATGGGGCAGGGCCGACAGATCCGGCGGATTCGAGCTACGAGAATCCGCTCTGCGCTCACTCGATGGTGAGGTCGTCCGCCGCAGTTGGAAGCTCGACGTTGACCATCTTCTGCGCTTCCTGGGTGGCGAGAATTTCCTCGCGAAGCTCAGGGGCGATGTCGACCACGTGCATTTCGACACCGAAGACATCAGCGGCCCGCCTGACCCAGCCCGTGATTGAAGAGCGGGCGTCCTCACTTGCGAAGACGATGATCGGTCGCACGTCGGCGTGGTCCGGCTCCTGTCGAAGGAGTGCCAGCTTCAGGACGTCCTGCGCGATCTTCTTCAGCTGCCCGCCCTTCAGCGTTCCCTGTCGCGCGTAGGCCTCCACCGCGAACTTTCCGTCCTCGCTGCGGGCGTCGAGCTGGATGCGCACTCCCCCGCTGAGCGACAAGGCTCCTCCGCCGACCAGAACCACTCCGAGTTGGGCGGCCAGGGCCTCGATGATGGCTCGCTCGGCATCCCGCTGGACGGCGGAGTCGCTCTGGTGAGTGGTCATGGACGCCAACCTACGGCGGCCGCGCCCGAAGGACGTATCAGACGGAATCTTTCGACGGGAGCGCCCACTTCTGTCGGCCGCTCGCGGCATGATCGGACCGTGGTTTCAACGTTCGGGTGGCTCGACACAGACAGCGAGCAGCGCAGGAAGATGCTGGAAGTCGTCGACCTCTTCAAAGAAGAGGGCACCGTCGACGAGCTCGGCATCGGCTCCATTCGCGACGCTCTCGCCGACTCACTCTTCCCCGGAACGTCCGTGCTGCACACCCGCCTGCGATACGTCATGTTCATTCCCTGGTTGATGCAGC
>CAZQCA010000031.1:0-20824 GCA_964591845.1 uncultured Nocardioides sp.
CCGAGGCGACCAGGGTCTGGTCGGGCGGCACGGTGGCCGTCCGGAAGGAGCGCTGCAGCGTGCGTCCCATCCGGTTCCCGTCGAACTGCTCGGCGTACGCCGACACGTCGGCGGCCGACCGCAGAGGCGTCGGGACCGGGTCGATCTCGCCGCCTGCGGCGGTGACCGTGACGATCGCGAGCTGGCGGGCGGCGGCCGCGCCCGTCGGTGAGGTGCCGTCGTCGGACGCGCCGGTCGAGCCGCCCGGCTCCCCGCCGGGCTCGACCGCGCGCTCGCTGCCGCAGCCGCCGAGCAGCAGCGCGACGCCGGCGGCGCCGAGCGCCACCCGCCGTCCGGGTGATGTCATACGACTGTGACGAGCACCCCTCCGCGTGAGTTCCCCGGCGCTCGCCGCAAGAGCTTCACCCGGGCCGAGCTCGAGGCCCTCCGCGGGACGGAGGTGCCCGATCTGACCGGCGACGAGGTGCGCCTGCTGTTCGTCGGCATCAACCCCGGTCTCTGGACGGCCGCGACCCAGACCCACTTCGCGCACCCGGCCAACAGGTTCTACCCGGCCCTGCTGCGCGCCGGGATCGTCGACCGTCGGATCGACCCCGCGGCCGGCATGTCCGACGCAGACCGCGCCCACCTCCGGGAGCGTGGCCTCGCGTTCACCAACCTGGTACGACGAGCCACCGCCACCGCCGCCGAGCTCGGGGCCGAGGAGCTCCGTGAGGGAGGAGCACGCCTGGTCGAGACGGTCCGCCGGCTGCGGCCCCCGGTGGTGGCCGTGCTGGGCATCACCGCGTACCGCACCGCCTTCGGCGACCGTCGCGCCAGCGTCGGGCGGCAGCCCGAGCCGCTCGCGGGTGCCGAGCTGTGGGTGGTGCCCAACCCGAGCGGGCTCAACGCTCACGAGACGGTCGCCTCCCTGGCGACGGCGTACGCCGGCCCGGCGCGCGCCGCCGGCCTCATCGAGTGACCGCCCGCTCAGGGGGCGAAGGCCTGGTCCTTGCCGATGACGGTGAGCCCGTCCTCGACCACGAAGCCCCGGGCGAGGTCCTCCTCGGGATCCACGCCCACGCGCGCGCCGGGCGGGATGACGACGTTCTTGTCCACGATCGCCCGGCGCACGACGGCGCCCCGGCCGACGTGGACGTCGTGGAGGAGCACCGAGTCGCTGACCTCGGCCTTGGACTCGACGAAGACCGCCGGTGACAGCACCGAGCGGTAGACCTGCCCGCCGGTGACCACCACGCCCGGGGAGAGCACGGCGTCCTCGGCGATCGGCAGCACGCCGTGCTCGCCGCGGACCAGCTTGGCGGGTGGCTGCGGTCCGTAGGAGGTGTAGATCGGCCACGCGAAGTTGTAGAGGTTGAAGACCGGCAGCGGGGCCACGGTGTCCATGTGGGCGGCGTAGTAGGACCCCAGCGTCCCGACGTCGCGCCAGTAGCCGCGGTCCCGGTCGGTGGCTCCCGGGACCTCGTTGTCGCGGAAGTCGTAGACGCCGGCCTCCTTGCGCGAGACGAAGGCCGGGACGATGTCGCCGCCCATGTCGTGCTTGGAGCCGCTCATCACGGAGTCGTCGGTGACCGCCTCGACGAGGGCATCTGCGTCGAAGACGTAGTTGCCCATCGAGGCCAGCACCTCGTCGGGGTTGTCGGGGAGGCCCGTCGGGTTGGTGGGCTTCTCCAGGAACTCGCGGATCCGGCTGGGCGACTCGGGGTCGACGTCGATCACGCCGAACTGGTCGGCGAGCGAGATCGGCTGGCGGATGGCCGCCACGGTGCAGGCGGCTCCGGACTCGAGGTGCTGGGCGACCATCTGGGAGAAGTCCATGCGATAGACGTGGTCGGCGCCGACGACGACGACGATGTCGGGACGCTCGTCGCGCATCAGGTTGAGCGACTGGAAGATCGCGTCGGCGCTGCCGAGGTACCAGTGCTTGCCGACGCGCTGCTGGGCGGGCACCGGCGCGACGTAGTTGCCGAGCATCGTCGACATCCGCCAGGTCTGGGTCACGTGGCGGTCGAGGCTGTGCGACTTGTACTGCGTGAGCACGACGACCTTGAGGTAGCCGGCGTTGACGACGTTGGACAGCGCGAAGTCGATGAGCCGGTAGATCCCCGCGAACGGCACGGCCGGCTTGGCCCGGTCGGCGGTCAGCGGCATCAGCCGCTTGCCCTCCCCTCCGGCCAGCACGATCGCCAGCACCTTCGTGCGTCCGGGGGACCTGGAACCGACGCCCTGGGAGCTCATGGCTGCCACGCTAGCCCTGTCCGGCCGGGGCGCGGGAGAGGTAGTTTCGCGACATGACACAGGGCACCCACGGTTCGAGGTTCCGGGTCGACGTCCTGAGCAAGGAGTACCCGCCCGAGATCTACGGCGGGGCCGGGGTGCACGTCGCGGAGCTGGTGCGCGCGCTGCGCGCCCGCGACGACGTCGAGACGCGGGTCCAGGCGTTCGGCGCGCCGCGGGACGAGCCGCTCACCACGTCGTACGCCGACCTGGCCGAGCTGGCCTCCGCCAACGGCGCGATCAAGACCCTGGGGGTCGACCTGACGATGGTGGGAGGGTGCGAGGGCACCGACCTGGTCCACTCCCACACCTGGTACGCGAACTTCGCCGGCCACCTGTCCTCGCTGCTCCACGGCGTCCCCCACGTCATCAGCGCCCACTCGCTCGAGCCGTTGCGGCCCTGGAAGGCCGAGCAGCTCGGCGGCGGCTACGCCGTGTCGTCGTGGGTCGAGCGCACGTCCTACCTCGCGGCGTCGACCGTGATCGCGGTCTCGGCGGCGATGCGCGACGACGTGCTGCGCTCCTACCCCGAGATCGACCCCGCCCGGGTGCAGGTGGTGCACAACGGCATCGACACCGACGGCTGGTCGCCGGTGACCGACCCCGACCGGGTGCGCGAGCTCGGCGTCGACCCCGACCGGCCGTCGGTGGTCTTCGTCGGTCGGATCACCCGCCAGAAGGGACTGCCGCTCTTCCTCCGGGCGGTCGCCGAGCTCCCGCCCGAGGTGCAGATCGTGCTGTGCGCCGGGGCCCCCGACACCCCGGAGATCGAGGCCGAGGTGGTGGGCCTGGTGGAGGGGCTCGCCGCGACCCGCACCGGCGTGGTGTGGATCCGCGAGATGCTGCCGCGCGGCGACGTGATCCGCCTGCTCACCGCCGCCACCGCCTTCGCGTGCCCGTCGATCTACGAACCCCTGGGGATCGTCAACCTCGAGGCGATGGCCTGCGAGACCGCGGTCGTCGCGACCGCCACCGGCGGGATCCCCGAGGTGGTCGTGGACGGCGAGACCGGTCGGCTGGTGCCGATCGAGCAGGCCACCGACGGCACCGGCACGCCTCTCGACCCCGACCGCTACGTCGCCGACTTCGCGGCCGCGCTCAACGAGGTCGTCGGGTCGCCGGAGCGGGCCGCGGAGATGGGCCGGGCCGGGCGCAGGCGGGCCATCGACGCGTTCTCGTGGACCGCGATCGCCGACCGCACGGTCGACATCTACCGGTCGGTGCTGCGCTGAGCGGCACCGACGGCTGGCCGATCGCCCTCACCTGGGCGTTCTTCTTCGCCGGCGCGATGGTCCGGGGCGGCGTCACCTACTGGGTCGGGCGCGGGCTGCGCGGTGCGGGCGAGCGGCGCCGCCGGCTGGCGGCCCATCCGGCGGTGCTCCGTGCCGAGACGCTCGTCGGGCGGGTCGGAGCCCCCGTGGTGTCGCTGTCGTTCCTCACCGTCGGCGTCCAGACGGCCGTGAACGCGGCCGCCGGGCTGCTGCGGATGCCGACCCGGCACTACCTGCCCGCCCTGGTCGTGGGCGCCGCGCTCTGGGCGACCGTCTACACGACCGTCGGCTTCGCCGTGCTGTACGCCGTCCACGGCCGAGGCGGGTGGTGGTGGGCGGTCGCCGCGGCCGTAGCGGTGGCCCTGGTCGCGGTCGCCACGGTGCGAGCGCGCGGCAGCGAGGCGAAGGCCCTGGCGGAGGAGGCTTCCGAGGGCTGAGCCGATGCCGCACGATGGACCGGTGACCTCGGAGCAGCTCGCCACCAACCGCGCCCTGTGGGACGAACGGGCGCCCGCCCACGCCTCGAGCCCGGACTACGCCGTCGACGCACTCCTCGACGACCCCCAGCGGCTGAGCGAGGTCGTGGCCTTCGACCGCGGCCGGCTCGGCGACCTCACGGGTCTCACCGGGCTGCACCTGCAGTGCCACATCGGCACCGACACCCTGTCGCTGGCCCGGCTGGGCGCGTCGATGACCGGCGTGGACTTCTCGCCGGCGTCCCTCGCGCAGGCCCGCGACCTGGCCGCGCGCGCCGGCGTACGGATCGACTATGTGGAGTCCGACGTGGACGGCGCGCCGCGGGCGCTGGAGGGCCGTCGGTTCGACCTGGTCTACACGGGCATCGGCGCGCTCTGCTGGCTGCCCGACATCGGCCGGTGGGCCGAGGTCGTGAGTGCGCTGCTGGCTCCCGGTGGCCGGCTGTTCCTGCGCGAGGGACACCCGATGTTGTGGGCGCTCGACGAGGGCCGCGACGACGCGCTGGTGGTGGGCCATCCGTACTTCGAGACCGCCGAGCCGATGGTGTTCGACGAGCCGGGGACCTATGTGGAGACCGAGACCGAGTTCGCCCACACCCGCTCGCTGGAGTGGAACCACGGGCTCGGGGAGATCGTCACCGCGTTGCTGTCGCGCGGGCTCGTCCTGACCGAGCTGGTGGAGCACCGCAGCGTGCCCTGGGACGCGCTGCCGGGGCAGATGGTGCGAGGCGACGACGGCGAGTGGCGCCTGCGGGAGCGGCCCGAGCGGCTGCCGCTGAGCTACACGCTGCAGGCCCGGAGGCCGGCGTGAGGGTCCGCCTGGCGCAGGCCGAGGACGCCTCGGTGCTCGGCCGGCTGCTCCGGGACTTCAACACCGAGTTCGAGTCCCCGACCGATCCCGCCGACGTGCTCGCCGACCGCTTCGGGCGGCTGCTGGACGACGACGGCGTCCTCGCCCTGCTGGCCGGTGAGGCGGAGGGCTTCGCGCTCGTCACCCTCCGCCCGGCGATCTGGTACGACGGCCCGGTCGCCCAGCTCGAGGAGCTCTACGTCGTCCCCGCCCGGCGGGACGACGGCATCGGCACCGCCCTGCTCACCGAGGCCCGCCGGCTGGTGCGGGAGCGCGGGGCCCCGGAGATGCACATCAACGTCGACGAGGTCGACGTCGACACCCGTCGCTTCTACGAGCGCCACGGCTTCCGCACCGTCGAGCCCGGCACGGACTACCGGATGCTGTGCTACATCGGCCCCACGGGCTGACCCCCCGGGGTAGGCCCGCGCCTGCGGGCGCGGTCCTCCGAGGACCAAATTCCAGGATTTCGGGCTCGATTTCCTGCAGAACGGTCCTCGGAGGCGTGTCACCGGCCCCAGCCGGTGCCCGGCTGAGGGCCGGGCGGACACCCGCCGACTCAGGACGCGTCGGGCTCCTCGGACTCGCCCCGGACCACCTCGGGCCGGTCGGCGGCCTCGGGACCGCGGGTCGTGATGGCGATCCGCTGGCCGGTCACCTCGGCGTAGGCGTCTGCGATGCGCACGGTCAGCACGCCGGCGTCATACGACGCCGAGACGGCCTCGGCGCTGACGGGTCGGCCCAGGCTGAACGTGCGCCGGAACCCGCCGTAGCGGAACTCGCGGAGGTGGCCGCCGTCGCTCTCGGACTCGCGCTCGTCGCGGCGCTCCCCGGAGACGACCAGGTCGCGGCCGAGCACCTCGACGGTGACGTCCCGGGAGATGTCCAGGCCGGGCAGCTCCAGGCGTACGACGGCGTCGTCGCCGTCGCGGTGCGCCTCGGCGGCCGGGCTGAACGAGGTATCGACGCCCTCGACGGGGGCGAAGGCGCGCCGCACGAGCGAGTCGAACTCGGCGAAGGGGTCGCGGCGTACATAGAGGTTGCTGCGCATGATGTCTCCTGTGCTGGTCGGAGGTGTGGTCACCTCGGGTCACGGGGCGGGCGGCATGCCCGCCATCTGCGTCAACCTGAGTCGTGTCCACTCAATTCCCTTGAGTCGGGCTCATTCACCCAGGCCACTCGCCGCCATTGGCTAGCCTCGGTGCATGCGCGCCGACCGCCTGCTCGACACCGCCCTGGACCGCAGCGTGGCGCCCGGCTTCTCCCGGCTCGGGTACGCCGTCCGCCGGCGGCTGCCGGGATGGCCACCCGATCCGGAGCCCGATGCCCTGCGTGGACGGGCCGCGCTGGTGACCGGGGCCTCATCCGGTCTCGGCACCGCCGCCGCCGAGGGGCTGGCGCGCCTCGGCGCTGCGGTGCATCTCGTGGTGCGCGACGAGGTGAAGGGCCACCGCGTGCTCGCGGACCTCAGGCGCCGGCTTCCCCAGTCGGAGCTCCACCTGTGGCGGTGCGACGTGTCCGACCTCGACGACGTGGCCCGGTTCACCGGTGAGCTGGTCGCGGCCGGGCATCCGCTCGACGTGGTGGTCCACAACGCCGGCGCCCTGCCGCCGACGCGATCCGAGTCTCCCCAGGGCCACGAGCTCACGATGGCGCTGCACGTGCTCGGCCCGGTGGCGATGACCGACCAGCTGCTGCCGCTACTGCGCGAGGGCTCGCGCGTCGTCCTGGTCACCTCCGGCGGGATGTATGCCCAGCGACTCCGCGACGACGACCCCGACTACCGCCAGGGCGACTACTCCGGCACCACCGCCTACGCCCGGTCCAAGCGGGCCCAGGTCGAGCTGCTGCCGACCCTCGAGGAGCGCTGGGCTCCCCACGGGGTGCACGTCTACGCGACCCACCCCGGGTGGGCCGACACCCCCGGGGTCGCCGACTCGCTCCCCGTGTTCCGCCGGGTCACCCGGCCGATCCTCCGCGACGCCGAGGAGGGCGCGGACACCACGGTGTGGCTGGCGGCGATCTCACCGGCGCCCCCGCCGGGCGGGCTGTGGCACGATCGTCGGCAGCGCCCCACACACGTCCTGGGTCGCACCCGCAGCGGCGCCGGTTCCGTCGCGAGGATGTGGGCGTGGGTCGAGCGCGAGGCCGCTCTGTAGCGCTCGGGAGGAGGTGTCGTGTCAGGCTCGGACCCCCTCGGCATCCCGGCCGGTCCCGACGTCGTGGAGCGCGGTGGCCGCGAGCCCTGGCCATGGCGACGAGTGCTGCTCCTGGTGACGGTGCTGGTCACCGTGGTGGGCGTGATCTCCGTCGTCGACAGTGTCCGCCGACGAAACGACGAGTCCGCGGTCCGCGCCTGCGTCGCCGAGGCCAACGCCGCGATCGACCGGGCCCGCGGGCCGGCCGACGCGATGGCCACCTACACCCGCCCCACGCTCTACCAGGTGGCCGAGCCGGGCACCCGACGCAGTCTCTACTCGCTGGTGGCCATCAGCGCCCGGGGCAAGGCCGCGCTGCTGCGTGCCACCGGGCGGAGCTGCGCCACCGTCGACGTCCGCTGGCCCCACGCCGACCTGCGTGCGCGCCGCGACGGGTGCCTGGCCGTGGTGGAGCTGCAGGCTCAACGGCTGGCCCGGGTGGCCGCCGACGGTCAGGAGGCCTTCGGTCCCGAGCCACCCCGCCGCTGCGCCTGAGCGCCGGCCCGGCCCGAGTGGCGTTCGGACAGGTCAGTCGAGGTCACCCGGGTGGTCCGGTACGTCGACCGCATGCTGACGCAGCGCGTCCAACGGCACCACCTCCAAGGCGCGCTCGTGGGTGGAGGCGAGGACGACCGGCGCGGGCGCCCCGTCGGCGTACGCCTGGAGCCAGCGCGCGGCGACGACGCACCAGCGGTCGCCCGGACTGAGCCCGGGGAAGGCCCACTCGGGCCGCGGGGTCACCAGGTCGTTGCCCACCTGCCGCTGGTGCTCGAGGAACTCGGCGGTGACGACCGCGCAGACCGCATGGAGCCCCACGTCCTCGGGGCCGCACGAGCAGCTGCCGTCCCGGTAGAAGCCGGTCATCGGCTCGGTGCCGCACGGCTGCAGCGGCTCGCCCAGCACGTTGCGATCGCCCTGGTCCATGGGGCACAGCCTGCCACCGAGCGCGGCCGCACCGTCGGGGACGCGGTCACCCGACCAGCGCGACCAGCTGGTCTGCTCGGATCCCCGGCCAGCCGTGCACCTGGCGACGCCAGGCGCCGGGGACCGCCGTCGCTCCCCATCGGGCGCCCAGCAGGCCGCCGGCGATGGCGGCCACCGTGTCGGTGTCGTCGCCGATGCGCACCGCGGCGTACAGGGCCTCGACGAGATGCCGGGTCGGGTCGTCGGCCGGCGTGTGGATCACGGAGGCGAGCGCCGCCTGGAGCGCGGTCACCGTGTATCCGTTGGGGCGGAAGGCTGCTCCGGGCAGCGCACCGAGAGGTGGCGCGACGGCCTCGGCCAGCCACCGGCCCCACGCGTCGCGGCGCGAGGCGGGCACCAGGTCGAGCCCCTCGTCCACCACGATCACCTCCTCCGTCATGGCCCGTCGGACCGCCTCGGTCCACAGCACGCAGCTGTCGCCGGCGAGCGGGTCGGCATGGGTCAGCCGCGCCACCAGCCGGGCGGCCTCGGCGCACCCGGCGCGGTCGTCCGGATAGCCCAGCGCCACCGGGGCGGTTCGCATCAGGGCGCCGTTCCCGGCCGAGTGCGCGTGGTCGACCGCGAACGCCGCCGCCTCCTCCCGCATCACCTCCGCGGGGCTCGCCGCGCCGCGCTCGAGCCGCCGGCCCGCCGCGGCCAGCACCGCGCGCGTCTGGATCCCGACGTCCGCCGGCTGCGAGGCGAACCACTCGAGGAAGCCGAGGGCCACCTCGTCCAGGGCCTCAGGGCTCCGTAGGTCGGCCGCGACGGCCACGCGCGCGACGGCCACGGCCATGGCCGTGTCGTCGCTCCACTCGCCGGGCGCGAAGCCGCCCAGGCCTCCCCCGGTCATCACGGCCGGCTGGCCCGGGCCCGGGGGTGTGCCGAACTCGTAGGGCACACCGAGGGCGTCGCCCACGGCCGTCCCCAGGAGCACGCCCGCGGCGCGGTCGCGCAGGTGGGGCGGGACCGTGGTCACGCACGTCAGCCTAGGCCGGCCCGAGGGACAGAGGCCCGGCAGCGGGCCCGAGTTCTCCCCGGGATCAGGCGGTGAGCATCGCCGAGCGCAGCACGCGGCGGAGCTCGAGCCGCTCGCGGTCGGCGACCATGCCCTCCGCGGTCAGCTCCTCGTGGGCCAGCTCGGAGTCGGCGACCGGGAAGTCACCGACGGTCGGCGCCCAGATGGTCGGCAGCTGGGCGTCGAGGAAGACGAGCAGGCCCCGGACCGGCACGTCGTACGCCGCGAGCGCGCGCCGGACGGCCCGGTGCTGGGTCGACAGGGCGGCAACACGGTCCGACCGGTCCTTGCCGCGCACCATCAGCCGCTCGGTGCCGGGTCCGCCGGAGAAGACCACTTCGACCCGGGCTCCCGGCTCGTGCCAGATCCCCACGACCCACACGCCGGTGGGCGTCAGGGCCACGTGGTCGACCGCGAGGTCGGTGGAGCCGAGGCGGTGCAGCCACCATGTGGTCTGGTCACCCAGCGACTCGACGGTCTCGGCCTCGGAGCGGGCGTACTCGTCACGTGCGGCGTCCCGACGGGCACGTTCGCGCACCAGGGTGGTGTCGAGGTCGGCCATCAGCCGGTCGACGGAGCCTGACGCGAGCGCGGCCAGGTCTTCGCCGGCGCCGTGAGCCCGGCGGAGCCGGAGGCGTTCGAAGGTGCTAGACGACAAAGTGATCTCTCCCCGAGTCCAGAGTTGCTGGTAACAAGGTTGTAGCCGAGCCTTGCCTCGGGTGTCCCGGAATCGTCAACCTGTCTAGGCAAAACTTGGGCTGTTCGAATCGTCCGCTGACACAGGTGGCCCAGACGGGTGGTGAGCGTGATTAGTCCATATGGACCACTCTTGACGGTGCAGGAGACAACCAGGGTCAAGGTGCGTAGTCTTGGCCGGAATTGACACAGACGAAGGGGGCAACGACGTGGGATCTCGGGGCAGCGCAACTGCGGTGGCGTCGACCGGGCTGGGACGACGCATCCGCGAGGCGCGCGTCGCGCAGGGGCTGACACAGGGAGACCTGGCGGGGCCGGAGTTCTCCGTGGGCTACGTGTCGCGCATCGAGTCGGGCGCTCGCCAGCCGAGCAAGCACACACTGACGGTGCTGGCCGGTCGCCTGGGGGTCACCCCTGATTTCCTGATGACCGGCGCCGAGGCGGAGGACGCACTGGCGCGCCGTCACGATGTCGACCGCGCCGAGCTCGCGCTGGCCGGCGGCGACGTCGACGAGGCGGTCGCCCTGACGGCGACGCTGCTGGAGAACCACGACCTCTCGCCGTGGCCCGACCTGGCCCGGCGCGCCCGTCTGGTGCACGCGCTGTGCTACGAGGCCATGGGCGACCTGCACTCCGCGATCATCGAGCTCGAGGACCTCGCCGGGGCCTACGGCGCCGACGAGGAGTCCGCCAAGGTCGGGATCGCCTTGTCGCGCTGCTACCGCGACAACGGCGACTTCCCGCAGGCGATCGAGGCCGGCGAGCACATCCTGCGCATCCTCGAGACGCGTGGCCTCGCCGGCACCACCGAGCACATCCGGCTGAGCGTCACCGTCGCCGCCGCCTACCACGAGTCCGGTCACTCCGGCGTCGCGGTGAGGATGGCGCGGCGCGCGATCAAGGCCGCCGAGGCGAACGCCTCGCCGGAGGCACAGGCCGCGGCCTTCTGGAACGCCAGCGTCTTCGAGCGGCGGGCCGGCAACACCGAGCGCGCCGTCGAGCTGTCCCAGCGGGCGCTCGCGCTGCTGGAGAACGGCACCAGCAACCGCAACATCGGACGCCTGCGCACCGCTGCCGCGCTGATCCAGCTCTACGACCCCCGGTCCGACGCCGCCGAGCTCGACGGGATGCTCGAGCTGGCCAGGCGGGAGCTGGACTGGTCGTCGGCCAGCCCGGTCGACCGGTCGCAGAACATCCTGGCGACGGCGCGGGTGGCGCTGCGCGCCGGATCGCCGGAGCGCACGCTGGAGCTGCTCGACGAGGTGCCCGCCGACGTGTGCCACCAGGACCCGCTGATGGCGGCGTCCGTCTCCGTGGTCCGAGCGCTGGCGCAGTCCATCCTGGGCCGCCGGTGGGAGGACAGCTTCACCGAGGCCGCCGCGGTCCTGACGATGCTCGGCACCGAGCGTGGCAGTGCCCAGTTCTGGTTCGAGCTGGGCGAGGCCGCCAGCGAGGCGGGCGACGACACGCGCTCGGCCATGGCCTATCGTCAGGCGGCCATGACCCTCGGGGCTGCGCGGATCCTGCTCCCTGTCGGCGACCGGCCGGCCTTCAGCATTCCGGCCCGCCACTGATCCTGGAGCGCTTCGGGGTCAGCAGCAGACGGGGATCCCGTCGCGGGTGCGGTTGGAACCAGCCGGCGCTGCGTCGGCCGGAGAGGCGATCGTGCTCAGGGTCAGCATGCAGACGCTGGCGACCAGGGCGGCGACGATCCGAGACATGAGGTGCTCCTTTGTGCCGGGGGGTGTGAAGGTGCTTCGGTTCGATGTGACAGCAGTGAGGCAACTCTTGGCAAGTATTTCAGGCAAACTGCTGGGCACAACGGTGCACAACTATGCGGGCAAAGAGGCCCTCGGGGCTACTCCACCGTAGGTTTCGTGGACGATTCGTCCCCGAATTGTGAGCCGATCGGCCCTCAAAACCGGTCCAGACCACTCCTGAGGGTGCGCTTGACACCCTTCTGAGGCAAACTGACCCTCCTGGATGCGACGTGCGTCACCTCGCGTCTGCTCGGGTCCTGACCTGTTGCCTCCCGGTTGCCCGCGGAGGCATAGCGTGCGCCCATGACGACCTACGACGTGCTCGGGACGCCCCTCTCCCCCACGTACGGGCTGGACACCTTCGGCGACGTCCCGCTCGACCCCGACGGCTCGCCCGGCGACCATGCGGAGGTGATCCGGCAGGTCGTCGCCGAGGCGGTGCTGGCCGACCGGCTCGGGATCGACTACCTGGGTCTCGGGGAGCACCACCGCAAGGACTATGCGATCTCGGCACCCGACGTGGTGCTGGCCGCGATCGCCGCGCGGACCGGGCGGATCAGGCTCGGCACGGGGGTGACCGTGCTCAGCTCCGACGAGCCCGTCCGGGTGTACGAGCGCTTCGCCACGCTCGACGCGATCGCCCCCGGGCGCGCCGAGGTGCAGCTGGGTCGCGGCTCGTTCATCGAGTCGTTCGCGCTCTTCGGCTACGAGCTCGACGACTACGACCGGCTCTTCGCGGAGAAGCTCGACCTGTTCGCCGCTCTCCAGCAGGAGGGACCGGTGGCCTGGGAGGGCTCGGTCCGACCGCCCCTCACCGGCCAGGTGGTCTATCCGCCGACGGCCGCGGGCAGGCTCCCGGCCTGGATCGCGGTCGGCGGGACGCCGGAGTCGGTGGTGCGGGCGGCCCGCTACGCGATGCCGTTGGTGATCGCGGTCATCGGCGGCTCCCCCGCCCGGTTCGCCCCTCTTGCCGAGCTCTACCGCCGCGCCCTCGCGGAGTTCGGACACGACGAGCGGCCGGTCGGCATGCACTCGCCTGGCCACGTCGCCGCGACCGACGACGAGGCACGGGCGCAGCTCTACCCGCACCAGGCGGAGCTCTACACGAGGCTCGGACGAGAGCGGGGCTGGCCGGCGTACTCGCGCGAGGCGTTCGAGGAGGCGGCCGGACCGCAGGGGGCGCTCTTCGTCGGCTCACCCGAGACCGTCGCCCGCAAGATCGCCTGGGCCTGCCGGCTGCTGGGCCTGTCCCGCTTCCAGCTGAAGTACTCCGTCGGCGCCCTGCCCCACGAGCAGCGGCTGGAGTCGATCCGCCTCTACGCCGAGGAGGTGATCCCCCGGGTGCGCGAGCTGCTCGCAGCCGACGGGGGCGACCCTCCGCGGTACAACTAGCCGGCGACGGCCGGGGCCGGCCGGTCCGCGAGCGGTCGCGTCCGACGGAGGAAGCGCTCGGCGAGCAGGAGGTTGGGCACCCAGCACAGCCAGGCGATCACCGGGTACGCCGTCTCGAAGGCGAGTCCGACGGCGAACGCGAGCGGGAGGTAGATGCGGAGGGTCACCGCCGCGAAGGCCAGCGAGAAGGACCGCACCGCCCAGCGTCGGTGGGTTGAGAGGTCTCCCCGCATCGCGGCGCGCACCGCCAGCACCGTGGTCGCGAGCCAGAGCACCCCCCAGCACGGCGAAGCCGGCATCGGCGAGGATCCCCGACGAGGTGAACAACGCGGCACCGACGGCGCTGACGCCACCGACGACGGCGAGCGCCGCGTAGGTCCGACCCGTCCAGTGGTGCACCGCCGGCCGACGGCGCCGGATCGCGGGCCACAGCTGCCAGGGCACCAGCACCAGGGACGCCCCGGCGGCGGTCACGTGGACCTTCAGCGCCAGCGGGAAGTCGTTCGCGGCGACGTCGTCGGGCAGGAGCCGGTAGCCCGACGCGGTCAGGGCCAGGGCGTAGCACCCGACCAGCAGACAGCCGACCGTCGCGAACGCGAGGCCGACGGTGGCGCGGCGGGTCAGCGGCTCGTTCATCCGTCCAGGATGGCCCGGGCTCCCACCCAGGCGCCATGGGGAACGCCCCCGCCCGACCCCCGGGGCCACCCCCAGGGAAGGCGTGGCCGTCGGCCTCGACGCTCGCGACGTCTCGCCGGGTCGCCCATACTGTCGCCATGAGCGGGGTCTACATCGAGGAGGTCCCGCCACCGCGGACGATCGTGGGCGCCACCGAACGCGTCGCGATGATCGGACGGGCGCGTGCCGGGCCGCGGCACACGCCGGTCGACGTCGGCTCGCTCTCGGCGTACGACGGGGTCATCGGCGACCGTGACTGCCCCCTGCGGCGCGGTGTGGCGGCCTACCTGGACCAGGGTGGCGACGAGCTCCTGGTGGTGCGCAGCGACGACGTCGCCCCGGCCCTCGAGTGCCTGGTCGACACGGAGGCGACCCTGATCGTGGTCGCTCCGTCGCTGCTGCGTGGCAACGAGGCGTTCGTGCACGCCTGGTGCGTGGAGCATCGTCGCTTCCTGCTCGCGGACAGCCCCGACGGGACGCTGGCGCCGGGGCTCGGCGAGAACGCCGCGGCGTACTGCCCGCGGCTGCGCGACGGCGCCGGGCGCCGGGTCTGGACGGCGGCCGCGGTCGCGGGGGTGGTCCGCCGCGTCGACCTGCGGCGCGGGGTGTGGCGGGCGCCGGCGAACGAGCCGGTCACGGGCCTCACGGCCGACCCGGAGCCTCCGGCGGCGGAGGCCAACCCAGTGCGCAGCTTCGCCGACGGCTCGCTACGCGTCTGGGGCGCGCGCACCGCCGGCACCGACCCGGAGTGGCGCTACGTCAACGTGCGGCGGCTGTTCCTCTTCCTCGAGCGATCGCTGGACCAGGGCACCCTGTGGGCGGCCTTCGAGCCCAACGCCGAGCCGCTGTGGGGCGCCGTACGCCGCGGCGTGGAGGGCTTCCTCTCGACGCTGTGGCGCTCCGGCGCGATGGTGGGCGCCACGGCGGACGAGGCGTTCTTCGTGCGGTGCGACCGCACGACCATGACCCAGAACGACCTCGACAACGGGCGGCTGGTCTGCCTCGCAGGGGCTGCGCCTGTGCGACCGGCCGAGTTCGTGGTCGTCCGCCTCACCCAGCTGACCGCCCCAGGTGACTGAGGTCGTGGTCGGGGCGGGGCTGGTGCTGGTCGTCGACGGGGCCAACGTCGTGGGTGCCACACCCGACGGCTGGTGGAAGGACCGTGCGGGAGCGGCCGCCAGGCTCCACCACGCGCTGCTCGTCGCCGACCTGCCGGGCGACCGCGTGGTGCTGGTCCTCGAGGGCCAGGCCAAGCAGGGCGTGCGGGCCGGCACCGACGCCCACGTGGAGACCGTGCACGCGCCCCGCGACGGCGACGCCGCCATCGTGGCAGCGGCGAGGGCCGCCGCTGCCGGGGGAGCCGAGGTCCGCGTCGTCACGGCCGACCGGGCTCTGGGCGCGCGGGTGGCCGCGGTGGGGGCGACGACGCTGCGCCCGAGCTGGCTGATCGAGCGACTGTGAGCGACCGGACCGTCAGGCGCCCAGGGCCATCCGGTAGGTCTGCAGGATGATGGTGCTGGCGATCCCGACGGCGACCATCAGGCCACCGGTGAGCTGCCGACCCCGCACGAAGGCGATCAGTCCGCCCACCAGGCCCACCACGGGCACCAGCGCGATCACGAGCGCCCAGGGCTCGATCTCCTGGGGACGCGCCGCGGTGCCTCCCGGTCCGGGCGTCGGGTCGGGGAACCAGCTGGCAGGGGTGGACATCGCTTCCTCCACGGCGTCGTGGGCGTCGGGGGGCGCCCGCCCCGAGTCTCCCAGCCCGCGCGCGCCGGCGTACGCGAAACGCCGCAAGCCGCCGATCCGGTCGAGGCGTCGACGTGAGGCACCAGACATCCTCGGCTCGCCGCCGGCTCGCTAGCGTGGGACGCGGAAGAGGTGTCGTGATGGGTGAGACCAAGAACCGCTCGTCGAACGCCGGTCACGCCGGCAACGCGATCTACGGGCTCGGGATCTTCGGGGCGTGGGTCTACTTCTGGCTGCAGGCCGACGGCTTCTGGCAGCACGTGCTGGCGATCCTCGAGGGGTTCGTGTGGCCGGCGTTCGTCGTGTACTACGGCCTCGACCGGCTCGCGGGCTGAGCGAGACCGCCTAGCCGACCAGCGCGTCGTAGACGACCTTGGCCGTCGCGGCGTCGTCGAGGTAGCCGGTGATGCCGTGCCGGTTGGACGTGTGGTTGTCGACGTCGGTCTTGTTGAGGATCTCGTGGCCGGCGCCCACGGCGTAGTGCTCCGGCGTCAGGGGGAAGAGCGGCACGACGTCGCGCGGGTCCATCGCGTTGAACCACGCACCCACACACCCCGGCCAGCGCGGCGGCACGATCTCCTGACGGATCCGGCTGATCCCCAGCGGACTTCCGACGGTGACCAGCTGGGGCACCACCCACCCCTCGCTGTCGCCGTACGTCTTGAGCACCTGCGCGGCGACGACGGTGCCGAGGCTGTGCGCCACGACCACGGTCTCGGCGCCGGGGGTGAACGCGGCGCTGACCCCCTCGTCGATCTCGTCGCGGATCGACTGGGTGACCAGGTAGGCGTAGACGTCGCGGGTCACCAGGGAGATGCTCAGCCCGCTGGCGCCCGGGACCTTGCGGTCGAGGGCAGCGAGCCCCGCCTGGACCCAGGCCCAGTTGCGCACACCCTTCTCGACCAGCTCGGCCTGCGCCTCGGCGACCAGCTCGTCCTCGCTGATGCCCTGCTGCCGGCGGATCTCGTCGACGACGTCGGCGACGAACTCCTCCTCGCCGGCGTCGCCCTCCCCCTTGACGATGACCTCCGCCGCCTCCTCCGGGGTCGACCCCTCCATCAGGTCGATCAGGGTGTCGCCGTAGAACGGGAAGTGCACGTCGCTCTCGGCGATCGGCAGCGTGAGCCCGCTCTTCGCGAGGCCCGCCTCCAGGGCCGTCAGCCACTCCGCCTTGAGCGCCGCCGGGTCCTTCAGCTGCTGCGAACGGCCGTGGATCATCACCAGCTCGCGGGTCATCGGATCCTCCTCTTCTCCAGGGCGGTGGCCAGTAGGTCGTAGGCCTCGGGCCGGTAGAGCGACCACAGCGAGTCCTTCGCGAGCCGGCCGAGGTCGCCGAGCCCGGCGGGCATTCGGGTCCCGTGGGAATGCACGAGAGACCAGCCCTGGCTCAGCAGGGGCATCGCCGGGAGCACCGTCTCGTCCTTGCGGGGCTGCCGCCCCACGAGGTGTCGCGACAGCAGCTCGAGGTCGAACAGGCGCACCTGCAGGTCGGCGAACAGGTAGCCCGCCATCGAGTCGATCCGGTCGTGGGCCCCGAGGGCGTAGTAGGCGTAGGCGGCGTAGATCGACAGGGCGGGGTCGAAGAACTTCAGCGACTGCATCCGCTGCGCGATCTGCTGGAACTCCTCCCCCGACGGCTCGAACCGGCCGTAGGCGCTGGCGGCCGAGGCGCGGGCCCGCAGCTCGCGGACCTGGTCCACCTCGTACTGGTAGTCGCCCCAGCGCGGCGAGTTGGCCGAGGGCTCCAGCTCGACCGAGATCAGCTCGCCGTCGTCCACCGTCAGCCCGGTGAGGTACTGGTCGATCAGCGGGACCACGGTCACGTCTCCGGAGTCCAGGCGTACGACGAGCGAGGCGCACCGCTGCGGGGAGAGGTAGGCCCGCACCACGTCGCCGGACAGCTGCTCGACGTAGAGGCCCGGTGCGGCGACGACCGACACGATCTGGGCGCCCCGGACCTTCACGCCGCAGCCGGTCTCGAAGTGGTCGGGACCGTGGGCCGGAGCAAGGGCCGCCGTGGTGCGGTCGAGGTCGTCGCGCAGCGCGCGCTCGGCCGCTCCCATCCGGCGGCGAGCCGGGCGGCGTGCGGGGCGGCGGGGCGGCTTCTCCGACGCGGGCGGTGCCGGAGGAGCGGGGGCGGCGGGGCGGCCAGGACCGCGCGACGACGGCGCGACGGGGGCCGGGGGTGGCGCGGGCGCTGCGCCTGGGCCTGAGCCTGGCAGGGCGTCGAGCCGCGCGAGCCAGGCACCGGGGTCGGACAGGATCATGGCCTGGGGGACCTGCCCGTAGCGGGCCTTGAGCCGCTTGGACCGGATCTTCTTGGGGACCCGGTCACGGAGCACGTCGCGTACCTTGCGCGCATCGGCGTACCAGTCGGTGTCGGCGGCCGTCAGGTGGACGAACGCCTCCTCGTAGTCGCCGGCCAGCGTCTCGAGGAGCACCTCGGTGTAGACCGCCCGGTAGCTCTTCGCCGCGTCCGCGCTGTCCTGGATCTCGGCGGCCGGGCGGCCCAGGCTGCAGGCGAAGTAGAGGTCGACGAAGCGCTGGTCGTTGGTCGGGGTGTTGGGGAAGATCGAGACGCCCTGGACGTTCTGGGCCTGGACACCCTCGGGTGCGGTGCGGCAGGCGTCGGAGATCAGCACCACGTGGGGCACCGACCCGGTGCTGGCGATGTCGGCGGTCCAGCGCACGTCGACCGCGGCGCTGGCGTTGTCGGGCGCCTTGCTGAGCAGCCACTGCTCGCCGCGCAGGGCGACGCCGTGGCCGGCGAAGTAGACGATCAGCTGCTCGGGCTGGACGGTGTCGATGATCGTGGAGACCGCCTCTGACAGCATGTCGACGCCGACCGGACCTGCCTCGTCGGTGATCAGGACGGCCGAGGTGCCGTCGGTCATCCCCTGGCCCAGTGCCCAGGCGTGCATCCGCTGGGCGCTGGCGACGGCGTCCTGCAGCTCCGGGAGCTTGCCGGTCTTGCGGACGCCGATGAACACGCCTGCTCGCTGCATGCTGCGACTCCCTCCCCCAGTGCTGCTGTGTGGACGGTGAGTCCACGATGCCCGGGCGCGACGACTTGCGGAAGACCTGTGGCCCACCGGTGAGGAGCGTGGGGCCGCCGCCCGGATACGCGAGGCGCGCGGGGCGCTCAGGCGGCGCGCAGGGCCTGGAGGGCCAGGCTGCTGGCCAGGCCGATCGCGACCATGAGCCCACCCGTGAGCAGCCTGCCCCTGACCAGGGAGACCGTGCCGCCGACCAGGCCCACGAGGGGGATGACCGCGATCACCAGCGCCAGCCACTCGACGCGCTGCGCGTCGCGCACGGAGTCGGGCGAGGCGAGGGCGGGCGCCACCTCTCCGGTCCAGGCCGATCCGTCCCAGAAGCGGAGCGCCGGGCCGTGGGCAGGGGTCGGGTCGGGATACCACCCGGCGGGCGTGGGCATGGGCTGTCCTCCGTCGACTCGCGTGCTCCGAGTCTCGCCCGAGCAGGTCGGTCACGTCTCGGGAACCGACCAACCGGTCACGGCCTCCGAGGACCGCGACGTGGGCCACACCCGGGCCGTGACGGAGCGTCCGGAACGTCACGGCCCCCCGCCCTCGCGACTCGGGGATAGCACGAGGAGAGTGGGGGGCGGAGGCGATCCGTCATGAACACGTCACCGTATCCCGTGCGCGTCGACGCCGAGCTCGACACTCATCTGAGCCGCTGGCTGTGGCTCGTCAAGTGGGTCCTCGTGATCCCCCACTACGTCGTGCTGGCCTTCTTGTGGCTGGCCTTCGTGGTGCTCAGCCTGGTCGCCCTGGTCGCGATCGTGATCACCGGCAGATACCCGCGCGCGATCTTCGACTTCAACGTCGGCGTGCTGCGCTGGACCTGGCGGGTCAACTACTACGCCTACAGCGCCCTGGCCACCGACCGGTACCCGCCGTTCACGCTGGCCGAGCGGGCGGACTACCCGGCCCATCTCAAGGTCGACTACCCCGAGCACCTCTCGCGGGGACTGGCGCTGGTGAAGTGGTGGCTGCTGGCGATCCCGCACTACCTGCTGGTCGGTCTGTTCGTCAGCGGTGCCGCTTACGTGTGGACCGCCGACTCCGGTGACGCGCGGCCGATGACCATCGGGCTCGTGGGCCTGCTGGTGCTCGTCGCGGGCGTGGCGCTGCTGTTCACGGGCCGCTATCCCGCGTCGGTGTTCGACCTGGTGCTCGGTCTCGACCGCTGGGTGCTCCGCGTGACGGCGTACGCCGCCCTGATGACCGACGTCTATCCGCCCTTCCGGCTCGACCAGGGTGGGGCCGACCCGGCGCGGCTGGTGGCGCCGGAGGTGGCCGGCGGCGGCCCCGCGGAGCCCGGCCTCGCACCGACCCCCCGTGGCTGGACCGCCGGGCGGGTCGTGGCCGTGGTCCTCGGGAGCCTGCTCGTGGTCGGGGCCGTCGGCACCGGCCTGGGCGCCGGCGGCGTGGCCATCGCCCGAGGGGCGCGTAACGACGACGGCTTCCTGATGAGCCCTGCCACGTCGTACCGGACGGCCAGCTATGCGCTGGTGACCGAGGGTGCTCAGATCGAGAGCGACACCGAGTGGGTGCCGCGCGAGATGCTGGGCGACGCGAGGGTGACCGCCCTGTCGGCCGCCGAGACCCCCGTCTTCGTCGGCATCGCGTCCACGTCCGACGTCGACACGTTCTTGGGCAGTGCGGAGCACGCCACGATCGACCGGGTCGGCGACGACGCGGCCACCGAGGTCAGCGGCTCCGGCGCCCCGGCCACGTTGCCGGGCGACACCGACATCTGGGTCGCGCACGCGTCTGGCGTGGGGCGGCAGGCGGTGGTGTGGCCCGTGGAGACCGGCGACTGGACCGTCGTCGTGATGAACGCCGACGGGTCCGCGGGCGTCGACAGCGAGGTGTCGGTCGGTGCCACCGCGCCGGCCCTCGACTGGCTCCTGCCCGGGCTGCTCACCCTCACCGGCGTACTCCTGGTGCTGGCCATCCCGTGCTTCGTCGTGGCCTTCCGGCCGCGCCGGGGCTGAGGGCTGTTGCCCCTCCGAGGACCGTTCTGCAGGTTTTCGACGCCGAATTCCTTGATTACGGTCCTCGGAGGCGCATCCACGACGCCCCGCCAGGGTCTCCGGGACCGTGTCGTACGCCGACCGCGTCCGGAGACGCCGACGGGTCGAGACGACGTCTCTGGTACGTCGTCTCGACCCGTGGCGTGCGTCGCGCGGCTCAGCTGCAGCCGCTGGTGGACCCGCAGCCCTCGCAGACGTAGCAGGAGCCGGCGGGCCGCATCTTGGTGCCGCAGGTGAGGCACAGCGGGCTGTCGACCGCGTGCCCGGTGATCTGCTCCATCAGCTCGGCGGAGGTGTGGGCCTGGCCTCGAGGCGCCGGCCGCTCCTCGGCCACCGCGGCAGGTGTGGCCGCCTCGTCGACGACCTCGGCCTCGACCTCGTCGACCTCGACCAGCGGGGCGTGCTCCGACACCAGCGACTGGGCCTCGGAGATCTCG
>CAZQCA010000032.1:0-20545 GCA_964591845.1 uncultured Nocardioides sp.
CTCGGCTTCGGTTTCCGCTGCGGCTTCCTCGGCCTGCTGCACATGGAGATCGTGCGCGAGCGCCTCGAGCGCGAGTTCGGGCTCGAGCTGATCTCGACGGCGCCCAACGTCGTCTACCAGGTGACGATGGAGGACGGCACCCTCCACGAGGTCACCAACCCCAGCGAGTTCCCGGCCGGCAAGATCGCCGAGGTCCGCGAGCCGGTGGTGCGGGCGACGATCCTGACGCCGTCCGACTACATCGGCACGATCATGGAGCTCTGTCAGGGCAAGCGCGGCTCGCTGCTGGGCATGGACTACCTCTCCGAGGACCGGGTCGAGATGCGCTACACGCTGCCGCTCGCCGAGATCGTCTTCGACTTCTTCGACCAGCTCAAGTCGCGCACCAAGGGCTACGCCTCGCTCGACTACGAGACCTCCGGCGACCAGGTCGCCGACCTGGTCAAGGTCGACATCCTGCTGCACGGCGACCCGGTCGACGCGTTCTCGGCGATCGTGCACAAGGACGCGGCGTACTCCTACGGCGTGATGCTGGCGGGCAAGCTCAAGGAGCTGATCCCGCGGCAGCAGTTCGAGGTGCCGATCCAGGCTGCCATCGGCTCGCGGGTGATCGCGCGCGAGACGATCCGGGCGCTGCGCAAGGACGTGCTCGCCAAGTGCTACGGCGGCGACATCACCCGCAAGCGCAAGCTCCTCGAGAAGCAGAAGGAGGGCAAGAAGCGGATGAAGATGGTCGGCCGGGTCGAGGTGCCCCAGGAGGCCTTCATCGCCGCGCTGTCCACCGCCGAGGCGCCCGGCAAGGACCGCAAGTAGGCCTACCCGAGCGCCTCCAGCAGCGCCAGGTCCGCCAGGTCGACGTCACGCGGCGGGTAGCCGCGGTGAGCCTGGAGCTGCCGCTCGGCCGAGAGGCAGGGCACGGCACGCTCGCCGATGCGACCGACGACGAAGCACGAAGCCGGATAGTCGTACGTCGTCTCGTCGGGTCCGGCCTGCACGCCGTGGCCGCGCTCGTCGAAGGTCACCGGATGCAGGTCGACCCAGCCGGTCCCGGCGCGGCCGAGCTCGACCCGGACGGGCAGCCAGTCGGTCTCGACGACGTAGCCGCGGGCCTGCAGGAGCGCCAGGCATCGTGAGAGCGATCCGGCCTCCACGAGCAGGTCGAGGTCGCGGTGCTCCCGGGTCTGGCGTCCGACGAGCGCGTCCACGCCCCAGCCGCCGGCGACCCAGTGGCCGAGGCCGGCCGAGGAGCAGTCGTCGAGCACGTCGCTCGCGTCGGCCCACCGCACGCCTGTGACCATACTGACGAGGAGGTGGGTCGATGCGACGTGGTGATCGCGGGCTGCCCGAGGCCGTCGTGGCGATGCAGCGACGTGGACCCGACTGGTCCGCGTGGGTGGACCGGCTGCCGGGACTGCTGGCGGGGGTGCTCGATGAATGGGGGCTCACCCGCGACGGGGCCGAGCTGTGGGCGGGCTACTGCTCGCTCGTGGCCCCGGTCGTCACCTCCGAGGGCGAGCGGGCCGCTCTCAAGCTCACCTTCGACGGCGACGACGAGTCGCTCCACGAGGCCCTGGCGCTGCAGCAGTGGCAGGGTCGCGGAGCCGTCCGGCTGCTCCGCGCCGACCCGCACCGACGCGCGCTGCTGCTGGAGCGGCTGACCCGCACCGACCTCGGCGCGCTGCCCGACGTGGCGGCGTGCGAGGTCGTCGCCGGCCTCTACCCGCTGCTGCACCAGCCCGCCGCACCTCAGCTGGCGACCGTCACGTCGTACGTCGACCGCTGGCTGGCCGACCTGGCCGCCCAGCCGCGCGACCTGCCGATCCCGCGTCGGATGGTCGAGCAGACGCTGTCCCTGGGACGCGACCTGGTCGCCGACCCCGCGAGCGTCGGCCGGGTCGTCCACGGCGACCTCCACTACGCCAACGTGCTCGCCGGCGAACGCGCGCCCTGGCTGGCGATCGACCCCAAGCCGATGTCGGGGGACCCCCACTACGAGCCGGCCCCGATGCTGTGGAACCGCTACGACGAGCTGACCGGCGACGTCCGCGCCGGGCTGCGACGCCGCTTCCACACGCTGGTCGACGCCGCGGGCCTCGACGAGGAGCGCGCCCGCGACTGGGTGGTCGTGCGGATGGTCCTCAACGCCAGCTGGTCGGTGCTGGACGCGCAGCGGGCGGGGCGGCCGCTCGACGCCGAGGAGCGGGAGTGGGTCACGCGCTGCCTGGCGATCACGAAGGCGGTGCAGGACTGACGCGGGCATGGGAGGGATGGGCACACCGCGTTCAGGCGAGGTAGCGCAGCCAGATCCACCCGGTGGCGATGAACGCCGAGACGAGCACGACGACCAGGCCGTACTTGGTGAACTCCCAGAAGCTGATGGGCGAGCCGTAGCGCGCCGCCATGCCGAGCACGACCACGTTGGCGCTGGCGCCCACGGCAGTCGCGTTGCCTCCGAGGTCGGCGCCGATCGCGAGTGCCCACCAGAGGACGTGACCGTCCTCGCCCGGGTGTGTGGCCACGAGTGACCCCACCACGGGCGACATGGTGGCGACGTACGGAATGTTGTCGACGATGCCGCTGGCGACCATCGAGACCAGCAGGATCGCGATGGCGGAGACCCCGAGGTCGCCGCCCGTCGCGTCGCCGAGCCAGCTCGCGAACTCACCGATGACGCCGGTCTCGACCAGAGCGCCCACCATGACGAAGAGCCCCATGAAGAACGTCAGGGTCTCCCACTCCACGTCGACCAGCGCCTGCTGAACCGTGACGTGCGAGACGAGGAGCAGGAGTCCGGCCCCGAGCAGGGCCACGACCGACGGCTCGTAGTGCAGGACGGGGTGCAGCACGAACGCCGTCAGGACCAGGGCGAGGACCACCAGGCTCTGCCACAGGAGACGACGGTCGCGGATCGCGTCTCCCCCCGACAGCGACATGACTTCGGCGACCCGCTCGGGGTCGAAGGTGAACGAGCGGCGGAAGAGGACTCGGAGCATCACGACCAGCACCAGCGTCATCACCACCGCCAGCGGACCCAGATGGACCAGGAAGTCGTTGAACGTCAGTCCTGCCCGGCTTCCGATGATGATGTTGGGGGGATCGCCGATGAGGGTGCCCATGCCCCCGGTGTTGGAGGCGAGCACCTCGGCGATGAGGTACGGCTTCACGTCGAGTCCGAGCCTCTCGCACACCAGGAACGTGACCGGCGCGATCAGCAGCACCGTCGTGACGTTGTCGAGCATGGCGGAGGCCAGGGCGGTGATCACCGCCAGCAGCACCATCAGCGGGTACGGGCGTCCGCGGGCACGCTTGGCCGCATAGATGGCCAGCGCTTCGAACAGCCCGGTCGTCTTGAGCACGCCGACGATCATCATCATGCCGAAGAGCAGGAAAACGACGTTCCAGTCGATGCCGGTGTCGTGCGAGTAGTAGGCCGCATCCCCGTCGGTGAAGCGGAGCGCCAGCATCAGTGCCGCCCCTCCGAGTGCGGCGGCGACGCGGTGGATGCGCTCGGTCGCGATGAGGACGTAGGCCCCCACGAACACGGCCAGGGCCAGGCTCTGCGTCAGGTCCATCAGACGACCAGCGCGGACAGCAGCCGCGACGCCGTGATCGCCCCGGCGAGCGAGCCGTCGGCCTCACACACGACCAGCAGCGGACTGTGCAGCGACGCCATGACGGCCGCGCACTCCATCACGGTCGCGTCGGGGTCCACGGACGGCATCGGAGGTCGCTTGTCGCGCGGCGGCAGCAGGTCGGCCACGGTCTTGCCCTCCAGCCGCGCCGCGCAGGCGTCGGCCGCCTTCTCGCCGTAGACCTTCACCAGCGAGGGGTCCTCCTGGAGGTAGCCGGGGATGAGGAAGTTGAGCACCTGCGAGCCGGGGAGCACGGTGAGCGGACGGCCGTCGCTGAGCACCAGCACCGCCGGGCGTTGCTCGACGCCGATCAGCTGGGCGGCCTCGGCCGCCGGTGCCTGCTCGTCGACCGTCGGGTAGTCCTGCATGATGTCGCGGGCACGCATGGCCCGAGCCTAATGTCGCCGACGCAGCTGGGAGCGGACGGCCGGCCCGGCGGCCAAGAGGAAAGTTGCTGGCGGCGGCCCGGTCCGCTTGTCAGGATGGTGTCGTGACAGCCCGTCTCGTCAGCGTCAACGTCGGCCGCCCCGAACCATGGGAGTGGGCCGGGATCGGGCGATCCTCGATCCGCAAGCAGGCGGTGCCGGGCCCGGTCCTGGTGACCACCCTGGGCCTGGACGGCGACCAGGTGAGTGACACGAAGCACCACGGAGGCGTGGACCAGGCCGTCTATGCGTTCGCGCGCGAGGACCTCGACCGATGGGCCGACCTGTTCGGGGAGCGGGTGCCCGACGGCCTCTTCGGCGAGAACCTCACCACCCAGGGCATCGACGTGAACGAGGCCCTGGTGGGGGAGCGCTGGTCGATCGGATCGGCGGTCTTCGAGGTCGCCTCGGTGCGCATCCCGTGCAACGACTTCAAGGGGTGGCTCGGCCACAGCGGCTACGACAACCGCGGCTGGGTCAAGCGGTTCACGGCCGAGGGGCGTCCCGGCCCCTATCTCCGCGTCGTCGAGGAGGGGCTGGTCGAGGCCGGCGACGTGTTGGACGTCGTACACCGGCCCACCCACGGGGTGACCGTGTCGACCATGTTCCGCGCGCTCACCACCGAGCGCGAGCTGCTCCCGCGGCTGCTCGACGTGGACGACCTGGTCGAGGACGCCCGCCGGCGCGCCGAGGACTACGTCGCCGGGCTTTGAGTCGTCCGAGTCGATCTCTGGCCCGAGTCACTAGGCGCCCGTTTCTTCCGTGTGACAATCGAGGCTTCCGCACCCATGGGAGGTTTCATGCCGACCCGATTGCGACGGCTGGGAGTGCTGGTAGCAGCCACTCTGCCCGCCTTCTTCATGATTCCGCCGGCCAACGCCACCATCAACCCCTATGTCACCTGCGCTCTCCACTACGTGGACTCCCACGACGGTGTGACGGGGTACTGCACCAACTCGTATGTCAAGTACGTGGGTCAGGTCAAGATCGAGATCCAGTGCCAAACCTGGACTGGCGCCAAGTACTGGTTCGATACGGGTTGGCAGGACATTCCTCCACAAACGACCATCGACCTTCCCACCTACCGTTGCGGTGACTCGGGTGTGCTCGGGAAGCGCTACAGCTCGCGTGCGAAAGCGTTCGGGTGACGTCGATCTGAGGCACGGGCCCCTGCGTGGGAGGGCCTCGTCTCGATGCACCATCTCGTCGGAGGCGGATCGATGTGCCGCGCAGGGTGATTCTTCGACGACGCCGAGGTGGGTGCGCAGTGGCAGGTCGAACTGGCCCTAGCGGCGCAGGTGACCCTCGCCGATCGGAGCGCCGACAAGGCTGCCGAGATCGCCCCGCTGGTGACAGCTCACATCAAGACCGAGGCGGAGGTCCTGGCCTGGGCCGATCACCCGGTGCCTCACGACGACGTCAGCGTCGTCTACGCCTTCGCTCGGCCTGGCCCGGTCCCCGCTCGTGCCCCTCACGCGACCACGACGCATCCCGGCGGGTGGTGTGCGACGCGACCGTCAACCCGCGTGACACCGACCTGCTGAAGCAGGCAGTCAGGGCTCGGCGGCCACCGATCCCGCCCGGGTGCTACCGGTCCGTAACATCGTGAACTAGGTTACGCAGCAGACGTTGTCCTCAGGTCGCGCTCGGCCGCGACCGGTCTCAGCAGGGGAGTGCCATGGCCATCCAAGTCGACGCGAGCTTCGTCGAGACATTGCCGCCCAACGTGGCGGTGCAGTTCTGGGACCGGGTGGCGCTGTCGCCGACGCGCGAGGCGTTCCGCTATCCCGTGGGGGAGAGCTGGGAGTCGGTCACCTGGAAGGAGGCCGGCGACCGGGTCGCGCGGCTCGCCGCCGGGTTGATGGCGCTCGGCATCGAGCCCGAGCAGCGTGTGGGCATCGCGTCCGGCACCCGCTACGAGTGGATCCTGGCCGACCTCGCGGTGATGTGCGCCGGTGCCGCCACCACCACCGTCTACCCGTCCACCAACGAGGAGGACACGGCCTACATCCTCAGCGACAGCGAGTGCCGCGTGGTCTTCGCCGAGGACGACGAGCAGATCGCCAAGCTCAAGGCCCGCCGGAGCGAGCTGCCGCACCTCGGCACGGTGATCACGTTCGACGGCACGGTCGACGGCGACTGGGTCATCGGGCTCGACGACCTGGAGAAGCGTGGCGAGGAGCACCTCTCCGCGCACCCGGACGCGGTGACCGCCGCCGCGGCCGCGATCAAGCCCGACCAGCTCGCGACGCTCATCTACACCTCCGGCACCACCGGGCGCCCCAAGGGCGTGCGGCTGCGCCACAGCTCCTGGGTCTACGAGGGCGAGGCGATCCGGGTCCAGAACATCCTGGACGAGTCCGACCTCGAGTTCCGGTGGCTGCCGATGGCCCACTCCTTCGGCAAGGTGCTGATGTCGACCCAGATGGCCTGCGGGTTCGCGGCCGCCATCGACGGCCGCGTCGACAAGATCGTCGAGAACCTCGGCATCGTCCAGCCCACGTTCATGGGCGCCGCGCCGCGCATCTTCGAGAAGGCGCACGCCCGCATCGTCACAATGCAGGCCGCCGAGGGAGGTGCCAAGGAGAAGATCTTCCTCAAGGCGTTCGAGGTCGGGCGCAAGGTCGACCAGCTGAAGTTCGAGGGCAAGCCCGTGCCCGCGCTGCTCAAGGTGCAGCACGGCGTCTTCGACAAGCTCGTCTTCACCAAGATCCGCGATCGCTTCGGCGGCCGGGTGCGCTTCTTCATCTCGGGCGCGGCAGCGCTCAACCGCGACATCGCCGAGTGGTTCCACGCCGCCGGCATCGTGATCCTCGAGGGCTACGGGCTCACCGAGACCTCGGCCGGCTCGTTCGTCAACCATCCCGACCAGTACCGCTTCGGCACGGTCGGGCCGGTGTTCCCCGGCAGCGAGGTCAAGCTGGGCGAGGGCGACGAGATCCTGATCAAGGGTCCCGGCGTCATGGACGGCTACCACAACCTGCCCGAGGAGACCGCCAGCTCGCTGACGGAGGACGGGTGGCTGCGCACCGGCGACAAGGGCGCGCTCGACGAGGACGGCCACCTGCGCATCACCGGCCGGATCAAGGAGCTGTTCAAGACCTCGGGCGGCAAGTACATCGCCCCGCCCGCCATCGAGTCGAAGTTCAAGGCCATCTGCCCCTACGCCAGCCAGTTCCTGGTGTTCGGCAACGAGCGCAACTTCTGCGTCGCCCTGGTGACCCTCGACCCCGACGCGATCGCCGAGTGGGCCAAGGAGAAGGGCATCGAAGGCGACTACGCCGCCATCGTCGCCTCCGACGAGTGCCGGGCGATGGTCGGTGACTACGTCGACCAGCTCAACACCCAGCTCAACCGCTGGGAGACCATCAAGAAGTGGGAGCTGCTCGACCACGACCTCACCGTCGAGTCCGGCGAGATGACGCCGTCGATGAAGGTCAAGCGCAACGTCGTCGAGGGCAACTACAAGGACCTGATCGACTCGTTCTACTCCTGAGCTCCGCTCCCCGGGTGTCGGGCCCACGGCGTCTCCAGGTCCGACGCACAGGATGCGCACAGCATGAGCAGGTGGGATGGGTGTCGGCCGCACGGCCGGCACCCGTCCTGCTTCCGGAGGCGACATGACCCGCGACCACGATCTCGCTGAGCACGAGACCGAGGACCACGACCTCGGCCTGGCCCACGACCTCCCACGGCTCCAGCGCTCCGCGCTCGGACGGCGTGGCCTGCTGGGCCTTGCGGGTGGTCTCGGGCTGACGGCGCTGGCCGCCTGCGCCGGCGACGACGGCTCGAGTGCCGGTGCGGGGACGGCCGACAGCTCCGCGGGCGAAGCCGCGTCGGGCGGCTCCGCCTCGTCGTCGGCGAGCGGCAGCGACAAGAACGGCACCGGCGCCACCGGTGTCGACGCGGCTGCGGGCGAGATCCCCGAGGAGACGGCCGGGCCCTTCCCCGGCGACGGCTCCAACGGACCCAACGTGCTGACCGAGACGGGCGTCGTACGCCGCGACCTCACCTCCAGCTTCGGCGAGGCCACGGGCACCGCCGAAGGCGTGCCGCTGACCCTGAGGCTGCGGGTCTTCGACCTCGCGGGCAGCGACGTCACGCCGCTGGCGGGGGCCGCCGTCTATGCCTGGCACTGCGACCGCGAGGGCAACTACTCGCTGTACTCCGAGGCGGCCGCCGACCAGAACTACCTGCGCGGCGTCCAGGAGACCGACGCCGACGGCAACCTGGAGTTCACGACGGTCTTCCCGGGCTGCTACGCCGGCCGCTGGCCCCATGTGCACTTCGAGGTCTACGACTCGCTCGCCGGCGCGACCTCCGCCTCGGGCAGGCTGCGCACCTCCCAGCTGGCGCTTCCCCAGGACGTCTGCGAGACCGTCTACGCCACCGACGGCTACGACGCCAGCGTCGGCAACCTGGCCCAGCTCAGCCTCGACACCGACATGGTCTTCGCCGACGGCTACTCCCTCCAGCTCGCGCAGGTCACCGGGTCGGTCGCGGACGGCTACGTGGCCCGGCTCAACGTGCCGGTCTGAGGTCCGCGTCCCTCTGACACGATGGTCGGGTGCCCAGCGCCCTGCCCGACGGCGACCCGGCGCCGGCCGACGGCGCGCTGCCCGCGAGCGCCCTGGAGCGTCTGGGGCAGCAGCCGCTCGGCGTCTATCTCCACGTGCCCTTCTGTGCGGTGCGCTGCGGCTACTGCGACTTCAACACCTACACCGTGGCCGAGCTGGGCTCCGCGCCCGGCGCCTCGCAGGCGTCGTACGCCGACGCGGCCGTGGCCGAGCTGAGGCTGGCCGCGCGGGTGCTCGGTGCCGACCATCCGGCCGCCGCCACTGTCTTCGTGGGCGGCGGCACGCCCACCCTGCTGCCGTCCGCCGACCTGGCGCGGATGCTCGACGCGGTGCGCGGGGAGCTCGGGCTGCGCGACGACGCCGAGGTCACCACCGAGGCCAATCCCGACTCGGTGACGCCGGCGTCGCTCGCAGCCCTGCGAGAGGCCGGGTTCACCCGGGTCTCCTTCGGGATGCAGTCGGCGGTGCCATCGGTGTTGGCCACGCTGGACCGGACGCACGATCCCGACCGGGTGCCGCTGGCGGTGACCTGGGCGCGAGAAGCAGGGTTCGAGCAGGTCAGCCTGGACCTGATCTACGGCACGCCCGGGGAGTCGCTGGGCCAGTGGCGGACCAGCCTCGAGGCCGCTCTGGCGTGCCGCCCGGATCACGTGTCGGCGTACGCCCTGATCGTGGAGGAGGGCACCGCTCTGGCCCGCCGGGTGCGCCGAGGTGAGCTGTCGGCGCCCGACGACGACGACCTGGCCGACAAGTACCTCCTCGCCGACGAGGTCCTCGCGGCCGCGGGGCTCGGGTGGTACGAGCTGTCCAACTGGGCCCGCGACGACGCCGCGCGCTGCCGGCACAACGAGCTCTACTGGACCGGTGCCGACTGGTGGGGGGTGGGGCCGGGGGCCCACAGCCACGTCGGCGGGACCCGGTGGTGGAACGTGCGACACCCCGCGGCGTACGCCGACCGGCTGGCCCGCGGCGTCAGCCCGGCGCACGCGCGCGAGGTGCTCGACGAGGCCACCCGCCGCACCGAGCGCGTGCTGCTGGAGTCGCGGCTGCGCGACGGGCTGCCGCTCGACCTCGTCGCCGACCAGCGGGCGGTCGCCGAGGTGGTGGCGGCCGGCTGGGCCGCGGTCGCCCACGAGCGCCTGGTGCTCTCGCTGCGCGGGCGGCTGCTGGCCGACGCCGTGGTGCGTCGGCTGCTGGACTGACGGTCGGCCGGTCTGCCGGTCAGTGCACCAGCCGGATCGTCAGCGGGTAGCGGTAGGGCTCGCCGTTGACCGCCTTGATCGTCGCCAGGATCGGCATGATCAGCCAGAGCAGGCCCACGGCGATCAGCAGGAAGAACCCGATCAGCACGAACACCAGGATGAACGACACGATCGCGTAGATCATCAGCGAGATCTGGAAGTTGAGCGACTCCACCGCGTGCTGGCGGACGAACGCCGACTTGTTGCCCTGGGTCAGCATCACGATCAGCGGACCGAGGAAGGACAGCGCCACCAGGCTCGCGACGTAGGAGCTCCAGTGGGCCGCGCCGGCCCAGGTGCGCTCGTCGGAGGCGCCCAGCGTCCCGGGCGGCTGGCCGTAGGCCGGCTGCTGGTAGGCGGGCTGCTGGTATGCGGGCTGCTGGTAGGCGGGCTGCTGGTAGGCCGGGGGCGGGGGCGCCTGTCCGTAGGCGGGCGCCGGGGGCTGCTCGACGGCCGGGGGCTGCTCGGTCGGCGAGGGCTGCTCGGCCGGCGGGGGCTGCTCGGCCGGCGGGGGCGCGCCGTCGTCGGCGGGAGGCGGAGGTGGCTGCTCGGTCATGGTGCTCCCCGATCGGACGGGGCCCCGCTCAGGGGCCGGTGACGAAGTCGATGATCTCCTCGACCCTACCGAGAAGCGCGGGCTCGAGGTCGTGCCACGACGACACGCGCGACAGGATGTGCTGCCACGCGCGAGCGAGGTCGGCCTGGTCGGCGGCCGGCCAGCCCAGCCGCCGGCAGGTGCCGCGCTTCCAGTCCTCGCCCCGCGGCACGTCCGGCCATGCCGCCAGGCCGAGCCGGTCGGGGCGCACGGCCTGCCAGATGTCGACGAACGGGTGGCCGACCACGAGCACGTGCTCTCGGAGCGGCGAGTCCGCGACGGAGTCGGCGATCCGGGACTCCTTGCTCCCCGCGACGAAGTGGTCGACGAGCACGCCCACGCGCCGGCCCGGACCGGGCTCGAACTCCTCGAGGTGTCCTCGCAGGTCGTCGACGCCGCCGAGGAACTCGACCACGACTCCCTCGACGCGCAGGTCGTCGCCCCAGACCTTCTCGACGAGCTCCGCGTCGTGGCGGCCCTCGACATAGATCCGGCTCTCCCTCGCCACCCGCGCCCGGACGCCGGGGACGGCGACCGACCCGGACGCCGTACGACGCGGCGGACGCGGCGCGGTCAGTCGCGCCGGCGGCGTGAGCACGACCGGCCGCCCCTCGAGCAGGAAGCCCGGGCCCAGCGGGAAGGTGCGCCGCTTGCCGCGGCGGTCCTCGAGGGTCACCGTGCGCAGGTCGCGTTCGACGGCCACGATCTCGCCCACCCAGTCGGAGGTGACCTCCTCGACGACGCAGCCGAGCTCGGCCGGCACCTCGGTGGCGCGACCCCGCGCGGGCGCCCGCCAGTCCTCCGCGAGCACGTCGCCGCTGTAGCGGCCCACCCCGGTCGTCACGTCCGCCACGCTAGGTCGGCCGCCGGCGGCCGTTGGTGCGGCGCGCCGGTCAGACCAGCGGAAGCCGCTTCTGCGCCCGCGGCAGGTGCGCATAGCCGCGGCGGACGGCCTCGCCCAGGACCTCACGCGGGAACGGCCAGCTCCCGGCGGCCAGCGCGTCTGCCGCGGGGACCCCTCGGCCGGCGAGGTCGCGGATGGTCTCGCCGACGATGCCGATCGCCTGCCGCTGCTGCTCGACGTAGTCGCGGTCGACCGGACTTCCGTGTCCGGGCACCACGACCCATTCGCTCGTGACCAGGCCGAGCACGAGGTCGAGGCTGAGCGGCCACTCCAGGGGCCAGCTGTCGCTGCCGAACGCCGGCGGCCCGGACTCCTCGACCAGGTCGCCCGCGAGCAGCACCGAGGCGTCGGGGACCAGCACGACCGCGTCGCCGTCGGTGTGACCGCGGCCGGGATGCACGAGCTCGACCAGCCGGTCGCCGAGGTCGAGGACGACCGCGGAGGAGAAGGTCCGGTCGGCCGGCACGATCTCGGTCGCGAGCAGCTCCTCGCGGTGCGGGTCGCCGGCGTGCTCGCCGGCGGGGTCGCGGAGAGCCTCCTGGAGCTCGCGGTTGTCGTCGAGGGTGCTGACGGCGGCGCTCTCGTGGGCATGAATCGGCACATCGCCGTAGGCCGCCCGGAACGTGTGGTTGCCGAGCACGTGGTCCCAGTGGGAGTGGGTGTTGACCACGGCGGCGACCTCGCCTGCACCCAGCCGGCGTACGTCGTCCACGACCTCGCGCGCCGCCGCCGCCGAGGCATAGGTGTCGACCACCAGCAACCCAGAGGAGCTGCCCACCAGCGACACGTTGACGTCGGCCCAGGGGTAGCGCGCGACCCAGACCCGGTCGGCCACCTCTGTGAACGTGCCCATGTCGCGACCCTAGATCAGCCCACTAGCGTGAGCCCATGAGCGCTCCGGCCGGCCTTGTCCAGACCCTCGTGGAGGGGGCACCCGATGCGATCGACCTGACCGACCCCGGCGACCAGGACCGGGTCCTGGCCATGGCCGAGGCACTGCTCGCCGAGTCGGAGCTCGGGGCCGACGAGCTGCGGGCCGCCGCGACGACCGCGCCGCTGTCCTTCCGGCTGGCGGCCAAGCTGGTCGAGTCCCGCCGGGCGCTCCTCGTGGCGCCGCCGACCACCGTGGGCGTCGTGTTCGCCATGTGGGGGGAGCAGAACAGGCTGCGGCCGCGCTCCGCCGACAACCCGCACGGTGAGGACTCGCTGCGCGCGAAGATCGCCCAGCTCCGGTGGGCGACGGCCGGGACCGCCGTCGACTGGCGGCTGTACGCCGTCGACGACGGCTGTCCGTCGGACAGCGGGGGACTGGCCCGGCAGATCGCCGCCGAGGCCGGCGCGTCCGACCGGGTGACGGTGCTCTTCCTGGCCGACCACGTGCCGACCTCCACCGGACCACTGCGCTCGCTCACGTCACCCGACGACTCGCGCAAGGGCGGCTCGATCGTGCTCGGCGCGCAGCGGGCGATCGACGACGGCGTGGACGCGGTCGTCTACACGGATGCCGACCTCTCCGCCCACCTCGGCCAGCTCGGACTGCTCGTCCGGCCCTTCCGCGAGGCCGGCGACCGGGTGGTCATCGGCAATCGCCGCCACCCCGAGTCCGTGCTCGTCAAGGACGCCGCCCGCTGGGGGATCGGCATCAAGAGCCTCCGGCACATGCAGCGCATGGCCGGGGAGGCGATCTTCTCGCAGGGCATCCTCGACACGCAGGCCGCGTTCAAGCTCTACGAGAGCGGGCTGCTGGCCGACATCGTCGCCGACCCCGTGGTCTTCGACTTCTCCTTCGACACCGACTGGATCGGTGCCTTCCTGGCGCGCGGGGTCGGCTTCACGCAGGTGCCGTTCGCGTTCCTCGACTCCGCGGCCGAGTCGGCCACGGCCAAGCAGGAGCCGATGACGACGTGGGAGATGCTGCTCAAGGGCATGGTCGCCAGCCTGCGACACCACGACCTGCTGCGGACGCCGGCCAGCCGCGAGATGGCCGACGTGATCGACGAGGAGGTGCGCACGCATCGCGACCTCGACGCGATCCTCGACGTGCTGCCGCCCGAGCTCGCCGACGCCGGCGAGGCGGAGTACGGCGACCCGGCCGTGATGTCGCCCGCCGCGATGCGCGCCTGGCTGCGGGCCTGCCGCACCGACGCCGGGTAGGACCCCGCGGCTGCGCCGCCTAGTAGCATTGGCACTCAGCGGCGGGGAGTGCCAGCGCGAGCCTCTCCGCCCCACGGCGGGAGGTGTCGAGATGTCCGAGGAGCGCAAGCTGGCCGTGCTGCGCGCGATCGTCGAGGACTACGTCGCCACCGAGGAGCCCGTCGGGTCCAAGGCGCTGGTCGAGCGGCACGGCCTCGGCGTGTCGCCCGCCACGGTCCGCAACGACATGGCAGCGCTGGAGGACGAGGGCTACATCGCGCAGCCCCACACGAGTGCCGGGCGGGTGCCGACCGACAAGGGCTACCGGCTGTTCGTCGACCGGCTCACGACGGTCAAGCCGATGAGCAGCGCCGAGAGGCGCGCCATCTCCACCTTCCTCGACGAGGCGGTGGACCTCGACGACGTCGTCCACCGGTCGGTGCGCCTGCTCTCGCAGCTGACCCGCCAGGTGGCGGTCGTGCAGTACCCCACCCTCTCCCGGTCGACCGTGCGCCACGTCGACGTGATCGCGCTGGCCGAGGTGCGCCTGCTGATCGTGCTGATCCTCAGCACCGGACGGGTCGAGCAGCGCCTGGTCGAGCTGCCCGAGGCGCTCAGCGAGGAGCAGCTCGTGGCACTGCGGTCGCGCATCCTGCACGCCTGCGTCGGCGAGCGGATCGCCGACGCCTCGCAGGCCCTCCAGGCGCTCCGTGACGATCCCGCGACGCCCGACCACGCCGTGACCGACCCGGTGGTGGCGGCGGTGTGCGACGCCATGTCCGACCACCGGTCCGACGAGCGGGTGGCGGTCGGTGGGGCGGCCAACCTGGCGCGCTTCGGCGACAGCTTCGACGTCGCCATCCGGCCGCTGCTCGAGGCGCTCGAGGAGCACGTCGTCCTGCTCCGGCTGCTCGGCGAGGCCCACACCGGCGACGCCGTGACGGTCCGGATCGGCCACGAGGGTCCCTACGAGGAGCTGTCGGCGACCAGCGTGGTCGCCAGCGGCTACGGGCCGGCCGACCAGGCCGCGCTGGCGACGCTCGGCATCGTCGGCCCGACCCGCATGGACTACCCCGGCACCATGGCCGCGGTCCGCGCCGTCGCGCGCTACGTCTCCCGCATCCTCGACGAGGCCTGACCTCGTCCCGACTGACCGACCGATAGGAACCAGGTGACCCAGGACCTCTACGAGCTGCTCGGCGTACCGCGCGACGCGGACGCCGACGCGATCAAGAAGGCCTACCGCCGGCTGGCCCGCCAGCTCCACCCCGACGTCAACCCGGACCCGGAGACCCAGGAGCGGTTCAAGGAGGTCACCCGCGCCTACGAGGTGCTGTCGGACCCGCAGAAGCGGGCGGCGTACGACCGCGGCGGCGACGTCTTCGCCGGAGCCGGCTTCGGGCAGGGGCAGGGCTTCTCGTTCACCGACATCATGGACGCGTTCTTCGGGGGCGGCCAGGCGGCCTCCCGTGGCCCACGGCCGCGCGTACGCCGTGGCCAGGACGCGCTGATCCGGCTCGACGTCGAGCTCGCCGAGGCGGCGTTCGGCGTCACTCGTGAGCTCAAGGTCGACACCGCCGTGCTGTGCACCGCCTGCCGCGGGGCCGGGGCGGCGGCGGGGACCCAGCCGGTGCCGTGCGAGACGTGCCAGGGCACCGGCGAGGTAGCCCACGTGCAGCGGTCCCTGCTCGGCGAGATCCGCACCCTGCGGCCGTGCCCGGCCTGCCGCGGCTACGGCTCGATCATCCCCGAGCCGTGCCGCGAGTGCTCCGGTGAGGGCCGCGTCCGCTCGCGTCGCACGCTCAACGTGAAGATCCCCGCCGGAGTCGACAACGGCACCCGCGTGCAGCTGTCGGGGCAGGGCGAGATCGGCCCGGGCGGCGGCCCGGCCGGCGACCTCTACGTCGAGATCCACGTCGCCCCCCACGAGACCTTCACCCGCAAGGGCGCCGACCTCCTGTGCACCGTGTCGGTGCCGATGACCGCGGCCGCGCTCGGCACCACGCTGATCCTGCCGACCCTCGAGGCCGACCTGCCCGACGCGGAGGAGCGCGACGACACCTCCTTCGAGCTCGACCTGCGGCCCGGCACCCAGTCGGGCAGCGAGCAGACGCTGCGCGGTCGCGGGGTCCCCGGGCTGCGGGGCGGGCGCGGAGACCTGGTCGTGCACGTGGTCGTGGAGACCCCCGCCCGCCTCGACCCGCGTCAGGAGGAGCTGCTGCGCGAGCTCGCGGCGATCCGTGGCGAGGAGGCGCCGTCGGGGTCGATGAAGGCCTCCCACAAGTCGGTCTTCAGCCGCTTCCGCGACGCGTTCAACTGACGACGCACGATGAGCCTGCCGGTCCACCACGCGCCCGACCTGGCCGCGGCGACGGCCGGCGGTGAGGTCCTCGTCACCGGCGACGAGGCGCACCACGCGGTCGTCGTACGCCGGCTGCGGGTCGGCGAGCGGGTGGCCCTGACCGACGGCCGTGGGTTGCGCGCGGAGGGCGTGGTGACGGCGGCGTCCAAGCGCGAGCTGGCGGTCGCGGTCGAGTCGGTGGAGACCCTGCCCCGGCCCTCGCCGTCGGTGACGGTGGTGCAGGCCCTCCCCAAGGGGGACCGGGGCGAGCTCGCCGTCGAGGTCCTCACGGAGGTGGGGGTCGACGTGGTCGTCCCCTGGGCAGCGTCGCGATCGGTGGCGGTCTGGCGCGGCGAGCGGGCCGACCGATCGCTGGCGCGGTGGCGGGCGACGGCCCGGGAGGCGGCCAAGCAGTCGCGGCGCGCGTGGTGGCCGGACGTGGCCCCGCTGGCGGCGACCGCCGATCTGGCCGCGCTCGTCGCGGAGGCCGACCTCGCGGTCGTGCTGCACGAGGCCGCCGCGGCGACGCTGGCCTCGCTGGACGTGTCCACGGCCGGCCGGCTGCTCGTCGTGGTGGGCCCGGAAGGTGGGCTCACCGACGACGAGCTGGCGCTGCTGGCGGGCGCCGGCGCGCACGGCGTACGGCTCGGGGCCGAGGTGCTGCGCACCTCCACTGCCGGCGTCGCGGCCGTCGCCGCGCTGCTGGCCCGCACCCCGCGCTGGGCGTGAGCGTGCCTCCAGGATGAGCTCGTAGTCATCGATGGTCCGGGTGTCGAGCGGCCCACCTCATGAATCCCAGGCTCACCTGGGGTTCTGTCACTTCCCCCTGGGTGCCCCGCGGGGGAAGTGAGGCAATCCCAAGTGAACCTGGGATTGCTGGTTCCCCTGCAACGAGGCCCCGGGCTCCCGGCTCACTCGATCGTGAAGTCCTTGGTGTCCTCGAACGGCCCGTTGCCCTCGGCCCCGCCCGACGGGTCGTCGGTCTTGGCGACGAAGGTGTAGTCCCCGGGAGCCAGCCCGCTCACGTCGATCACCGACTCCCACGGGTAGAGACGGTCCATCCACCCCGCGGCCATCGCCGAACCCTCCTGCACGGTGGCGCCCGTGGCGTCGAGGATCGCCCACGGCACGGTGGCCTCGAAGGACGACGCGACGCCCGAGGCCTCCAGGCTGCCGTCGGAGACGACCGTCCCCTGTGCCGGCGTCGTGACGTTGACCAGGGCCAGGACCTTGAGTTGGGATGCGCGGGCGAGCGGTTGGCTGACGTCGACTCCGAGCAGCGAGTCGACGCGCTCGCCCGCGATCCAGAAGGTCACGGGCGCCGTGGCCTGCGCGGCTCCCTGCACGGAGTAGACGAGCGCCTGGATCGCGAGCTCCGCCTGGTCGGTGGGGATCGCCAGAGCAGCATCGGAGAAGTCGTCGCGGAACACGACCTGGAGCTCACCGTCGTCATCGATCCCGTCGAAGCTCACGCTCTCGACGACGTCGCCGCCCCACGCGGACCGGTAGTCGGGGTCCAGGGGGGCGCCGGACGTCGCGGCCCGGGCTGCGGCCAGGAGCCGGTCGGCGGCAGGCACTCGCTGGAACTCGCGGTAGAGCCGCGGGCCGGGAGGCGCGTCCCCGACGTAGTAGACCGGGACGGCCACCAGGTCGTCCGAGCCCGCCGACGCGGTCTCGCTGGGGGTCGGCTCAGGTGTCGTGGGCGTCTCGGTGGGCCCTGGGGTGACGCTGGGGTCGCCCCCCGGGTCGGGGCCGGCGGCCCGGTCGCCGCCCGGTGCGACGGCGAACGCCACGGCGGCCACGGCGGCCGCGGTCGCCAGCGACGCGCCGCCGGTGACGAGCCAGGCCCTCCGGCGCCGGCGTACGTCGGCCGCGCGAGCGGCGGCCCGGACCTCGGCCAGGCGGTCGGTCGGCTGGATGGTCTCGGCGGCCTCGCGCACCAGCTCGGTGAGGCGAGTGTCGTCGGCGGTCATGACCGCTCCTCCCACAGGTCGGACAGATGGAGGCGTAGGGCGGCGGAGGCGCGTGAGGTGTGGGACTTGACCGCGCCGCGGGAGATGCCGAGCGCCTCGGCGATCTCGGCCTCGGACAGCTCGGCGTAGTGCCGCAGGGCGATCACCTCGCGCTGTCGCTCGGGCAGGGCCGCCAGCGCTGCGAACACGGCACTGCGGCGCGCAGCGTCCCCCAGGCCCGCGTCGGCACCGGGGGCGTCGGGTGCAGGCGCCTGGCGGGCGGCGTGGCGGACCACGACGGCGCGGTGCCGGAGGACCGAGCGGCTGCGGTTGACGACCGTCTGGCGCAGGTAGGCCAGAGCCCGGTCGGGCTCCCGCAGCCGGCTCCAGCGGCCGTGCATGGCCACGAACGCGTCCTGCGTGACCTCCTCGGCCGTGCCCACGTCCCTCACCAGGAGCGTGGCCAGCCTGACCAGCGAGCGCCAGTGTGCGGCGTAGAGCTGCTCCAGCGCCTCGTCGGCGTCCCACGAGGTCGGGCGACTCAACGTCGCCACCCCTGCGGGTCCCTCATGCGTGCTCACGGTAGTGCCACGCGCGACCGGCCCCGGAGGTTTACGCGCGGAGGGTCACCATCAGCTCCGGGGAGTCCAGGATCAGCCCGGAGACGCCCCAGGCGACCAGCTCACGCGCCCGTCGCTCGTCGGTCACGTCCCAGACGAAGACCTGCCGCCGGCGCGCGAGCCGGACGACCCGGCCACGGGTCGCGAGCCGGTCGTGGAGGGCCACGCCGTGCTCCCGGCCGCGCGTGGGCACCCGCAGGGCGAGCAGCTCGGCCCGGTTGGCGACCGACCGCACCCGGCGTACGCCGTCGGGGACGCGGGCCAGCACCCACGGCACCTTGCTCGACACCGTGACCGGGGGGTCGGCGCCGGTCACGGCCAGGGCCGCCGCGGGCAGGCGCCGCGCGAGCGGGCCCTTGGCGTCGATCCAGACCGGATGCCGCGCCGGCAGCCAGCCGAGCGCCTCCGCCAGCTCGGGGACCGCGGTGTGTCTCGGGAGGAGGTACCACCGCTCCCACAGCCGCCCGGTGCCGAGCAGCCGCTTGGCATGCCGGACGACGACCCGCCCGCGCACCAGGTGGACGTCGACCTCGACGACGTCGGCCGCTCCGTGGGCGGCAGCGGCGAGCACGGGGTCGTTGCCCGCCCGGTGCGCCACGATCTCCACCACGCCACCATCTAACGCCAGGCCGTCGAGCACGCCGTCGGCGACGGCGCGGCGGTTAGAGTGTGCGCATGAGCGACGCGGCCGGCGACTGCTTGTTCTGCCGCATCGCGGCGGGCGAGATCCCCGCTGACGTCGTCCACCGCAGCGACGGCGTGGTCGCGTTCCGCGACATCGACCCGCAGGCGCCGGTCCACGTGCTGCTGATCCCGCGCGCCCACCACGACAACGCCGCTGCTCTGGCCGCGGCGGCGCCCGACGCGATGGCCGAGCTGGTGTCGACAGCACACGCCGTGGCGGAGGCCGAGGGGCTCGACGGGCACTACCGCCTGGTCCTCAACACCGGTGCCGGCGCCGGGCAGTCGGTCTTCCACGCCCATCTCCACCTGCTCGGTGGTCGTCCGATGACCTGGCCACCGGGATGACGCGGCGACTGCGCGCTGCGCTCGCGGCCGGGCTCCTCGTGGCGCTCGCCGCGTGCTCCGCCTCTGCCGAGTCGACCGACGACTCCACGGACGAGCCCGCCCAGGCAGAGACGTCGACCGGGGCCGGCGACGACCACGCCGACGAGCCGGCCGGGGCCGACGACGACCACCCGATCGAGGCCTACCAGCCCAAGAAGCTGCGGCCGGGCGAGCGCCGGCTGACGCTCACCATGCCCGCGTCCTACACACCCTCGGCGCCCAACGGCGTCGGCACCGACGACTACCGCTGCTTCCTGCTCGACCCCCAACTGGCCCGCGACGTGTTCCTGACGGGCACCTTCGTCCAGCCCGGCAACGCCGACGTGGTGCACCACGTGATCCTCTTCCGGGTGCCTCCCGACCTCGTCGACAGGGCGCACCAGCTGGACGACCAGACCGAGGGCGAGGGCTGGACCTGCTTCGGCAACAGCGGGCTGGAGAACGGCCCGGGTCTCGACAACGCGCCGTGGCTGGGCGCCTGGGCGCCGGGCGGCACCGAGTCGGTGCAGCGGCCCGGCTTCGGCGTCGAGCTGCCCAAGGGCACCCAGATCGTGATGCAGGTGCACTACAACCTGCTCGCCGGACCCGGCGCCGACGTCTCCCGCACCCTGTTGCGGATCGCTCCGCGCTCGGCCGGGCTCACCCCGCTCGAGACGATGCTGTTGCCGGCTCCCGTCGAGCTGCCCTGCCGCGAGAAGTACGCCGACGGGCCGCTGTGCGAACGCTCCGCGTCCGTGGCCGACGCGAAGGCGCGGTTCGGCGCCGCCGGCAACACCGCCGACCTGCTCTATCTCGTCTGCGGCGGCAAGCCGCGAGCCGGCAACGTGCAGTCCTGCAAGCGGACGATCGGCGTGCCGACCACGGTGCGGGCGGTCGCCGGCCACATGCACCTCCTCGGCCGCTCGATCAAGGTCGTGGTCAACCAGGGCCGGCCCGACGAGCAGAAGATCCTCGACATCCCGGTGTGGGACTTCGACGACCAGGGCGCGTTGCCGATCACTCACGTGACGCTCCAGCCGTTCGACACCGTCACGGTGACCTGCCGCCACGTGCAGTG